>NZ_JAPFBM010000004.1:0-455739 GCF_026153195.1 Aurantimonas litoralis | reverse complement strand
CGCGCATCAGCTTCGGCGATTGGCTCCAGCCTCCCTCCCCGCGTCATCCTCGGGCTTGACCCGAGGACCCATGCCTCAGCGCCGACACCTCCGCGACCGTGACGGACCGGCAACTTCGCCGTAACAGCCAGCGCATTGCGGAAGACCGCCACAACTTCGCCGACCGCCACTTCGAACGGTAGGGGGCAGTGCGGGTGGCAATTGCGGCATGGTAAGCCGCCCTTTGCAGGGCTGCTTTTCGGCAACGCCGCGGCGGCGCGGAGGGCTTGGCATGGGTCCTCGGGTCAAGCCCGAGGATGACGCCCGTGTTTGAGGGACGCGACCATACTGCAGCGCAGATGGCTCGGCTCGCCTGGGGTCGCTCGGTGTCGCGCATCAGCTTCGGCGATTGGCTCCAGCCTCCCTCCCCGCGTCATCCTCGGGCTTGACCCGAGGACCCATGCCTCTGCGCCGACACCGCCGCGACGGTGACGGCCCGACCGGTAACAGCACCATAACGGCCAGCCGCATTGCGAAAGATCGCTGCGACTTCACCATCCGCTGCTTCAAGCGTTAGCGGGGGCTATCAATGCGGGTGGCGATTGCCATGAGATGAGCCGCCGTTTAGCAGGGCGGCTGTTCGGCAACGCTGCGGTGACGCGGAGGGCTTGGCATGGGTCCTCGGGTCAAGCCCGAGGATGACGCCCGTGTTTGAGGGGTTCGCCACCACGTCGGCGCGCCGCCACGCCGCCACCCCGCGCCTCACCCCAGCCGCGCGGCGATCGCCTTGCCGGCGGCGACGCCCGAGGCCCAGGCCCACTGGAAATTGTAGCCGCCGAGCCAGCCGGTGACGTCGACGGCCTCGCCGATGGCGTAGAGGCCGGGGACGCGTCGGGCTTCCATGGTTTTCGACGACAGTTCCGCCGTATCGATGCCGCCGGCGGTCACCTCGGCCTTGGCATAGCCCTCGGTGCCGGTCGGGCGGAAGCGCAGGCGTGTCAGCGTGTCGGCGGCCAGATCCAGCTCGGCATCGGTGATGGCGCCCAGCGGCCGCGTCTCGCCGATGCGCTCGGCCAGGGCGTCGGCGAGGCGGTTGGGCAACCGCTCGGCGAGCGCCGCCTTCATGTGGGCGCGCGGCATGCGCCGCTTCGCCGCCCGCAGCATCTCGGCGGCGTCCTTGACCAGGGTCAGTTCGATGGTCTCCCCCGGCGACCAGTAGGACGAGACCTGCAGGATCGCCGGGCCCGACAGGCCCTTGTGGGTGAACAGCGACGCCTCCTCGAAGGCGATGTCGCGCACCCGCGCGATGGTCGGGCAGGCCACGCCGGAAATGTCGCGAAACAGCATCTCGTCCTTGCCGAGCGTCAGCGGCACCAGCGCCGGGCGCGGCGTGACGAGCTTCAGGCCGAAGCGCTCGGCGATCTCGTAGGCCTTGCCGGTGGCGCCCATCTTCGGGATCGACGGCCCGCCCGTGGCGATGACCAGCGCCGGGGCGGATGCGCCGGCGACCCGGAAGCGGCCGTCGGCATGCGCGATCTCGCCCACCGGCGTCGACAGGCGGATCTCGACGCCGCCCAATCGGCATTCGGCCAGGAGCATGTCGACGATCTGTTTCGCCGATCCGTCGCAGAACAGCTGCCCGAGGGTCTTTTCATGCCAGGCGATGCCGTAGCGCTCGACCAGCGCGAGAAAGTCCCACTGGGTGTAGCGGCTGAGCGCCGACTTGGCGAAATGCGGGTTCTCCGAGAGGTAGCAGTGCGGCTCGGTCTCGCGATTGGTGAAATTGCAGCGCCCGCCGCCGGAGATCAGGATCTTCTTTCCCGGCGCCTCGGCATGGTCGAGGACCAGGACGCGCGCCCCCGCCTGCCCGGCGGTCGCCGCCGCCAGAAGCCCGGCGCCGCCGGCACCCAGAATGATCGCGTCGTAATCCATCGTCGCTCTTTGCGGTGAGATGCGGGAGCCTGGCCCGTCAACGGATCCGGCCGTCAGGCGGGCGGCGGCCGGCCGATGCTCAGGTCGGCTCAACGAAGCCTTCGAGCACGCGCTTCTGGCCGGCCTTGTCGAAATCGACGGTCAGCTTGTTGCCCTCGACGCTGGCGACGGTGCCGTTGCCGAACTTCAGGTGGAAGACCCGGTCGCCGGAGGCAAAGCGGCTGGCTTCGGTCGCCACCGACTTGGCCACCAGTTCGCCCTCGATATCGCGCGGGCCGCCCTTGCGGGCCGCGGCATTGAGGCCGAAGCCGGTGCGCGGCGGCTGGTTGTGGCCCTTGCCGCCGCGGGCGCCGACGCCGCCCTCGTCATAGCTGATCTCGCGGGTGCGCCCGCCCGACCAGCCGTCGCCGCCCCGGCCGCGCCCGCCATTTCCACCGGCAAAGCCGGCATTGGCCGCCTGGGCGCGGCGCCAGCCCGGCGTCGTATAGGCGCCTTCCTGGAAGGCCGCCGCGCCGTCCCAGCGGCTGGCGCCATAGCCGCCGAAGCCGCCGGCCCCGTAACCGCCATAGGAGGTGTTGGCCTCCATCACCTCGACATGCGCCTCGGGCAGTTCGTCGAGGAAGCGCGACGGGATGGTCGACTGCCACATGCCGTGGATGCGGCGATTGGAGACGAACCAGATCTTCACCCGCTGCTTGCCGCGGGTGATGCCGACATAGGCCAGCCGGCGCTCTTCCTCGAGGCCGGAGCGGCCGCCCTCGTCGAGGGCGCGCTGATGGGGAAACAGCCCCTCCTCCCAGCCGGGCAGGAAGACGGTCTCGAACTCCAGCCCCTTGGCGGCGTGCAGCGTCATGATCGAGACGGCATCCATCTCGGCGTTCTGCTCGGTGTCCATGACCAGCGCCACATGCTCCAGGAAGGAGGGCAGCGTGTCATAGGCCTCCATGGAGCGGATGAGTTCCTTCAAATTCTCCAGCCGGCCCGGCGCCTCGGCCGAGCGGTCGTTCTGCCACATCTCGGTGTAGCCGGATTCCTCGAGGATCTGCTCGGCGAGGTCGGTGTGCTTGGCGGTGGACAATTGCTCGGCCCAGCGCACCAGATCGGTGACCACCCGGCGCAGCGCGTTGCGCGGCTTGGGCTTCAGCTCCTCGGTTTCCACCATCTCGACCGCCGCCGCGATCAGCGGCACGCCGCGGGCGCGGGCATAATCGTGCAGCAGCCGCATGGTGGCGTCGCCGAGCCCGCGCTTGGGCGTGTTGACGATCCGCTCGAAGGCCAGATCGTCGGCCGGCTGGCAGACGCAGCGGAAATAGGCGAGCGCGTCGCGCACCTCCATCCGCTCGTAGAACCGCGGACCGCCGATCACCCGGTAGTTCAGCCCCATGGTGACGAAGCGGTCCTCGAACTCGCGCATCTGGAACGAGGCGCGCACCAGGATCGCCATGTCGTTCAGGTTGTGGTCCTCGCGCCGCTGCAGATCCTCGATCGCCTCGCCGATCGCCCGCGCCTCTTCCTCCGAATCCCAGCCGGCATTGACCTCGACCTTCTGGTGCTCGGGGTCGGAATAGTCGGTGAACAGGGTCTTGCCGAGCCGGTCCTCGTTATGGGCGATCAGATGCGAGGCCGCGCCGAGGATGTGCGCGGTCGAGCGATAATTGCGCTCCAGCCGGATCACCGTCGCGCCAGGAAAGTCCCGGTCGAAGCGCAGGATGTTGTCGACCTCGGCGCCGCGCCAGCCATAGATCGACTGGTCGTCGTCGCCGACGCAGCAGATGTTGACCGGCGGCCGCTCCGCCGCGCCCGCCTCCACGGTGCCCGCCTGCGTCACGGCGCCGGCGCCCGCCGCCTGCCGAAGCGCGGGGCTGTGCCCGGCCTCGCCCCGCACCTGCGAACGCTGGGCCAGAAGCCGCAACCAGAGATACTGGGCGACATTGGTGTCCTGGTACTCGTCCACCAGGATATAGCGGAAGCGGTCGTGATACTCGGCGAGGACATCCGGGTTGTCCCGGAAGATGGCGATCGGATGCAGCAGGAGATCGCCGAAATCGCAGGCGTTGAGGGACTGCAGCCGCGCCTGATAGGCGGCGTAGAGTTCCCGCCCCTTGCCGTTGGCGAAGGCCCGGGCGTCGCCCTCGGGAATGTCCTTCGGGGTCAGCGCCTTGTTCTTCCAGCCATCGAGCATGTTGGCGAAGGTGCGGGCCGGCCAGCGCTTGTCGTCGAGATTCTCGGCCTTGATGAGCTGCTTGATCAGGCGGATCTGGTCGTCGGTGTCCAGAATGGTGAAGTTCGACTTCAGCCCGGCCAACTCGGCATGGCGGCGCAGGATCTTCACGCCGATCGAGTGGAAGGTGCCGAGCCACGGCATGCCCTCGACCTGTTCGCCGACCAGAAGGCCGATGCGCTGCTTCATCTCGCGCGCGGCCTTGTTGGTGAAGGTCACGGCGAGGATCTGGGACGGCCAGGCCCGGCCGGTGGCGAGGATATGGGCGATGCGCGTCGTCAGGACGCGCGTCTTGCCCGTACCGGCGCCGGCCAGCACCAGCACCGGACCCTCGGTGGTCTCCACGGCGGCGCGCTGCTCGGCATTGAGGCCGGAGAGATAGTCCGGCGCGCTGGCATTGCGGGCCACCCCGCGGGCCGACAGCGCACGGGCGGCAATACCGCCGGGACGGGCCGCCGGGACCCCGGTTGATTCGTCGAAATCAGTCATCCGCGCCAATGTAAGACTTCGCGCGCGGAACACTAGGGAAGCGGTCGCCGGAAGCCGGCATGGCGCGGCCGCGATGTGCGATTGCCGCCGCATTGCGCCGGGGGCGCAACGGGTTAGTATGCCCTGCGAACGGTGATGGAGCAGGCGATCATGGACGACAGGACCCCGACGATCACCCAGGCGATGATCGATGCCTATGACGAATACACGCACCTGACGCTCGATCGCCGCGGCTTCATGCGCCGGCTGACGACACTGGCCGGTTCGGCGACGGCCGCGGCCGCGATCGCCCCGCTGATGGCCGCATCCAGCGCCCGCGCCGCCATTGTCGCACCGGACGATCCGCGTCTCGCCGGCGTCTGGGCCACCTATCCCGGCGCCAGCGGCGAGATGAAGGCCTATGTGGCCCGGCCCGCCGATGCGACCGATCCCCTGCCCTCCGTGCTGGTGATCCACGAGAACCGTGGCCTCAACGCCCATATCCAGGACGTCGCGCGGCGGCTGGCGCTGGAAGGCTTCCTGGTCGTCGCGCCCGACTTCCTGTCGCCGGCTGGCGGCACGCCGCCGGACGAGGACAAGGCCCGCGAGATGATCGGCGCGCTCGACGCCGAGACCCGTATCGCCGATGCCATGGCGTCCCGCAAATGGCTCGCCGGCCGCGAGGACGGCAATGGCCGCGTCGGGGCTGTCGGCTTCTGCTGGGGCGGCGGCCTCGTCAACGACCTCGCCGTCGCCGATCCGGACCTTGCCGCCGGTGTCGCCTATTACGGCCGCCAGCCGGATGCGGACAAGGTCGCCGACATCAAGGCGGCGATGCTCTTGCATTACGCCGGCCTCGACGAGCGCATCAATGCCGGCATCGACGCCTATCGCGACGCGCTGGAGGCCGCCGGCACCGAGCATCAGGTCCATGTCTATGCGGGCGTCAACCACGCCTTCAACAACGACACCTCGCAGGCCCGCTACGACGAGGTCGCCGCCGGGCTGGCCTGGGACCGCACCGTCGACTTCCTGAAGGCGCATCTGGGCAGCTAGGCCCGCCGGGACAGCCCGGATGCGTGCGGCTCACGCCGTCCTCTGCCTGGCCTTTGGCGAGACCATCGTCTGGGCCGGGTTCTACTATCTCTTCCCGGCGCTGCTCCTGCGCTGGGAGGCCGATGCCGGCTGGTCCAAGACCTGGCTGACCGCGGCTTTCGCGGCGGCCATCATTGTCTCGGCAATCGTCTCGCCGACGGCGGGCCGCCTGATCGATCGCGGCCATGGTCCGCTGGTGATGGGCGGCTCCGCTCTGGCGGGGGCAATCCTTCTGGCGCTGCTGCCCTTCGCCACCACCCTGCCCGGCTTCACGCTGCTCTGGCTGGGAATCGGCGCCGCGATGGGCGGCTGCCTCTACGAGCCCTGCTTCGCCTTGGTCACGCGGGCGCTCGGTGCCGATGCCCGCCCGGCGATCACCCGCGTCACGCTGGTGGCGGGTTTTGCCGGCACCCTGTCCTTTCCGCTCAATCACTTCATGGCCGAGACGGCCGGCTGGCAGGGCGCCGTCTGGCTGTTCGCCGCGCTTGTCGGATGCCTGGGCGTGCCGCTGATCGTCCTCGGCGCCCGGGCGCTCGAAACGTCGGCCGGCCTGCCGGCTGAGCCGCACGCACCAATCCGCACCGGCGAGGCGACCGCAAATCCAGCTGTTGCTACGCCGCTGTCAGCCGCGTCAGCCGCGCCGGCCCCCACCCTTCTGCGCCGTCCGCTGTTCTGGTACCTCGCCGCCGGTTTTTCGCTGCTCGGCTTCAATCACGGGGTGGTGCTGAACCATCTCCTGCCGATCCTCGCCGACCGGGGCGTCAGCCTCGATCTCGCGGTCCTCGCCGCGGCAATGATCGGGCCGATGCAGGTCGCCGGGCGGCTGGCGCTGATGCTCGGCGGTGCCCGCCTGTCCAACGCATGGGTGACGACGCTGTCCTTCGCCTTCGTGATCACGGCAACGCTCTGCCTGATCGCGGCGGAGTTCGCGCCCCTTCTGGTGATCGCCTTCGTCGTCCTGCAGGGCAGCGGCTACGGCGTCCTCAGCATCATGCGGCCGGTGATGACACGGGAGATCCTCGGCCAGGCCAGGTTCGGCGCGATCAGCGGCGCCATGGCGGTGCCGTATCTGTGCGCCTACGCGCTGTCGCCCTTTGTCGGCTCGCTGCTCTGGGCAGCCGGCGGCTACGATGTCGCGCTGGCGGTGGTGGCGCTGCTCACCCTTGTCGGGCTGGCCTGCTACCGGGCGGCCCTGCGCCATGCGACAGCCCCGGCGATCCCGGCAACACCGGTCCGCCAGCCATCGTGATCCGTCAGCCCTGCAGCGCCCGGCTGCGCGGTACGGCATCGGCCGGCGGCGAAGGCGTCAGGCAGACCAGTTCGGCCGACACGGCTTCGTCGTCCTCCACCGCCCCGCGTCCGCAGGTCAGGAGCATGCGCGCGAGCTCGTCGGCGGGTTTCGGAGGCGAGAAGAAATAGCCCTGCATCTCGCGGCAGCCCTCGCGCAACAGGATATCGCGCTGGGCCGACGTCTCGACGCCCTCGGCGATCACCGACAAATCCATCGCACGGCTCAACCCGATCACGGCGCGGATGATCGCCATGTTCTCGCGATCGTCGATGTGGCGGACGAAGGACTGGTCGATCTTGATCTTGTCGAAGGGGAACCGGCTGAGATAGCCGAGCGAGGAATAGCCGGTGCCGAAATCATCCATGGAGATGCCGATGCCATGGTCGCGGAACCGCTTCAGTGTCGCCAGCACCGTGGCGCTGTCCTGCAGCAGCAGCGATTCCGTGACCTCGATCCGCAGCCGTTCGGGAGCGAGGCCGGCGCGCTCCAGCGCCGCCTCCACGATATCGGCGAGGCCCGGATCGCGGAACTGCACCGGCGAAAGATTGACCGAGATGGCCAGGTCCGACGGCCATTCGGCGGCCTGCCGGCAGGCGGTTTCCAGCACCCAGACGCCGAGCGGCGCCATCAGTCCGCAATCCTCGGCGACCGGGATGAACTCGGCCGGCGACACCAGGCCGCGCTGCGGATGATGCCAGCGCAACAAAGCCTCGAACCCGGTGACGACCTGACGCTCGACATCCACGAAGGGCTGGTAGAACAGCGCGAATTCCTCGTTCTCGACGGCCAGCCGCAGGTCGAGTTCGAGCTGCCGCCGTGCCTCCAGACCGGCATCCATGTCCGGCTCGAAGAAGCGGAAGGTGCCGCGGCCCTCGCTCTTGGCACGGTAGAGGGCCACGTCGGCATTCTTGATGATGGTGTCCGGGTCGATCGCCCGCCCGGCCTCGGCCATTTCCGCCGTGACGAAGATGCCGACGCTGACGCCGACGCAGATCGGCCGCTCGTCGATGGGAAACGGCTCGACGAAGGCATCGACGATGCGCTGCGCCAGCGCTGCGGCGCCGAGATGCGGATCGCCGGCGGACTGGATGATCGAGAACTCGTCGCCGCCGACGCGGGCCACGAGATCGCCCTGCCTGACGCAGGACAGCAACCTTGCGGCTGCGGCGCGCAGCAGCGCGTCGCCGGTCGGATGACCGAGCGTGTCGTTGACCGCCTTGAAGCCGTCGAGGTCGAGGCAGAGCACGCTGGTGTTGGCGATGCCGGCGGCGGTCCGCGTCGCCGTCTCCAGCCGGTCGCGGAACTGCACCCGGTTGGGCAGTCCGGTGAGCGCGTCGTGCAGCGCCATATGGGAGAGCTTCGCCTGGGCCCGATACTGGTCGGTCACGTCCTCGAACGTGTCGAGCCAGCCGCCGCCTTCGATCGCCTGCCGGGAGGTCGCGATCATCCGGCCGTCGGGAAGTTCGTGGGTGAAGCTGCCGTCCGGACCGGGCGCCAGAAGATGCTGGATCTCCGGATCGAGCAGCACTTGCCGCGCAGACACGCCGATCTGCAGACCGCCAAACATCTCCGCGAACCGCCGGTTGAAGATCACCAGCCGCTCGTCGACGTCGAACAGGCACAGGCCTTGGGTCATGTTGTTGAGCGCCGCCTCGAAGCGGCTGTTCTGGATGGCGATATGGCTGTCGTAGCTGTCGGCCTGCTCGGCCATGAGCTCGCGGATGCGGCCGATATGCTCGCCGATGCTGCGCTGCATCGTCGCCAGGGCCCGCATCAGCTGGGCCGTCTCGTCGTGACCATGTGGCACGATCTCGTTGTCGAGCTTGCCGCGGGCGATCGATTCGGCAACCTGCACGGCCCGGTTCAGCGGCGGCACGATCATCCGCGCCAGCATCAGCGAGATCATCACGGCCAGTACAACGGCCGCCGCCATCGCGCCCTGGGTGCTGTGCATCGAGGCTTCGATCAGTTCGCCGACTTCCCGGCGAAAGCGGTATCCGTCGCCGGCGAGGATCTCGACCGCCGTGTCGAATTCGCCGTCGAGGGCGGAAAACCGCGCCCGCAGCTGCGTGTTGTCCAGCGTGCTGAAATCCTGCTGCAGCAATTGCAGCCCGGTTCGGATTTCGCCGATCTTGCGACGGCCCCCGGGCGACATCGCCCGCTCCGAGGCGACGTCCAGATCCGCCATGATGTCCGGCAGCGATGTCGACAGTGCCGTCTGCGCCGACAGGAACGCTTCGCCATCGCCCCGCACCTCGCCCGAACGCAGCTGCAGATCGTCCATTTCGATCTGCAGAAGCGAGTTCTGCGCCGAGCGCAGATAGCTCAACGACAGAAGCGCCTCGTCGTAAATGCGTGTGGCGAGGTCACCAGCCCCACGCTGCGAGTGCTGCGCGAAGACGCCGAGACCAAGCGTGACGAGCGTCAGGCACAGGCAGCCGACAAGAAGTTTCAACCGGAGGGGCATGCGGTGTCGTAATCCCGGAGCGTTAGGAGGGGCGGAATCTGCCGGGTATCATTCGACCGAAACGGCGAGGCTCATGCGCGGATGAATGCCGCAGCGGACTTCGTAGTCGCCCCGTCGCGGAAAGGTGACGTCGATCACCTCGCCGGGCGCCTGTTCGTCGGAATCGAAGCTGAAGCCGTCGGTCTCGACATAGATCTGGTGCAGGAACTCGTCGCGATTGGTGAAGCGCAACGTGTCGCCCTCTTCGATCGCCACCGCCTTGCGGTCGAACATGCGGTCGATCTGGTCGATGATGATCATATGCCCTGCCGCCATGGCGACGACGATCGGCAGGGTGAAGCCGCACAGGGCGGCGCAGGTGACGAGACGTAGCATCAGGGACGTCCTTTCCGTGTCGGGGCTAGTGGCTGTCCGTCGCCGCCGCGCCGGCGGTCAGCCGCCGGCTATAGGACATGCGGTAGCTGCGGGTGCGCGTGATCAGCATCGGGTCGTCGGACGGCGCAATGCCGCCGACGAGGCTGAGCGGCGTGAAGACGAGCTCGCGCTGCCGCGCGACCGAATCGGCAGCCAGCGTCATCAGGGACAGGACGCCGAGCTCCACCTGTTCGCGGTCCTCGGGCCAGGGAAAGGCCGCTTCGGTGATCGGATCGCCCTCGCCGGCGAGCTGGACCAGCAGGCGGAATTGCACCGGCCCGTCCTCCAGCCGCTCGGCCATGTCCTGCGAGAGATAGTCGGGGTCCTTCGCCGCCGCTTCGGCCGCGCTCAGATGCGCGACGCCCGCGACCGGCACCAGCCGATATTTGCCGAAGCGCGATTCGCCGGCCGCATTGGTGAAGGAGAAGGCGTTGACGCCGTAGAAGGCCTCGGTGGCGAAGCTGACCGGTGCCGGCTTCGGGGCCTCGATGAAGCGTTTGGCGGCCGGATGCGCGGCCAGGTGATCGGCGAAATCCTGCGGATCGGACGAGCCGAGCGCCTGGACGAAGCGGCGGAACTCTTCCGGCGTCTGCGCCGCGAAGCCGTCGAAGGAATGGGCGACGATGTCGGTCGAGCCGCCGTCCGGCAGCAGGAACTTGATCGCCATGCCCTTGGGGTTCGCGTCACCGGTATTGTCGCCGACATGGGGCACGCCGGCGAAATTCGAGAAGCGGACCGTCACGTCCACATCGCCCCCGGTGCGATGCTCGGCGCGGGTCAGCGATGCGGCGTCCTTGGACGGGCGGAACGCCCCGTCGAGGAGAATGCCCTTGGAATGGGCCGTCCGGTAGCCCTTGTGCGGCCCGCCGAAAACCTTGTCGAGCCCGGCGACGATATCCCGGGCGAGCTGGGTCTGGCTGCTGCCGGCCGGCTTGTCCTCGGCGGCCGCGGGTGCGGCGCCGAGCCATGCGGTTGACAGGGCAAGCACCGCTGCCGCGCGCCGAATCAGGGCGCCGGCCCGCCTGTCGTCAGGTCTGGTCATTGCGGGAATCCTGCCAGTTGCTCACGCGGCAACGTGGCACGTGCGTGCTTAACTCATCGCTACGTTGCAGCCGGTTGCAGGCAACCAATCGTTAGCCGGAACGTGGCATGATGGCACGGCTGTCGCGGGGCCCGGGCCCCGGCGAGCGGAACGCGGTCAGGCGGCACTGATCGGCGCGGTCTGCGGCAGGACGAAGGGCAGATCCGGCGGTGTCCGGCCGACCGGCAGGGCGATGCCGTAGACCGCACTGACAAGCGCGTCGTCGACGACAGTGCCGACCGGCCCGTTGGCCAGGACGCGCCCGCCCTTGAGCGC
This sequence comes from Aurantimonas litoralis, assembly GCF_026153195.1. Lineage (NCBI taxonomy): Bacteria > Pseudomonadati > Pseudomonadota > Alphaproteobacteria > Hyphomicrobiales > Aurantimonadaceae > Aurantimonas > Aurantimonas litoralis. The sequence continues at coordinate 444,515 of NZ_JAPFBM010000004.1, read as the reverse complement.
GACGATGCGGTCGCTCGCAAGCGCTGCGAGATTGAGGTCGTGCAGCACCACGACGACACCAATGCCCCGCCCCGCCAGCCGCCGGGCCAGCGAGAGGGTCTCGACCTGGTGGCGCAGATCGAGACTGGCGGTGGGTTCGTCCAGAAGCAGATAATGGCCGTCCGCGCCGTCGCCGGCCGGCGTTTCCATCGCCGCTTCGAGCTGGGCGATGGCCCGGGCCAGATGCACGCGCTGGGCCTCGCCGCCGGACAGGCTCGGCACCAGCCGTGCCGCATGGCCGGCCATGTCCACCTGCGCCAGCGCCGCGGCGGCGATGGCTTCGCGCCGGCGGCCGAGCGCCCCGCCCGCCTCCGCGCCGAAGCCGACGATCTCGGCGGCGGTGAAGGGAAAGGCGAGCGCCACGCTCTGGGCGACCACCGCACGGCGACGCGACAGCGCGGCCGCGCCGATGTCTCCCATCGGGCATCCGTCGAGGCGCGCCGCCCCGCGGTCCGGCCGCATCTGCCCGCTCAACACCTTCAACAGCGTCGACTTGCCGGCGCCGTTGGCACCGATCACGGCGACGCATTCGCCGGGAGTGACGGCAAGGCTGACCCCGTCGAGGATGGTTCGGCCGCCAAGGGAGACCGAAATGTCGGCGAGTTCCAGCATCAGACCACCAGCCCGCCGCGCCGCCGCAACAGCAGCCAGAGGAAGAACGGCGCCCCGACCAGCGCGGTCAGGATGCCGATCGGCAGTTCGGCGGGGGCCACGATGGTCCGCGCCGCGGTGTCGGCGGCAACGACGAGACTGCCACCGAAGAGCGCCGCCGCGGGCAGCAGGGTCCGATGGTCCGGGCCGATCAGCGTGCGCAACAGATGCGGCGCGATCAGGCCGACGAAGCCGATGATCCCGGAGATGGCGACGGCCGCGCCGATCGCCCCGGCGATGACGAACACCGCGAGGCGCGTGACGCGCTGCACGTCGATGCCCAGATGAAACGCTTCCGTGTGGCCGAGCGTCATGGCGTTGAGACTGCGGGCAAGGAACGGCGCGGCGACGAAGGCCGGTAGCATCAGCGGCAGCACCGCCGCGATCTTCGGCCATGTGGCGCCGCCGAGGCCGCCCATGGTCCAGAAGGTCAGTTCGCGCAATTGCTGGTCGTTGGAGATGAAGACGAGCACGCCGATGAGCGCGCTGGCGAGCGCGGCGAGCGCGATGCCGACGAGCAGCATGGCGGCCACCGAGGTGCGGCCGTTCACCGTCGAGAGCCGGTACAGGATGATTGTCGTGCAAAGGCTGCCGAGGAAGGCGGCGATCGGCAGAAGATGCCGCGCGACAAGCTCCGGCAGCCAGCCAGCGGCCATTTCGCCGAGGACGATGCTGGTCACGGCGGCGAGCGCGGCACCTGAGGAGATTCCGACAAGCGACGGGTCGGCCAGCGGATTTCGAAACAGCCCCTGCATCATCGCGCCGGACAAAGCGAGCGCCGCCCCGACCAGCATGCCGGCGAGGACGCGCGGCAGGCGAATGTCGAGGACGATGGTGGCCAGCGACAGGTCCAGCGTCTCCCGGCGACCGGTCGCGGCCGCGACCAGCGCGTCGAGCGTCGCCGAAAGCAACAGGCCGGCGGCCCCGACCGTCAGCGCGACGAGGCAGACCAGCACCGCAAGAATTCCCGCGGCGACGACGCCGACCCGTGCCAGCGTAGCGCGGTCGCGGGATCGCAGGATGTTCCCGCCCCTCCCCGTTCGCGCGCCCACCAGTTCGCCGGAGACGCTCACCGCGGCTCGACCCAGGCGCGCGGCGGCAGCGCCGGCAGATCGAGCCCGGGATACAGATCGGCGGCCAGATCCCGGATCGCATGGGCCGTGCGCGGGCCGAAGCCGAGAAGATAGGTCCCGTCATAGGCGAAGAGCCGGTCTTCTTTCACCGCCGGCGTCGTTGCGAAGGCCGGGTCGGCGCGAACGTGATCGAGGCCGTCGGCGTGCTCGCCCGACTGCATGGTGACGACCGCATCCGGCGCGGCGGCAACGACGGCTTCCGGCGTTGCAGGCTTGAAGCCGGCGAAGGCGGCAAAGGCGTTGTCGGCGCCGGCCAGTGCCAGCATGGCGTCGGCCGAGGTCTTGCGGCCGGCCACCATCGGCGCCCCGCCCCGCATGGCCAGGACGAAGGCAACGCTCGCCCGCTCGCCCACATTTGCGGTCGCCGCAGTCACGGCCGCCAGGTCCGCCGCGACCGCCGCAGCCAGTTCCTCGCCCTTCTCCCCTGCCCCGACAGCGTCGGACACGGCGCGGATCTTGGCGACGATCCCCTCGGCCGTCGGCGTGTCGGGAATGTTGACGAAGGGCACCGAAGCCGCTTCCAGGACGTCGAGCACGTCCGGCGGACCGGCACCCTCGATGGCGACGATCAGCGTCGGCGACAGCGCCAGGATGCCTTCCGCCGCCAGCGCGCGCATGTAGCCGACGTCCGGCTTGTCCGTCATCGCCGCGGGATAGGTGCTGGTGGTGTCCACCGCGACGATCTTGTCAGCCATGCCGAGCGCGTCGAGGATCTCGGTCACCGCCCCGCCGATCGACACGATGCGCGCCGTATCGGCGATCACGACCGTGCGGCCATGGGCGTCGACGATGCTGCGGCTGTCCGCCAGCACCGGAGCCGACAGGGCCGGCAGGAGCGAGAGCGCCGCGGCGGCGATGGTGAGGCGGCGGATAAGGCTTTGCATACCGGATGTCCTACTTGGTCAGGATGAGCTTGTTGTTGGACGTCAGCCGCAGCCGGTAGATGTCGCCGGCATGCCGGATCAGGACTTCCCGCCCGGCCGAAAACAGCTCGGCGGCATTCAGCATCGGCAGCGTTCCGCCGCCGGTTCCTCTCGCCTCATGGCCGGTCCCCGTCTGCGGCTTCGGCGCCGTTTCGCACATCATCTGGACCCTCATCGTCGTCATCCCGCGCTGGACACCCCAGCCCACCGGGCCTTGCCACCCCCTCGGCAACAATGTTGACTCTGATAGTCATGTTAAATATCGAATGCAAGCAAGGCGCCACGGTCGACAAACCGTTCGCCTCCGGATGCCAGCCAGCCGCTCCTGACCGAAGCCAGCCAGCCCGTCACGCCTCTCAAACGACAGCGGGAAATCATGGCCCATCCAGACGGGCGCCTTCGCGGCGCGACACCACCCCTCCTTCTTTCCCTGGCGACGGGCGTTTCGCTCCTCGCCCTTTCGACCGTCGCCATGGCGCAGGACGCGCAAACCACGCAGGAACCGGCGGGCGCTCCGGACATGGACGCGATGGCGATCCAGCTCGACGAGGTGTCGATCCTCGCCAATCGCGGTCCCCAGAGCCCGATCCAGAGCCTTGGCGGCGTCAGCGTCGTCGGCCGTGACGAGATCGCCCGCTACAATGCCGGCGATCTGGAGGACGTGCTGGCGACGATTCCGGGCGTGTCCACCACCAGCGACCGCGACGATCCCGGCGTGTCCATTTCCGTCCGCGGCCTGCGCGATTCCGGCCGGGTCAACGTGATGATCGACGGCGCCCGCCAGAATTTCGGCGTGCAGGGCCATCTCGACAACAATCTCGTCTATGTCGATCCGGCGCTTCTGGGCGGCATCGACGTGATCCGCGGCCCGGTGGCGAACGCCTACGGTTCCGGCGCGATCGGCGGCGTGGTGGCCATGCGCACGCTCGAGCTGGAAGACCTTTTGACGCCGTCCGAGCGCTACGCGGCGCGCCTCGGCACGGTCTACGGCACCAACGGGCCGGACTGGCTGGGCAAGCTGGAGGCCGGCGTGCGCCTCACCGAGGACGCGGATGTCTACGGCGCCTTCGTCTACCGCGACGAGGACGACTACCAGGACGGTGACGGCAACGATGTCGACAACACCGGCTTCGACGTGCGCTCCGGCGTCCTGAAGGCGCGGCTGCGCCCGGCCGACGGCCACGAGATCACCCTGTCGGGCGTCATCTACGACAACGACTTCGTCTCATCGACCGGCTCCGGCGCCGATCGCGACACCGACGTGCGCAACGCCACCTACCGTCTCGGCTACACCTTCGTTAGCCCCGACACGCCGCTGGTCGACCTCAACTTCAACCTCTATCGAAACGAGACCGACTACACGCAGATCGACCAGAACCCGGCCGCGGCGCGCCGCGACGTCGAGGTGTCGACGACCGGCTTCGATCTCTACAACGCCTCGCGCTTCGATCTCGGCATCGTGCCGACCACCCTGACCTACGGCGTCGACTATTTCCGCGACGAGGTGGAGACCCAAGACAATGTCGGCTCGACCGAACTCTTCACGCCGTCCGGCACGCGCGAGGTCTATGGCGGCTTCATCCAGGCCCGGTTCGAATACGACACCTGGCTGGAAGTGATCGGCGGCGGCCGCTTCGATCATTTCGACCTGACCAGCACGGCGACGACCGAAGAGAACACCGGCGACCGCTTCTCGCCGAAGCTCAGTGTCGGCGTCACGCCGATCCAGGGCTTCCAGATCTACGGCACCTATGCCGAAGGCCTGCGTTCGCCGACCCTGAACGAGGCGGTCGTGTCGGGTCTCCACCCGGCGCCCGCCGCCTTCGAGCTCCTGCCCAATGCCGGCCTGTCGCCGGAAGTCGGGCACACGCTGGAGGCCGGCGTGAACCTCTCCTACGACAACGTCCTCGTCGACGGCGACGGGCTGCGCGCCAAGCTGGCGGTCTTCCGCAACGATGTTGACGACTACATCGAATATGCCACGCTGGACCGGCCCGGCGTCGCCAATCCGTGCCTGGCCGGCCGCGGCCCGATCTGCTTTGCGCGCCTGCCCTACGATGCGCTGCAGTACCAGAACATCGAGGAAGCCCGGCTGGAAGGCGTCGAGCTGGAGGCCAGCTATGACTGGCGCTGGGGCTATGTGGGCCTGGCCGGCGCGATCATCGACGGCGAGAACCGCCGCAACGGCGATCCGCTCAACTCGGTCTATCCCGACAAGCTGACGACGACGCTGGGCTTCCGGGCGCTCGACGAACGCCTGACCTTCGGCGGCCGCTGGCATGCGGTGGCGGCCAAGGACGACGTCACCGATCCGACCCTCGCCTCGGACCGCTACGACGTCTTCGACCTCTTCGTCGCCTACGAGCCCAACGAGAACACCCGCTTCGACGCCAGCATCCGCAATCTCTTCGACCGGCAGTACCAGGCCTATTCCGGCTTCCCGGCAAGCGAGACCGACCCGGCGCCCGGCTTCGAGGCGATGTTCGGCGTGAGCATCAAGTTCGGCGTCGACAGTTGACACCCCAACACAAGGATCAGACCATGTTCATCGCAATGAACCGCTTCAAGGTGCTTCCCGGACAGGAAGAGGAGTTCGAAGCGGTCTGGCGCAATCGCGAATCCCAGCTCCAGACGGTGCCGGGTTTCGTCGAGTTCCACCTGCTGCGTGGGCCGGTGCGCGAGGACCACGTCCTCTACGCCTCGCACACCATCTGGGCCGACGAAGCCGCCTTCACCGGCTGGACCAAGTCGGAAGCGTTCCGGGCCGCCCATCGCAGTGCCGGCGAACGCCAGCCCATGTATCTCGGCCATCCCGAGTTCGAAGGCTTTACCGTCGTCCAGACCATTCCGGGTCTCGAAGCGGCAGAGCTTGCCGCTACCGGCTGAGCGACACGTCTGGCCGGCGGTGCGAATTCACGCGCTGTCGGCCGGCATGAACGGGCCCCGCGTCATAGCAGGACGACGTGGCGGACCGTGCGGCCAGCCGCGAGCGCATCGAAGCCTTCATTGATATCGTCGAGCGTTCCGCGGCTGGTCAACAGCCGGTCCACCGGCAGCCGTCCGCCGCGATAGAGCGCGATGTAGCGGGGAATGTCGCGGCTCGGGATGCAGCTTCCGACATAGCTGCCCTTCAGGGTCCGCTCCTCGGCGACGAGCTTGAGCGGCGACAGGGCCATGGTCGCCGTCGGCGGCGTCAGCCCGGCGGTCACCGTCGCCCCGCCGCGCCGGGTGATGGCGAAGGCCAGTTCCAGCGCCCGCGCCGAGCCGGCCATCTCGAAGGCATGATCGACACCGCCGCCGGTCGCCGCGCGCACCGCATCGGCGACGCCCTCCTCGCCGGCATTGAAGATGTCGGTCGCCCCCAGCGTCTTGGCCATCTCCAGCTTGTCGGCCTGCAGATCGACCGCGATGATCCGCGACGCCCCGGCCGCGACCGCGCCGAGAATCGCGCTGAGGCCGACGCCGCCGAGCCCGACCACGGCGACCGTCTCGCCGGCCTTGACCCGGCCGGTGTTGACCACCGCGCCGACGCCCGTCAGCACCGCGCAGCCGAACAGCGCCGCGATCTCCAGCGGCAGTTCCGGATCGATCTTGATCAGCGAACGGCGGGACAGGACGGCACGCTCGGCAAAGGCCGAGACGCCGAGATGATGGTGGACGGGTTCGCCCTCGCAGGACAGGCGCCGCTCGCCCGACAGCAACGTGCCCTCGCCATTGCGGGCATTGCCTGGCTCGCACAGCGCCGGCCGGCCTTCGGCGCAGGGGCTGCAATGGCCGCAGGACGGCACGAAGACCATCACCACGTGGTCGCCGGGGGCCAGGTCGTCGACGCCCGCGCCGACCGTCTCGACGATGCCCGCGGCTTCATGGCCGAGCACCATCGGGGTCGGCCGCGGCCGCACACCGTCGATCACCGAGAGGTCGGAATGGCACAGCCCGGCGGCCTTGATGTGCACCAGCACCTCGCCGTCCCCCGGCGGCGCAAGCGCGACGGTCTCGATGGAGAGCGGCCGCGATGTGGCATAGGGGCCCTCGACGGGCGATCTGCGCAGCACCGCCGCGCGCGTGGTGGTGGTCGTCATCTCTGTCCTCCCCTCGGGCCTGCCGCCGCGATGTTCCGCGACGGCTGGCATCAACGGCGCACGACCGGTCAGGGCCGCTTCCGGCCGGTGCAATCCGGCCAGGCGAGGCTCCCCAGTGCGCCGCATGTCTCCCTGCGATCGGCCGGGAATGTCGCATCGCCTTTGGCGGCTTGGCAATCCGCGCCCCGCGGGTTCTGCTTGTGCGCCCGTCAGAACGGCACGAAGCAGACGATCAGCCCGCCAAGACCAGCGGCAAGCCGCATCCACACCGGCCCCTTCCAGATGAAGGCCAGCGACAGCGCCCAGAGCGCGGCGGCGATCTTCACGAAGGCGATTCCGGCCTCGACCGGACGGTCGGCCATGTGGATGATCGCCGGATTGGCGATCATCGCCAGCGGAATGACATAGAGCCCGATGCCGAGGCGCATGGCGGACCCGGCCACCTTCAGCCAGTTCTCGCCGACCATGCCGGCGGCGATGAACACGGCGCCGCAGACCGGCGGGGTGATGGTCGACAGGAGGGCGAACCAGAAGACGAAGAGATGCGCCAGCAGCGGCTCGATGCCGAGCCGTTCCAGCGCCGGCCCGGCGATGGACACGCAGATCACGTAGGCCGCCGTCGTCGGCACCTCCATGCCCAGCAGGATGCAGGCGATGGCCGTCAGCAGCAGCGCCGGCCAGAGGGAATCGTCGGCCACCGACAGGATCGTCGAGGTGACCTTCACCCCGAGCCCGGTCATGCCGAGGACGCCGATGACGATGGAGGCGCAGATGATGATCGCGCCGATCACCGCGATCTGCTGTCCGGCGCTGACTGCGGCCCCGCCCGCCCGCTCGACGAAGCGGTGCAGCGACACCTCGCCGCGCACATTGACGAAGAGCAGCAGCGCGGCGGCCAGGATCGCCAGGCAGGCGGCATATTGCGGCGTGAAGCCGCCGACGAACATGCGCTCCAGGAGGATGCCGAAGGGCACCGCGAAGAACATGGATGTGATGACCACGTCGCGAACCGAGGGACGGTCCGCCGCATCGACGGCGCCGAGGCCGTAGCGCCGGGCAAACAGGTCGATGCCGATCCAGGTGGTCAGGAAGTAGAGGATTGCCGGCGGCAGCGCCGCCGCCATGATGGTCGCATAGGGCGTGCCGGTCAGCTCGACCATGACGAAGGCCCCCGCCCCCATCAGCGGCGGCATGATCTGGCCGCCCGACGAGGCCACCGCCTCGACCGCGCCGGCCAGCGCCCGCGGATAGCCGAGCCGGGTCATCGCAGGAATGGTCACCGCGCCGGTCGAGGCGACATTGGCCGAGGCCGAGCCGGAGATCGAACCGAACATCGCCGAGGACAGCACCGACACCTTGCCGGCACCGCCACGCAGGCGCCCTGCCGCCAGCGTCGCGACGTTCATGAAGCCCTGCCCGGCCTCGCCGGCATTCAGCACGGCGCCGAGAATGACGAAGATCGAGACGATACCGACGGACACGCCCGTGAGCGAGCCCCAGATGCCGCCCTCGGTGATGGTCATGGTGCCGAGGAAGCTGGCGAAGGGAAAGCCGGGATGGCCGTATTCGCCGGGCACATACTGGCCGAACAGGCCGTAGGCGAGACACAGGAGGGCCACCAGCGGCAGCGGCCAGCCGATCGCGCGGCGCGCCATCTCCAGCGTGATGGCAAGCAGCGTGATCGCGACCGCCATCTGGAAGTCATTGTCGATGAATCCGTACTGGTCGGACAGCGCCTCGGCGTTGAGCGCGATGTAGAGGCAGCCGATCTCGCCGAGGATCAGCAGCACCCAGCCGGTAAGAAGCTGCGTGCGGGTCTTCGCCAGGAAGACGAAGAGCCAGGGCAGCGCCAGCGCCATGTGGATCGGCCGGGCGACCAGCGCCGGCACGAGGCCGCTGAAGATCAGTCCCAGATGGAAGGCGATGGAGAGCAGCCCGAGCACCGGCCAGACGAACCACATCGGAGGGCGCACGGCCGCGTCGTCGGCTACCATCGTACTCATCGCATCATCCTCGCGCGGACCGCCGCGCGGCGCGTCGCACTTGCAGGCCGGCCCCGGCAGCGTCGCGCGCTACCGGGGCCGGAAGGGTCTTTGTGGGTTCAGGGCACGGGCCCGGTCGGCTCAGCGCAGATCGTCGGGCAGATCGATCCCGGCTTCCTCGTAATAGCGCGCGGCGCCCGGATGCAGCTTGACGCCGCTGCCTTCCAGGAGCTCCGGCGTGACCGCATTCCACCAGCGGGCGCTCTCGCCCATCGCCGCCTTCTCTTCCCAGAAGGTCTTGGTCAGGAGATAGGCGGTCTCATCGCTCGTGGCGGTGGTGGTGAAGGCGACGACCGGCAGCGAGGTGGTGACGGTGTCCTCGTCGATGCCGGCATAGGTGCCGGCCGGGATGACCTGCCGCGTGCGGCCGGTCTCGGCCACCTGCTCGTCGGTCAGCGTGATCAGGCTGACCGGCGTGCTGGCCGAGGCCTCGATCACGTTCGGTGCCGGGAACGAGCCGGCGGTGACGAAACCGTCGATCTGGCCGTTCTTCAGCGCGTCCGAGGCGTTGCCGAGCTCGGCGTCGGCGACCGTCACCTTGTCGGCAAGGCCGAAGAGCTCGAGATATTTCTCGCCCTCGGTGGCGCCGAAGGAGCCCTTGCCGAGGAGGATGGTCTTGCCGGTCATGTCCTCCAGCGCGCGCGCATCGGCATCGCCGCGCATGACGAAATGCATGGTCAGCGACGGGATCGGGAACAGCGAGCGGATCTCGGCGAAGCGCGGGTTCTGGCGCTCGGCGAAGGGGCCGGTGCCGGCCGCGGCGGCCGAGACGAGGCCCGGAGGCGCGGTGAAGACGTAATTGCCGGCGCGGGCCGCCGCTTCCATCACGTTCTGGACCGAGCCCTGGCTTTCCTCGACCGTGACGATGACCTCGCCATCGGTGCCGCCCTTGACCGCATTCGCGAGCTCAACACCCATCTGGTAGTAGGAGGTGCCGCTCTTGGCGGATTTGTAGGAGATCCGCTCCTCGGCGGCACCCGGTGCCGCATGGAGCCCCGCGACCAGTACGGCCGCAGCGGCTGCGAACGTCTTCAGACCATTTCCGTGCATTGTCATTCCTCCCATCGTCGTTCCGCCGGTGCCGGCGTGTGTCCCGGTCGACGCTGTCGGCAGCGCCGGCCTCTCTGTCAAGTGCGGCCGCCCCTTGAGGCAAGGCGCGGCGGCCGCAGAAAGGGTCACATCGGGATCGGATGCTTGCGATGCAGCGCGTCGATCTCGGCCAGGACGTCATCACTGAGCGTCACGTCGGTTGACGCGATGTTGTTGCGCAGCTGGTCCATGTCGGTCGCGCCGATGATCGCCGCCGTCATGAACGGCCGGGTCAGGCAGAAGGCGATCGCCATCTGGCAGACATCGAGGCCGTGCTTTTTCGCGATGGCGCCGTAGGCGTCGGCGATGACCGCGTTCTCCGGCGTGTAGCGGCCGCCGAGCGCGTTGTCGTTGACCGCAAGCCGCGCGCCCTCCGGGCTGGCGCCGCCGCTGTACTTGCCTGTCAGGAGGCCGGCGGCGAGCGGCGAATAGGCCAGCAGCCCGACATCCTCGTTGACCGACAGCTCGGCGAGATCGAGGTCGAACAGCCGGTGCATCAGGCTGTACTCGTTCTGGATCGAGGCGACCCGCGGCAGGCCGCGCGCCTCGGCGATCTGCAGGAATTTCTGCGTGCCCCAGCAGGTCTCGTTGGACAGGCCCACATGGCCGATCTTGCCGGCCTTCACCAGTTCGTCCAGCGCTTCCAGCACCTCGACCATGTTGGCCTCGACCGCGGCGGGGTCCTGGCCGCTCGGATCGTAGGTCCAGGACTGGCGGAAATGGTAGGAGCCGCGGTTCGGCCAGTGCAGCTGGTAGAGATCGATGCGGTCGGTCTGCAGCCGCTTCAGGCTGGCCTCCGCCGCCGCCCGGACGCTGGCGCCGGTGATCGGCTCGCCGCCGCGCACCTTGGCGTTGCCCTGGCCGGTGATCTTGCTGGCGAGGACGACGTCGTCACGCTTGCCGGACGCGGCGAACCACGTCCCGATGATCTCCTCGGTACGGCCGACGGTCTCGGCGGTCATCGGCGTCGTCGGATACATTTCGGCGGCGTCGAAGAAATTGACGCCCGCCTCCACCGCGTAGTCCATCTGCTGATGGCCCTCGGCTTCGCTGTTCTGGCTTCCCCAGGTCATGGTGCCGAGACAGATCTCGCTGACGCTCAGGCCGGTCCGGCCGAGTGGACGGTACTTCATGCGTGTCCTCGCTGATGGGGAATCGTTTGGGCCGGACCCTAGCCAAATCCGTCGGTCACACAAGCAAACGGCAGGGTTGCAGGGGTGACGGCGAGTTCAGTCGAAGGCTTCGGCGAGGTCGAGCAGCCGGAAACGCACTTCCTCGCGCCCCCGGTACCGGTCCAGCGACAGCGTGCCGACGGCGTGGATCGGGCGGTCGCGGGAATTGAGCAGCCTCTGGCCGATTTCGGTGTCCGCCGTCTTGAAGGCGATCGCCGAAACGCGGGCCCCGTCGGCGCCGCGCAGGGTCGCCCGCACATGACCATTGCCGACGATCGAGGAGGAATCGATCCGGTGCCGGGCGAGCGCGAAGATCGGCGAGGCATGGCCCGAGCCGAAGGGCCCGGCCCGCATGATCGTCGCATAAAGTTCGGGCGTCAGCCCGGCGGCGCTGACCGTGCCGTCGACCTTCAGGGAATCGCCCTCGCGCAACGCGCTCACGGCCGCCGCGGCGCGTTCTTCCAGGAAGCCGCGGAAATCGCCGAGCCGATCCTTCTGGATGGTCACGCCGGCCGCCATCGCATGGCCGCCGCCCTTGACCAGCAGTCCTTCGGTCACCGCCTCGCGCACCAGCCGACCGAGATCGAACCCGCCGATGGAGCGGCCCGACCCGGTGCCACGGCCCGACCCGTCGAAGGCGATGGCAAAGGCCGGGCGGCGATAGCGCTCCTTGAGGCGCGCCGAGATCAGCCCGACAATGCCCGGATGCCAGTCGTTCGAGCCGACCACCAGCACGGCCGGGCCCTCCCCCGAGCCGATCTCGGCGGCGACTTCGGCATCGGCCTCGGCCAGCATGGTCTGCTCCATGGCCTGGCGCTCCTCGTTGAGGGCGCTGAGGCGCGCGGCGATCTCGTCGCAGGCCGCGTCGTCGTCGAGACAGAGCAGCCGGCTGCCGAGGGCCGCGTCGCCGATCCGGCCGCCGGCATTGATCCGCGGTCCCAGCATGAAGCCGAAATGATGGGTCTCCATCGGTCCGGACAGGCGCGAGACCCGGCCGAGCGCCGCCAGCCCGCCATTGCGCTGGGCATGGGCGACCTTCAGCCCCTGCACCACGAAGGCGCGGTTGAGCCCGACCAGCGGCACCACGTCGCAGACCGTCGCCAGCGCCACGAGGTCGAGCAGGCCGAACACGTCCGGCAGCTTCGACTGGGCCATGCCCCGCCGGCGCAGTTCGCGCGACACCGCCACCAGCGTCATGAACACGACGCCGGCCGCGCACAGATGCCCGAGCCCCGAGAGGTCGTCCTGCCGGTTCGGATTGACCAGCACGTTGGCGTCGGGAAGCTCGGGGCCGGTCTGGTGATGGTCGAGGACGACCACGTCGACGCCCTCGGCGCGCGCCGCCTCGATCGCCTCGAAGCTGCCGGTGCCGCAGTCGACGGTGACGATCAGCGTGGCGCCGTCGGCGGCAAGTTCGCGCATCGCCGCAGGGTTCGGGCCGTAACCCTCGGTGATCCGGTCGGGAATGCGGATCGCCGCGTCGATGCCGAAATGCTTCAGGTAACGCCAGAGCAGCGCCGAGGAGGCCGCGCCGTCGACGTCATAGTCGCCGAAGATCGCCACGCTCTCGCGCCGGCCGATGGCGTCCGCGAGGCGTTCGGCGGCCGCGTCCATGCCGGTGAGGCGCGAGGGATCGGGCATCAGGTCGCGGATGCGCGGATCGAGGAAGCCGGTGGCGTCCGCTTCGGCGATGCCACGCGCCGCCAGCACCCGGCTGACGATGTCCGGCAGGCCCAGCGACTGCGCCATCTTCAGGGCGGCGCCTTCGGCCCGCTCGTCGAGCGCGTTCAGCCAGCGGCGACCGCCGATCGAGCGATCGACGTCGAGAAATGTGCGCAGGGGTGCGGCCATGGATGCTGTTGTGGCGATGGCGGCGGGGCGGCGCAAGGCCGTCCCCGCGACTGCTCACAGATGAAACTTGGACTTGTCGTGGTGATAGGCGCGCATCTCACGCACGGTGCGCGAACGCGAGCGCATCAGCAGCGTGTGGGTGACGATGCGGTCATTGTAGAAGCGCACGCCGTCGAGGAGATTGCCGTCGGTCACGCCCGTCGCGGCGAAGATCACGTTGCCCGAGGCCATCTCATGGGTCGAGTAGATCCGGTACGGATCGGAGATGCCCATCTTCTCGGCGCGGGCGCGCTTGTCGTTGGTGTTGAGCTGCAGGCGGCCCTGGATCTGGCCGCCGGTGCAGCGCAATGCGGCAGCGGCCAGGACGCCCTCGGGCGCGCCGCCAATGCCCATATAGATGTCGATGCCGGTCTGCTCGGGATCGGTGGTGTGGATGACGCCGGCAATGTCGCCGTCGCCGATCAGGCGGATGGCGGCGCCGGCCTCGCGCACCGCCTCGATCAGCGGCGCATGGCGTGGCCGGTCGAGGATGCAGGCGGTGATCTCGGAGACCGCGACGCCCTTGGCCCTGGCCAGCGCCTGCAGATTGACCTCGGGCGGCTGGGCCAGATCGACCACGCCCTCCGGATAGCCCGGTCCGACAGCGATCTTCTCCATGTAGACGTCCGGCGCGTTCAGGAGGCTGCCGCGCCCGGTCATGGCGATGACGGCCAGCGAGTTGGGCAGGTTCTTGGCGCAGACCGTGCGGCCCTCGAGCGGATCCAGCGCGACGTCCACCGACGGCCCCTCGCCGGTGCCGACCTGTTCGCCGATGAACAGCATCGGCGCCTCGTCGCGCTCGCCTTCGCCGATGACGATGACACCCTCGATGGCCAGCGTGTTGAGCTCCGAACGCATGGCGTCGACGGCGGCCTGGTCGGCGGCCTTCTCGTCGCCGCGGCCGCGCAGATGCGCCGCCGCGACGGCAGCCCGCTCGGTGACCCGCGCGATTTCGAGCGTCAGAATCCGGTCCAGCGTGCCGGTCTCGTCAGGTGCCCTGGTCATCGCGCGTCTCTCCCTCGTCGCGTCCCCGCCGCCCGAATCCTGTCAGTGCCGGGCGTGCAGGCCTGATATGCGCCGGATGTGCGAAAGCACAATGTCACCGGTCACAATGCCGGAGAAGCCGCCTCCCGGGCCCTCCGGCGAATGAAGCGCTCAGTCGAGCGCCTCGATGCGGATCATCTTCGGCTCGCCGGACAGATGTCCGTCCTTGGACACCATCTCCAGCGCCTTGCGGACGGCCGCCTCGGTGGTCTCGTGGGTGACGAGCACGACCGGCGCGATCGACGCGTCGGCGGTCTCGTCGCGCCGCCGCTGGACGATGGATTCCAGCGAGATCTTGCTCTCGGCCATGCGCCGCGCGATCGAGGCGAAGGCGCCGACCCGGTCGAGCACCGACAGGCGAATGTAGTAGCCGCCCTCATGGGCACGCATGCGGGCCCGCTTGTAGGGCGCCAGATTGGCCGCCGGCATGCCGAGCGTCGGCCGCAGGGTGCCGCCGGCGACGTCCATAATGTCCGACAGCACCGCCGAGGCGGTCGCGTCGCCGCCGGCCCCCGGGCCGGCCAGAAGGATCGAACCGAGCAGGTCGCTGTCCACCGCCACCGCATTGGTCACGCCGTCGACCCGCGCCAGGGCGGAATCGGCCGGGATCATGGCCGGATGGACACGCTGCTCGATGCCGGTATCGGTGCGCATGGCGACGGCAAGTAACTTGATGCGGTAGCCGAGCTCGGCCGCCGCGGCGATGTCGTCGTTGGTCACCGTCTCGATGCCCTCGATGAACACCGATTCCAGATCCAGCTCGCAGCCGAAGGCGAGCGAGGTCAGGATCGCCAGCTTGTGGGCCGCGTCGAAGCCGCCAATGTCGAAGGTCGGGTCGGCTTCCGCATAGCCGAGGCGCTGGGCGTCGGCGAGGCAGGCCTCGAAGGCGATCCCCTCCTTCTCCATGCGGGTCAGCATGTAGTTGCAGGTGCCGTTGAGGATACCGTAGACGCGGCTGACATCGTTGCCGACCAGCGCCTCGCGCATGGTCTTGACGATCGGGATGCCGCCGGCGACCGCCGCCTCGAACAGGATCTCGGTCTTCTTGCGGGCCGCCAGCCGCGCCAGGGTCACGCCGTGATGGGCGAGCAGCGCCTTGTTGGCGGTCACCACCGGCAGGCCGCGGTTCAGCGCCGCCTTCACCGAATCCAGTGCCGGACCTTCCGAACCGCCGATCAGTTCGACGAAGACGTCGATCTCGGCTTCCGCCGCCAGCTTCACCGGATCGTCGAACCAGGCGAGGCCGGAACTGTCGAAGCCGCGGTCGCGACTGCGATCGCGGGCGCAGACGGCGGTGGCGCTGATCGGACGGCCGGCCTTGTTGGCCAGTGGCTCGGCATTGGTCTCGATCAGCCGGGCAAGGCTCGCGCCGACCGTTCCAAGCCCGGCAATGCCGAGCCGCAATGGGCTGTTCATGACGTCCCTGTCGATGTTTGCGTCGAAATAGCCGGCGAGGTCAGGAGCCGGCGCCGATGGGTTCGACCTTCTGCCCGGCTTCGGCGCCGGTGGCAAGAAAGCGCTTGATGTTGCGGGCCGCCTGGCGAATGCGATGCTCGTTCTCGACCAGCGCGATGCGCACATGGCTGTCGCCGTGCTCGCCGAAGCCGATGCCCGGCGCGACGGCCACATCCGCCTTCTCGATCAGGAGCTTGGAGAATTCCAAGGAGCCCATGTGGCGATAAGCTTCGGGCAACGGGGCCCAGGCGAACATGGTCGAGGACGGCGACGGTACGTTCCAGCCGGCGCGGCCGAACGAATCGACCAGCACGTCGCGGCGGCGGCGATAGATGGTCCGCACCTCCTCGATCGCCTCGTCGCCGGCGTTCAGCGCCGCGGTCGCCGCGACCTGGATCGGCGTGAAGGCGCCGTAGTCGAGATAGGACTTCACCCGCGCCAGCGCCGCCAGCAGCCGCTCGTTGCCGACGGCAAAGCCCATCCGCCAGCCCGGCATGGAGAAGGTTTTTGACATGGAGGTGAACTCCACCGCCACGTCCATCGCGCCCTCCACCTCGAGGATCGAGGGTGGCGGCGAGCCGTCGAAGAAGATCTCGGCATAGGCCAGATCCGACAGGACGACGATCTCGTGCTTGCGCGCGAAGGCGACGATCTCGCGATAGAAGTCGAGATCGGCCTCGAAGGCGGTCGGATTGGCCGGATAGTTCAGGATGATGGCGATCGGCTTGGGGATCGAGTAGCGCACCGCCCGGTCGATGGCGACGAGGAAGTCGTCGTCCGGCTTGGCCGGGATCGCGCGGATCGTGCCGCCCGACATGATGAAGCCGAAGGCGTGGATCGGATAGGTCGGGTTCGGGCAGAGCACCACGTCGCCCGGCGCGGTGATGGCCTGCGCCATGTTGGCGAAGCCTTCCTTCGAGCCGAGCGTCGCCACCACCTGGGTGTTGGGGTTCAGTGTCACGCCGAAGCGGCGGGCGTAATAGGCCGCCTGCGCCTTGCGCAGCCCGGCGATGCCCTTGGAGGCCGAATAGCGGTGGGTGCGCGGATCGCGGATCGCCTCGCACATCTTGTCGACGATGAATTTCGGCGTCGGCAGATCGGGATTGCCCATGCCCAGATCGACGATGTCGGCGCCTCCGGCGCGGGCCGTCGCCTTCAGGCGGTTGACCTCCTCGAAGACGTAAGGCGGAAGCCGGCGGATCTTGTGAAATTCTTCCATGATATTCGGTCCTCGGCGCAATGCCGGTCGGGGATTGGGCCGGTCGTCGGGTGGGCCGGTCGCGGAAATTTAAGTCGGCGGAAGGCCTGTTACTGCCCGGCCTCGATCTGGCGCAAGACTTCCTCAGGCGTCGGCCCGGTGCGCGCCGGCCGCTTGCCGGCGGCGTCGCGCGGCGTCGGCTCGGTGGCCAGCACCGCTTCCATCTCCGCGGCCTGCTGCTGGCGCACCGACTGGGCGCGCTGGATCTTGCCGTCGAAGCCGCTCGGCTGCGCCGCCTCGCTGGCATGCTGGCCGGCCGTGGCGGCGAGCCGGGCCTGCTCAGCCTGGACCTCGGCGTCGGTGAGCTGCTCGGCGGCGCGACCCGGATAGGCACCGAGCAGCGGATAGCCGTCCGCGTCGGTCCGCTGCGAACTCGGCACGTCCGGCGAGGCCGCGAGCCGCAGGGCGCCGACGGACGTGTTCTCCGACTGACAGGCGGCGGCCGGCAGCAGCGCCAGCACGATCGCGAACGGACGGATAACGGAAAGCGGAAGCATAGCCATCAGGCCTTCTTGAAACAGCGTCACACCTCATATCCTAGAGGTCGGGCTTTGACAAAAGCTTGGGTGCCCGATTGTGGCGGGAGCCGATCCTCGACACAATGGCCGGGCACCTCGGGCCAGACTGGGAACCAGCACGCCCGTACCGCATGGGAGGATGCCGCATGACGACGACCAAGCAACCGAACGACGCCGGGCCGCAAAACGGCGCCGGGCCCGACCCGGACTTCGTCGTCAAGGATCCGGAAGCCTTCGCGCGCAACATGGCGCATGTGCTGGAAGAGGTCGGCAAGGCGGCCTCGGCCTGGGTGGGCCCGCGCGAACGCGGCGAGATCGTCGAGGACAATCCGGTGTCGCTGGGCGAGATCGTCCAGACCCTGTCGAAGGTGTCCGAATACTGGCTGACCGATCCGACCCGGGCGGTGGAAGCCCAGACCGCGCTCTTCTCCAACTACATGAATGTCTGGAACAACTCGATCCGGCGCATGGCCGGCGAGGCGCCGGTCAATCCGGTCGAGACGCCCAAGGGCGACAAGCGCTTTGCCGACAAGCAGTGGAGCGAGCACCTGTTCTTCGACTTCGTCAAGCAGGTCTACATCCTGACGACGCGCTGGGCCGACGATCTCCTGGAGCGCACCGAGGGCCTCGATCCGCACACGCGCCACAAGGCCGAATTCTATCTCAGGCAGGTGAGCAACGCCCTGTCGCCCTCGAATTTCGTCCTGACCAATCCCGAGCTCTACCGCGAGACCGTCGCCTCCAACGGCGAGAACCTGGTGCGCGGCATGAAGATGTTCGCCGAGGACATGCAGGCCGGCGGCGGCACCCTGCGCCTGCGCCAGTCCGACGCCTCGACCTTCAAGGTCGGCCGCGACATGGCGCTGACCCCCGGCAAGGTGGTCGCCCAGAACGACGTTTGCCAGATCATCCAGTACGCGCCGCAGACCGAGACCGTGTTCAAGCGGCCGCTGCTGATCGTGCCGCCCTGGATCAACAAGTTCTACATCCTCGACCTGAAGCCGGAAAAATCCTTCATCAACTGGCTGGTCGGCCAGGGCCACACGGTCTTCGTCATCTCCTGGGTCAATCCCGACGACCGGCAGGCGATGAAGGACTGGCAGGCCTATATCGAGGAAGGCATCGTCTTCGGCCTCGACACGGTCGAGGCGGCCACCAGTCAGAAAGAGGTCAACACGATCGGCTATTGCGTCGGCGGCACGCTGCTCGGCGCCTCCCTCGCCTATCTGAAGGCGACCGGCGACACACGGATCGCCTCGACCACCTTCCTGACCACCCAGATCGACTTCACCCATGCCGGCGATTTGAAGGTCTTCGTCGACGAGCCGCAGCTCCAGACGCTGGAGCGGGCAATGGAGAAGAAGGGCTATCTGGAAGGCTCGCAGATGGCGACCGCCTTCAACCTCCTGCGCTCGGGCGATCTGATCTGGCCCTATTTCGTCAACAACTACCTGCGCGGCAAGGAACCGCTGCCCTTCGACCTGCTCTACTGGAACGCCGATTCCACCCGCATGCCGAAGGCGAACCATCTGTTCTACCTGCGCAACTGCTACCTGGAGAACCGGCTGTCACGCGGCGAGATGGAGATCGGCGGCCACCGCCTTGACCTGTCGCAGGTCGATATCCCGATCTACAATCTGGCGACCAAGGAAGACCACATCGCCCCGGCCCGCAGCGTCTTCACCGGCTGCCGGGCCTTCGGCTCGAACGTCACCTATGTCCTGTCCGGCTCGGGCCACATCGCCGGCGTCGTCAATCCGCCCGAGAAGAACAAGTACCAGTACTGGACGGGCCCGGCCCCCAGGGAGGTCGACACATACGAGGACTGGCTGCTGGCGGCGAAGGAGACGCCCGGATCCTGGTGGCCGCACTGGCAGGAATGGATCGCGCCTCTGTCGGGCACCAAGGTCAAGGCGCGCAAGCCCGGCGGCCGCAAGCTGAAGCCGATCGAGGACGCGCCCGGCAGCTACGTGCAGATCAAGGCCTGAGCCCGCGGCCCGGGCCGGGCGCGACGCGGCGTCCTTCGCCGTCGCCGTCGTCGTCAATGGCCCCGAGCCGGCGCGCCGCATTGACGCCGGCCGACCGCCGCCGCTATCGGCAGCCATGGTCAGCTTCCCCTCTCCGCTCATCCCGGCGCGCCTCGTCCTGCGCTACAAGCGCTTCCTCGCCGACGTGGTCATCGACGGCGAGAGCGAGCCCGTCACCGTCCACTGCCCGAATCCCGGTGCGATGATGGGGCTGAAGGCCGAGGGCTCCCGGGTCTGGCTGTCGCGCTCGGCCAATCTGAAGCGCAAGCTGCCGCTGACCCTCGAGATCGTCGAAGCCGACGGCACGCTGGTGGGCATCAACACCGCCCTGCCGAACCGTCTCGCCGAAGAGGCCATCGCCGCCGGGCTGGTGCCGCCGCTGGCCGGCCTCGGCACCGCCCGCCGCGAGGTCAACTACGGCCGCCGGTCGCGCGTCGACCTGCTCTACCAGGCGCCGGACGGCCAGCCGATCTATGTCGAGGTCAAGAACGTCCACCTGATGCGCCGGCCGGGGCTGGCCGAATTTCCCGACTGCGTGACCACCCGCGGGGCCCGGCATCTCGACGAACTCGGCGACCGGGTGGCGGCCGGCGACCGGGCAATGATGCTCTACATCGTCCAGCGCAGCGACTGCGACCGGGTGGCCTTTGCCGCCGATCTCGACCCGGCCTATGCCGCGGCATTCGCCCTCGCCCGCGAACGAGGGGTTGAAGCCCATGCCGTTCGGTGCGACATCAATCTGTCAGATATCCGACCCACGACCATCCTTCCGATCGTCGACAGCGCGCGCCAGCCATGACCACCTATCTCGAAGCCGAAGCGAATCCGACCCGCAACACGGGGGCGATCCGTCTCTATGACGAAGCGGCCTTCGCCGGCATGCGCAAGGCCTGCCAGCTCACGGCCCGTTGTCTCGACGGGCTGGCCGGCATCGTCGAGCCGGGCGTGACGACGGATGCGATCGACCGCTACGTGATGGAGTTCGGCCTCGCCAACGACGCGGTGCCCGCGACGCTGAACTATCGCGGCTACACCAAGAGCGTCTGCACCTCGATCAACCATGTGGTCTGCCACGGCA
Organism: Aurantimonas litoralis; assembly: GCF_026153195.1. NCBI lineage: Bacteria > Pseudomonadati > Pseudomonadota > Alphaproteobacteria > Hyphomicrobiales > Aurantimonadaceae > Aurantimonas > Aurantimonas litoralis. The sequence goes on along the minus strand of NZ_JAPFBM010000004.1, from coordinate 424,114 downwards.
TTCCCAACGACAAGGCGCTGAAGGAAGGCGACATCGTCAACATCGACGTCACCTTCATCGTCGATGGCTGGCATGGCGATTCCTCGCGCATGTATCCGGTCGGCCGGGTCAAGCGCGCCGCCGAACGGCTGTGCGACGTGACCTACCGTTCGCTGATGATCGGCATCGAGGCGGTGCGGCCGGGCGGCCATATCGGCGACATCGGCGAGGCGATCCAGACCTATGCCGAATCCGAGCGCTGCTCGGTGGTGCGCGACTTCTGCGGCCACGGCGTCGGCAAGCTGTTCCACGACGCGCCGAACATCCTGCATTACGGCCGCCGCGGCGAAGGCGCCGAGATACGCCCCGGCATGATCTTCACCATCGAGCCGATGATCAATATCGGCCGCCCGCATGTTAAGATCCTCTCCGACGGCTGGACCGCCGTGACCCGCGACCGGTCGCTGTCCGCCCAGTACGAGCACACGGTCGGCGTCACCGAAACCGGCTGCGAGGTGTTCACCCTGTCGCCGGGCGGCTTCGACACGCCGGGCCTGACGGTCGAGCCGCTGACCGCCGCCGCGGCCAGCTAGTTCCGGCACGATGACCGCCGCGGCCTCCGACGACGAACCGGTAATGACCGGTCTTCAGGAGGCCGGCAAACCCTCGGGCGAGCGCTCACGCAAATCCCGGGACGCCGCAAAGACCGACCATCATCTCGGCCATCGCGACCGGCTGCGCGCGCGCTTCACTGATGCCGGCGCCGATGCCCTGGCCGATTACGAACTGCTCGAACTCGTCCTCTTCCGCACTATTCCGCGCCGCGACGTCAAGCCGATCGCCAAGGCGCTGATCGCGCGCTTCGGTTCGCTGGGCGAGGTGCTGAACGCGCCGCCGCGGCGGCTGACCGAGGTGCCGGGCGTCAAGGAGAGCGTGGCCCGCGACATCGCCATCGTCGCGGCGATCAACCAGCGGGCCATGCGCTCGGCCGTCCGGCAGCGCGAGGTGCTGTCGTCCTGGTCGGCGGTGCTCGACTATTGCAAGGCCGCCATGGCCTACGAGACCCGCGAACAGTTCCGCATCCTGTTCCTCGACAAGAAGAACGCCCTGATCGCCGACGAGGTGCAGGGCACCGGCACAGTCGACCACACGCCGGTCTACACCCGCGAGGTCGTCAAGCGCGGGCTGGAACTGTCGGCCACCGCGATCATCCTCGTCCACAACCACCCGTCGGGCGATCCGACCCCGTCGCGGGCCGACATCGAGATGACGCGCACCATCATCGACACGGCAAAGCCCCTCGGCATCGCCGTCCACGACCACATCATCATCGGCAAGAACGGCCATGCCAGCCTGAAGGGCTTGCGCCTGATCTGAGGTCGAGAGGCACCGGCCCGCCGCAGCCTTGTCCGACAACGGCGATGCCGGCGCGCCCGCCTTCAGTGCAGGTGACCGCCATCCTTGACCAGCCGGATCTCGCGCGGCCGGATCAGGCCGGCATGCATGACCCGGACCGAGTGGATCGCCGCCTCGATCTCGCGGTCCCAATGGTCAAGGAAGCGCTTCAGGCGCGGATAGCTCGGGGCCATGTCCTCGAACTGCCAGGAAAAGCTCTGCAGGAAATCCGGATGGTCCGGCATCCGGTAGAGAACCTCGGCCGTGGTCAGGCCGAAGCCCTTCAGCATGTTCTCGAACTGGGGATCGACGTTGCGGGTGTGCATCGGCAAGCTCCTTGGCTGTGCCGGCCGGCATGAACCGGCACCTGGATGCTCTGCCCCTATGGTTAACGCTTCGTTAAAGCCTGGCAAGCCGGTCGCGCATCCGTGACCCCGAGCCCCCCGCAAGAGACCTGCCCGCCCCTGGCCCGGTCAGCCGCGCGCGACGCGCAGGGTCGAACGCCCGCCATCGATGCCAATGACCTGTCCGGTGATCCAGGACCCGGCATCGGTGAGCAGGATCTCGCCCATCGCCGCAATGTCGTCGGGCCGGCCGAGACGCGGCAACGGGTGCATCTTGGCCACCGCCTCGGCCATCTTCTCGTTGGAGGCAACGCGCTTGCCGAGCGGGCTGTCGACCAGCGACGGCGCGATGGCATTGACCCGGATCTGAGGCGCAAACTCGGCGGCGAGCGAGCGGGTCAGGCCGACGACGGCGCCCTTGGCCATGGCGATCGAGGCATGGGCGGCGAAGCCCTGATCCACCGCCACGGTGGAGAACAGGAGGACGCTCGCTCCGTCCGGCGCCTTCTGCAGCGCCGGTAGAGACGCCTGAATCGCTTTCGCAGCACCCAGCGCGTTCAGGTTGAAATCGTTAAGAAAGTCGTCGCCCTTCAATCGGGCGAAGGGCTTCAGATTGATCGTCCCGACCGCATAGACCAGCCCGTCGAGGATCTCGCCTGCCGCCTCGGCCGCGGCGGCGATCGCCGCATCGTCGGTCACGTCGCAGACCACCGTCTGCGCTCCGATCTCGCCGGCCAGCGCCTGCAGTTCCTCGTCGCTGCGGCCGGCAAGGACGAGGTCGTGTCCGGCCGTCGCCAGGCGCCGGGCGATGGCTTCGCCGATGCCGCCATTGCCGCCATAGATGAGATATCTGCCCATGATCGTGCCGGCCTTCCCTGATTGCGTCGAGACCGGCAGATGCGGCCGCAAGCCGAACGATCAACTGCGACGCGATGGCGCGCCGAGGCGGCATGTCAGCCGGAGACGATCGCCCCGCCCGCCGCGTGCATCGCTTCCGGCGTATCGACATCGACGCTGGCCGCCGCGCCGATCTCCACCGTGACCAGCGCGTCCGGATGCGCCGCGATCACCGACTGGGCGCCGACGTCGCCGGCAATCGCCGCGATCTCGTCGGCAAAGCCGGTGGCGAGAAGCACCGGGTTGCGCCGCTTGCCACCATCCGAGGCGGCGACGATCGCGCCTCTGCCCCCAGGCGCGAAGGCGGCGATCAGCCGGTCGAGATCGGCGGGCCTGAGTTGCGGCTGGTCGGCGAGCATGACGAGGACGCCGTCCGCCCCTGCCGCCACGGCCTCCGCGAAGCCCGCCTTCAGCGAGGTGGACAGGCCGTCGGCATAGGCGGGGTTCTCGATGAGCGACACATCGAGCCCGGCGAGCGCCGCGCCGATCTCTGCGCGCATGTGGCCGACGACGACGCGGACATGGCGGGCGCCGGAGGCGAGCGCGGTCTCGGCCGAGCGGCGCACCAGCGGCACGCCGTCGAAGGTGGCGAGCAGCTTGTTCGGTCCGCCCATGCGGCTGGACCGACCCGCGGCGAGGATCACCACGTCGACGACCGGCCGGGCATCATCCCGCATCTGCCGCGCCCCGCGTCTCGCTTTCCTTCGGCAGCGCCTCACGCGGCTGCGGACGCGAGGCGATCTCCATCAGGAGCCCGCCGACGCCCATGCGCCTGATGTCCTCGCCCGACACGGCAAGATCGGCCAGCAGGCGATTCAAAACCCAGTCGAATCCGTTCTCCTTGGGACTGCGGGCGCAGCCCGGCGCGCCCAGCACCGGACTCCCCCCCAGCCGGCCGAGCAGCAGAAGATTGCCGGGGTCGACCGGCATGCCGAGATGGTCGACAGCGCCGCCGGCCGCCACGATCGCCGCCGGGATCACGTCGCCGGCGTCGATCACCGCCGAGGCCCCGAAGACCAGCGTGATGTCGGCGGGCCCCAGCCGTTCGAGCGCCTCCTTGAGCGCCACCATGTCGTGGGCGCAGCGGATCTCCTCGCCGATCGTCGAGCCGGAGAGCGCCAGTCGCGCCTCCGTCGCCCGCCGCGTCTTGTCGAGGACGCTCGGCTTGACGCCCGGCAATTCGGTCTGGATCAGCGCCACGCGCCGCGCCGCGAAGGGCGCCAGCCGGAAGGCCGCCTTGTCTGCGACGAGCCCCACCGCTCTGTCGACGGCCGCGCCGGGGACGGCGAGCGGGATGATCTTCACCGTCGCGACCATCTGGCCGGCGCCGACCGGGGCATGTTCGGCCAGCGTTGCCAGCGTGATGCCCGGGTCGATGGCGTTCAGCGCATCGACGACGCCGCGATCCGGCAGGAACAGCCCGGCGGGCTCGGCGAAGAGATTGACCCGCCCGGTGGCAGCCGCTCCCGCCCGCACGCCGGTGCCGGCCAGTGCCGCGCCGATCGCGGCCGCGGCCTCGTCCTCGGTCAGATCGTCCGGCTCCAGCCGCGCCGCGACCACCGTCGCGATTCCGGCCTCGCGCAGCCGCGCGACATCGTCGGCCGACAGCCGCGTGCCCTTCTTCAGCCGGCCGCGGTCGAGCGCCTTGGAATGGGCGAGGATCGCGCCCTCGGCATCGGCAAGGGCGACCTCCCCGAAGATCATGCGGCCTCGGTCTCGCCCCGACGATCGGCGAACATCTTGCGCTTGCGGAAGGCCTCGACGACCGAGGCCATGATGGCGACGGCGATCTCGCCCGGGGTGGCTGCGCCGATATCGGCACCGATCGGCGCCTCGATCCGCTCGATCAGATGCGGCGCGATGCCGGCCTCCACCAGCCGGTCGACGCGTTTGGCATGGGTCTTCCGGCTGCCCAGCGCACCGATATAGAAGCAGCCGGCCTTCAGCGCCGCGATCAGCGGATAATCGTCGATCTTCGGATCATGGGTGATCACGCAGACCGCCGTATAAGCATCGAGCGGCCGGTCCTTCAGGACGTCCTCAGGCCATTCGGCGTGGAGGGCGATGTCGGGAAAGCGCTCCGGCGTGGCGAAGGCGGTGCGCGGATCGATGATCTCGATGTCGTAGCCGGCCAGCCGCGCGATCGGCGCCAGCGCCTGGCTGATATGGACCGCGCCGATCACCACGAGCCGCGCCGGCGGCAGATGGGCGTTGAGAAACGCCTCGCCGTCGCCGGTCTGGACGATCCCCGACTTGCCGGAGCGGATCACCCGGCCGATCTCTTCGGCCAGCGGATCGGCCGCCACCTCGGCCTCGCGCACCAGACGCTGCGTGCCGGTGGCGAGCTCGGTCACGACGACCGCGGCCCGCCGGGCCTCGCGCTCGGCATTGAGTGCGGAAAGAAGCGCGCGGTCCATCAGTTCACCCGTTCGACATAGACCCGGATCCGGCCGCCGCAGGACAGCCCGACGCGCCAGGCGGTCTCGTCCGCCACGCCGAATTCCAGCATGCGCGGCGCGCCGGCCTCGATCACGTCCACGGCTTCGGCGACCACCGCCCCCTCGACGCAGCCGCCGGAGACCGAGCCCTCGAAATTGCCCTCGGCATCGATCACCAGATGGCTGCCGGTCGGACGCGGCGCCGAGCCCCAGGTCTCCACGACGGTGGCCAGCGCGAGGCTGCGCCCCTCTCCTGCCCAGGCTTCCGCGGTCTTCAGGACGTCGAATTCGGGTTGGCTCATCTTGCGTCTTCCTTCAAGCATCCTGCCGGTCCGCCTGCGGCTCAGGCCGCCGCGGCTGCGCGATCGGCCGCTGCAATCCAGCGGCGCGGATCGGTGTTGCGGTCGCCGCCCTCCGACAAGGCCGCGCAGAGCGCGCTCATCGCCTCCAGCGAATGCACCGCGCGGAACTCGTCAACATGCGGCAGCATGGCCCGCACGCCCTTTGCCCGGGCCGAGAAACCGTCGAACCGCAGCAGCGGGTTCAACCATATCAGCCGCCGACTGGATTTATGCAGCCGCTCCATCTGTTGCGAGAGGTCGTCGACACTGTCGCGTTCCAGCCCGTCGGTGATCAGGAGCGCCACCGCGCCCTGCGTCAGCACCCGGCGCGACCAGACCCGGTTGAACTCGGCCAGCGCCTCGCCGATCCGCGTGCCGCCGGACCAGTCGCGCACCGCGCCGGCGCAGTCGGCCAGCGCCTCGTCGGGGTCCTTGTGGCGCATCTGGCGCGTCACGTTCGTCAGCCGCGTGCCGAACAGGAAAGTATGAACGCCCCGCCGCTGCTCGGTCAAAGCATGCAGGAAATGCAGGAAGATCCGGCTGTACTGGCTCATGGAACCGGAGATGTCGGCCAGCACCACCAGCGGCGGATGCACCTCGCGCGGCGAACGGAACTTCGGCAGGACGAGATCGCCGCCGGTGCGCATCGAGGCGCGCATCATCGCCCGCGGATCAATCTTGGCGCCGCGCGGATCGCTGCGGAAGCGCCGCGTACGCATCCGGTCCTGCGGCAGCCGCAAGGCGGCGATGGCCCGCTTGGCCTCCTCGACCTCGGCGACGCTCATCTGGGCGAAGTCCTTCTGGCGCAGCACCTCGTTGCCCGAGACGGTGAGGCTCGCGTCGATCTCGATCTCCGGCTTTTCCTGCTTCGTCACCCGCTCCTTGGCGCCCTCGAACATCGCCTCGGCGGCACGATCCTCGCCGGCGCGCTTCTTCTCCGGCTTGGACGGCCGCGGCGGCGCGGTCGGCGAGAACATCGCGATCATCTTCTCGATGAGTTCGCGCGAGCGCCAGAACAGCCGGAACGCCTCGTTGAAGACGGCGTCGTCCTCGTGCCGAGAAACCAGCACGGCATGCAGCGTCCAGTAGAAATCGTCGCGCGAGGACAGGCCCGCCGCCTTGACCGCCGCAATGGCGTCCAGCGTTGCCGACGGACCGAGCTTCAGCCCCGCCTTGCGCAGCGCGCGGGCGAAATAGGCGATGTTGTCGGCCAGCCGGCCCTCGGGGTCGGCAACGGCCGGTGCGCCATCCTCCGGGTCCGAATCCGCCATGGCGTCAGGACGCCTTCGCCAGTTCGCGCTTCACCTCGGTCAGGATCTCGCGGCTTTCGCCCCGCTCCATGCGCTGGATGTCGTCCTGGTATTTCAGCAGCACGCCGAGCGTATCGGAGACATGGGCCGGGTCGAGGGCGATGGCGTTCAGCTCTGTCAGGGCATTGGCCCAGTCGATGGTCTCGGCGACGCCCGGCGCCTTGAACAGGTCGATGCCGCGCAGCCGCTGGACGAAGGCGACGAGTTCCGCCGACAGCTCGGCATTGGCCCGCGGCGCCTTGCGGCGCACGATGTCGAGCTCGCGGTCCGAGGCCGGATAGTCGACCCAGTGATAGAGGCAGCGGCGCTTCAGCGCGTCGTGGATCTCGCGGGTGCGGTTGGTGGTGATGATGACGATCGGCGGTTCGGCAGCGCGGATGGTGCCGAGCTCGGGGATGGTCACCTGGTTGTCGGACAGGATTTCCAAGAGGAACGCCTCGAAGGCCTCGTCGGTCCGGTCGAGCTCGTCGATCAGGAGCACCGGCGCGCGGCCGGGCTCGCCCTCCAGCGCCTGCAGGATCGGCCGGCGGATCAGGAAGCGTTCGGAGAAGATCTCCGAGCGCATGGCGTCGCGGGAAATGTCGCCCGAGGCCTCGCGCATGCGGATCTCGATCATCTGCGCGGCGTAGTTCCACTCGTAGAGCGCCGAGGAGACGTCGAGCCCCTCGTAGCATTGCAGGCGGATCAGCGGCCGGTCGAGGGCGGCGGCCAGCACCTTGGCGATCTCGGTCTTGCCGACGCCGGCCTCGCCTTCCAGGAACAGCGGCCGGCCCATCTTCAGCGCGAGGAACAGCACCGTCGCCAGCGCCCGGTCCGCCACGTAGTTCTGGCTGTCGAGCAGCTGTTCGGTCTCGTCGATGGATGCCGGCAATGAATGTGTCACGTCGCTTCCTTCAAGCAGATGGCGTCGTCGGCCGGCTCGCGGCCGCTCAGAGGTGGCGGTAGGCCCGGTCGAGATAGACCAGCGACGCCGCCCTTGGATTGGTGCGAACCGCCACGACCTCGCCGATCAGCACACGGTGGGTGGCGACGACGCTCGCCTCGATCAGCCGGCAGTCGAAGCTTGCCAGTGCCGATGTGAGGACGGGCGCGCCGGTCTGCAGCGTGTCCCACTCGGCCTTGGCGAACCGCTCTTCGGGCGCCAGCTGGCCCTCGCCGGCAAAGGCCCGGGCCACAGGCTCGTCGGCGGCGGCGACCAGATTGACGGCGAAATTGCCATTGGCCTCAAAGCGGTCGTTCTCCGGGCTCGACATGTTGAGGCACACCAGCAGCGTTGCCGGCGAATCGGAGACCGAGCAGGCGGAAGAGACCGTCAGGCCCCGCTGGCCGGCCGGCCCGTCGGTGGTCACCAGATGTACCGCCGCCGCAAAGCGGCTCATCGCGTCGCGGAAGCTGTCGCGGTCGATTGTCGAAGTCGTCAGCAAACCATCGTCCATACATTGCGGGAGCGAATCCCGGAGCTTTGCGGGTAAACATAGGGCGCGCGGATCGGTTTCGCACGGGGGCGCGCCGCAATCCCGCCGGCAACGCACTGTCCTTAACGGTGGGCACGCCTGCCGGCCGGCGAAAGCCGATTCCGCTCGGCCGCCCGCTGCTGTAGGCTTGCCCGCATGACCATGCTGCAGTTCCGTCCCGGCCCGTTCGGCCCCGCCGCCCTCCTCGCCATCCTGGCCGTCGCCGGCCTCTGGTCCGCTTCCCCGGCCGCCGCCCAGACGGCCGATGCCACGACTGCGAGCCCACCGGTGCTGCTCGGCGTCGCCGCGCCGCTGAGCGACAGCCAGGCAATTCTCGGCACCCAGCTCGTCGCCGGTGCGCGGGCCGCCGCCGGCACCGTTGACCAAGGCGCTGGCATCGAAATCGTCGAGGCCGACACCAAATGCTCGACCGAGGGCGGGCGGCAGGCCGCCGAGACCTTCGTCGCGATGAACGCGAGCGTCGTGGTGGGCTTTCTCTGCGCCGAGGCGATCGAGGCGGCGCTGCCGGTGCTGACCAAGGCCGGCATTCCGGTGATCGATGTCGGCGTGCGGGCCAACCGCCTGACCGACCGGCGCGAGCGCACCGGCCATCTGGTCTGGCGCATCGCGCCGCGCTCCGATGCCGAGGCTGCGGCGATCGCGCAGACCCTGACCGATCGCTGGGCGGGCGAGCCGCTGGGCCTGATCGACGACGGCTCCATCGCCGCGCGCGGCCTTGCCGACATGGTGCGGCGGCTCCTCGGCGACCGCGGCATCGAACCCCAGAGCGTCGACAATTACCGCCCGGCCGAGGAGAAGCAGTTCGGCCTGGTGCGCCGGCTGGAACGCACCGGCATCAGCCGCTTCTTCATCGCCGGCAACCGGCCGGACGTGGCGATCATCATCCGCGACGCGGCCGCCAACGGTCTTGCGCTGCAGGTGATCGGCGGCGAGGAACTGCTCGACGAGACCAGCCTCGACGCGCCGCTGCCCGAAGGCGTCATCGCCGTCGCACCGCGCACCAGCTTCCCCGAACTGGCATCCGCCGAGGACGCAAAGGCGGACCTGCCACCGCAGGGTTATTTCGGCCCGGCCTTCGCCGCGACCGAGATCGCCGTGACGGCCGCCCGACGCGCCGCCGAGACCGGCCGCCCCCTGCCCGACATCCTGAACGCCGACCGCTTCCCGACGCGTCTCGGCGAGATCGGCTTCGACGCCAAGGGCGATTCCGATCTCGATCTCTACCGTGTGTTCGAATGGCGCGGCGGCCGCTTCGCCGAAGCCGGCGGGAGCTGAGGCCCTGTCCGGCGTCTGGCGTCCGGGGCCGCGCAACAGCCTGACGGATATCGCGGGCGTCCGCGTCGGCCATGGCGGTGAAGCGGCCCTGAAGAGCGGCACGACGGCAGTGCTGTTCGACCGGCCGGCCGTCGCCTCCGTCGCCGTTCACGGCGGCGCACCGGGGACCCGCGAGACCGATCTCCTGGCGCCCGAAAACACCGTCGCCGGCATCGACGCGCTGGTGCTGTCGGGCGGCTCCGCCTTCGGCCTCGATGCCGCCTCGGGCGTGCAGGCCTTCCTGCGGGAGGCCGGCCGCGGCTTTGCCGTCGGCGACGTGTGCGTGCCCATCGTGCCGGCGGCGATCCTGTTCGACCTCGCCAATGGCGGCGACAAGCGCGCCGGCTGGGACCGCTACCCGCCCTATCGCGAGTTCGGCTTTGCTGCGGCCAGCAGCGCGGCCGCCGACTTCGCCATCGGCACCGCCGGCGTTGGCATCGGCTGCACCACTGCGACCTTCAAGGGCGGCCTCGGCACCGCCTCGACGCTCTTGCCGAATGGCACCGTCGTCGCGGCCCTCGTCGCCGTCAACGCGGTCGGCTCCCCCACCATCGGCACCGGCCGGCATTTCTGGGCGGCGCCCTTCGAGATGGAAGGTGAGTTCGGTGGCCTCGGCCTGCCCATGCCCCTGCCGGCGGATGCGGCCGCCGTCCGCACCAAGCTCGATCCGCGCCCCGGCGCCAACACCACGATCGGGATCGTCGTCACCGACGCCGTGCTCGACAAGGCGGCGGCCAAACGCCTCGCAATCGCCGGACAGGACGGTTTCGCGAGAGCAATCTGGCCCGCCCATACCGATTTCGACGGCGACCTGGTCTTCGCGGCGGCCACCGGCACCAGCGGTATCGCGCCGGCCCCCATCGATCGGATGGAACTCGCCGCCGCGGCCGCGGCTACCATGGCGCGCGCCATTGCTCGGGGCGTATCGGCGGCCCGTGCGACAGCGTATGATCGGCTGCCGGTCTGGTCGACGGCCTAGGCGGACCGGACACAACGACATCGGGAGAGACCACATGCCGACGCGCTTCACGACGGGTCTTCTGCGCTGGCTGGTCCTGGCGGCCCTCCTCCTTGGCCCGGCCATGGCGAAGGCCGGCGATTTCGCGACCCTCGAATCCTACGGCTTCTCGTCCGACGGCCAGGTCTACGCCTTCGGCCAATCGGGCATCCATGACGGTTCGGGCTTTCCCTATGCCGAGATCTTCTTCCTGGACCTCGCCGAGGACCGGTTCATCGCCCCATCGCCGATCCGCGTCCGGCTCGACGACGAGAACGCGACCCTCGACATGGCGCGCGAGGAAGCCCGCAGCCGGGCCGCGCCGCTGTTCGCCGAGCACGATCCCCGGCCGGAGGCAGGCCTGCTCGTCTTCGCGAAACCGGCGACCGAACTGTCGGACGATCCGCACCGGGCGCGCTTCCTGCCCCGCGCCATCGCCCCCTCGCCGGATCGCCCCGTCGAGTTGCGGATCGAGACGTTGTCCCTCGCCGGTCCGAGCCATTGCGGCGATTTCGGCGAGACGGTCGGCTACCGGCTGGTGCGGATCGCCGCCGAGCCCGGCGCCACGGCGCGCCTCGTCCATGAAGATACGAGCATTCCCGAGAGCCGCGGCTGCCCGCTCGACTACAGCATTGCCGAAGTGCGGGTGCTCGAGCGCCCCGACGGCAGCTTCGCCGCGGTCGCCATCATCGCCGTCGAACAGGTCGGCTTCGAAGGCCCGGACCTGCGCTACATCGCCAATCCCGTACCGATGGACTGAACACCGAGTCCGTTGAGGCGATTCGAAACGTCTGGTAGACGACGCGCATCCCTTCTCCTGCTCGTCTTCGAAAGATATCAGCCGATGATCCCTCGCTATTCCCGCCCCGACATGGTCGCCGTCTGGTCGCAGGAGACGAAATTCCGGATCTGGTTCGAGATCGAGGCCCATGCCTGCGATGCGCTGGCGAAGCTCGGCGTGATCCCCGAGAGCGCCGCGAAGACGATCTGGGAAAAGGGCGGCGCCGCGACCTTCGACATAGACCGGATCGACGCGATCGAGGCCGAGACCAAGCACGACGTCATCGCCTTCCTGACCCATCTGTCCGAGATCGTCGGCCCCGACGCCCGCTTCGTGCACCAAGGCATGACCTCGTCCGACGTGCTCGACACCTGCTTCAACGTGCAGCTGACCAAGGCGGCGGACATCCTGCTCGCCGACATGGACGCGCTGCTGGCCGCGCTGGAGCGCCGCGCCTTCGAGCATCGCGACACCATCACCATCGGCCGTTCCCACGGCATCCATGCCGAGCCGACCACCTTCGGCGTCAAGCTGGCCCTCGCCTATGCCGAGTTCGAGCGCTGCCGCGAGCGGCTGGTGGCAGCACGCGCCGAGATCGCCACCTGCGCCATTTCCGGCGCCGTCGGCACCTTCGCCAACATCGATCCGCGGGTCGAGGAGCATGTCGCCAAGGCCATGGGCCTGACCGTCGAGCCGGTCTCCACCCAGATCATTCCGCGCGATCGCCATGCGATGTTCTTCGCCACCCTCGGCGTCGTCGCCTCGTCGATCGAGCGCCTCGCAACGGAAGTCCGCCATCTGCAGCGCACCGAGGTGCTGGAAGCCGAGGAGTATTTCTCCCCCGGCCAGAAGGGCTCGTCGGCCATGCCGCACAAGCGCAACCCGGTGCTGACCGAGAACCTCACCGGCCTTGCCCGCATGGTCCGCTCCTACGCCATGCCGGCCATGGAGAACGTCGCGCTCTGGCACGAGCGGGACATCTCCCACTCCTCGGTCGAGCGCTATATCGGCCCGGACGCGACGATCACGCTGGACTTCGCCCTCGCCCGCCTCACCGGCGTCGTCGACAAGCTGCTGGTCTATCCCGACCGGATGCTGGCCAATCTCAACAAGTTCAAGGGCCTCGTCCATTCCCAGCGGGTGCTGCTGGCGCTCACCCAGGCCGGCGTGTCGCGCGAGGATTCCTATCGCCTGGTCCAGCGCAACGCGATGCGGGTCTGGGAGGAGGACAAGGACTTCCTGACCGAGCTCCTGGCCGATCCGGAGGTCACCAAGGCCCTGCCAGAGGCGACGATCCGCGAAAAGTTCGACCTCGGCTACCACACCAAGCATGTCGGCACGATCTTCGAACGGGTCTTCGGCCGCGCCGGCTGACGCGCCGCATCCGGAACAATCGACGCCACCGGCGGTTGGCAGGATGAGGGCTGCGCCCGGCATCCGGCAACCGCCGGTCGCAGCCGATCAACCGGGAGGAAGAGCCATGTCCACGCCCCGCGGCCCCTCGCGCCCGAACCGGCGCCACCACACGCTCTGGATCGCACTGACCGTCATCGTCGTCGCCGCGATCGCCTATTTCCTGTTCTTCACCGCCACCCCCGACGAGGGTACGCGCGACGCGGCCGGCGTCTCGACCGAGACCAGCGAGCCCCCCTCGGACGAAGCGCCCGTCACCCTTCCGGCTGACTGACGGCCCGAATGGCGCGGCGCTTTGCCCTTTCGGGCCGGACGATCCTCCTGACCGGCGGGTCGAGCGGTGTCGGCGCCGCGCTCGCCGAGCGGCTGTTGGCGCTGGACTGCAAGATCGTGGTCTGGTCGCGGCGCCCGCCCGATCCCCCTCACCCGTCGCTCATCCACGAGCCGGTCGATCTGGCCGACATGACGGCGCTGGACGGCGCGCTCGACGGCCTCCTCGCGCGCCATCCGGACCTCTCCGTCGTCATCAACAATGCCGGGATCTCCGAGCGGGGCGACCTCGCCCGCAGCGACCCCGCGACGCTGGACGCGCGCGCCGAGGCCCAGATCGCCGTCAATCTGCGGGCGCCGATCCGCATCTGCCAGCGTCTCTTCGCGCCGCTGAGCCGGCTGGACAGCGCGATGATCGTCAACAACACCAGCGGGCTGGCCGTCGCCCCGACCGTTCCCCACCCGGTCTATTGCGCCACGAAGGCGGGCCTGCGCAGCTTCACCCAGTCGATGCGCTACCAGGCCGAGAAGGCCGGCGGCCGGCTCGCCATCACCGAGATCCTGCTGCCCGTGGTCGAGACGCCGATGACCGCAAGCGTCCCGCGCGGCCGCATGCCGGTGGACAAGGCGGCGGACCGGATCATGCGCGGTCTGGGGCGGGCCGAGCCGGAGATATGGGTCGGGCAGACGGCGCTGCTGCGCCGCCTCGTCGGCCTGTCCCCTGCCCTCGCACGACAACTTCTCAAGGTAGCAACTGGTTAGCTACCGGGACGGGTTTCGCAAGCCGCGCCTTGACACACCTGACGACCGACCGCATCTGGGTCCGATGCGAGTTGCAGATGCCGATATTCTCATCGTGCCCGGATACAAGGGCTCACCCGAAGACCACTGGCAAAGCCGGTGGGAGCGCAAGCTGTCGACCGCGCGCCGCGTCCAGCAGGCCGAATGGACCAAGCCGGTGCGCGACGACTGGACCCGGACCATCGCCGACGCCGTCAACGAATCGACGCGGCCGATCGTGCTGGTCGCCCATTCGCTCGGCGTCGCCGCCACGGTGCAGGCGATCCCGCAGTTCCGCAACCGGATCTCGGGCGCGTTCCTGGTCGCGCCTCCGGATGTCGAGAACGATGCGATCCGGCCGCGCCATCTGATGACCTTCGGGCCCTATCCCCGCGACCCGCTGCCCTTTCCGAGCGTCGTCGTCGCCAGTCGCGACGATGCGTTCTCGTCGCTGGAAAGCGCCGAGGACATTGCCGGCGCGTGGGGTTCGCTGTTCATCGATGCCGGCGAGGCAGGCCACATCAATGCCGACAGCGGGCATGGGCCATGGCCGGAAGGTCTCCTGACCTTCGGCAAGTTCATGTCACGGCTGACCGTGCCGGCCTGACGCCGCGAACGGCGCCAGGCACTTCAGGTCAGGCTCAGGCGGACGCCGCCTTCGCCAGGGCGGACGCCCCGGCCGACAGCACGCCGAAATCCGATCCGACGCAGGCCATCCGGTAGCCATAGCCGCGATAGCGCTTGGCGTCCTCGGCCGTCATCGCATAGATCGCCGCGATCTTGCCGGCCGCGGTAGCCGATGCCGCGAGATCGCGGATCGTGGCTTCCGTCTTCTCGCTGCCCGGATCGAGCGTGCCGTCCCCGGACAGGGCGATCGACAGATCCGACGGACCGACGAAGATGCCGTCGAGCCCCTCGATGGCGAGAATCTCCGGCAGATTGTCGAGGGCAGCGGCGGTCTCGATCATGGCGAAGGCCAGCGTCTCGGTGCGGGCCTCGGGCACGTAGCCGCCGCGGTTCCCGTATTCGTGCAGCTGCGCCGCGCGGGTCGGGCCATAGGAGCGCAGGCCCACCGGCGGATATTTCACCGCCGAAACGAAGGCGCGGGCATCCTCGGCCGTCTCGATCATCGGCATAATCAGGCCGGTGGCGCCGAAATCCAGGCACCGTGCGCCCAGCGACCGGTCCTCGATCGGCAGGCGCACCAGCGCCGGCTTGTCGAGAAGGACGGCGCGCTCGATCGCCACCCGCAGGGAGCCGACATCGAAGAGGCCATGCTGGACGTCGAAGGTCGCCACGTCGAAATCGGCGCGCAGGAACGCCTCGTGCACGAGCGGTTCGGGCATGCCGAGCCAGCACGACAGCACGAAGCCGCCTTCGCCGAGGCGGCTGCGAAGTTTGGGAAGGGCCATTCTATTCGGTGTGGACTTGCGTCTCGGCCTCGCCGAGGAACTGGGCCATGTGCCGCCGGATCTGGTGATCCGACTGGTCCACGCCAGCGTCGTCGAAATCCTTGCGGATCTTCTGGAAGACGTCGTTGTCGCCGGCCTCGATGAAGTCCGCCTTGATGACCTCCTGTGCGTAGGCCTTCGCGTCGTCGCCGGTCTTGCCCAGAAGCTCTGCCGCCCAGAGGCCAAGCAGCTTGTTGCGCCGGGCCTCGATACGGAAGCGAAGTTCCTGGTCATGGGCGTAGCGCGACTCGAAGTCCCGCTCGCGGTCGTTCAGCGACATCGTATCCTCCTTGTACAATCGGCCGGACGAAACCCTTCGGCCTAGCTGATCCTTACCGGCTGCGGCCGATGTTTTGAAGCCGCATTCGGCCGTGAACAGGCGCTTGCGCCCTTGATTTGTGCGCACAACCGCACGACTTCCCGAGCAAGCCATCCCTCGACGATTGTTAAGGTCCGCCGTTTGGGCTAATGAGCGGCATAGTCGTCAGACGTCTTCGCGCCGGGCCAGGGCCGGCGCCTCCACCACGATAGAGCTGCATAATGACACGTCGCCGCCGTATCTACGAAGGCAAGGGCAAGATCCTCTACGAGGGCCCCGAACCCGGCACCCTGGTCCAGTTCTTCAAGGACGATGCCACCGCCTTCAACAAGAAGAAGCACGAGGTTGTCGACGGCAAGGGCGTCCTCAACAACCGCATCTCCGAATACATCTTCTCCCACCTGAACAAGATGGGCATCCCGACTCACTTCATTAAGCGGCTCAACATGCGTGAGCAGCTGATCAAGGAAGTCGAGATCATCCCGCTGGAAGTGGTGGTGCGCAACGTCGCCGCCGGTTCGCTGGCCAAGCGCCTCGGCATCGAGGAAGGCACGGTGCTGCCGCGCTCGATCATCGAGTTCTACTACAAGGCCGACGCGCTCGATGATCCGCTGGTCTCCGAAGAGCACATCACGGCCTTCGGCTGGGCGAGCCCGCAGGAGATCGACGACATCATGGCGCTGGCCATCAGGGTCAACGACTTCCTCTCCGGTCTCTTCCTCGGCGTCGGCATCCAGCTCGTCGATTTCAAGATCGAGATGGGCCGCCTGTTCGAGGGCGACATGATGCGGATCATCGTCGCCGACGAGATCTCTCCCGATTCCTGCCGCCTGTGGGACGTGCAGACCCAGGAGAAGCTCGACAAGGACCGGTTCCGCCGCGACATGGGCGGCCTCGTCGAGGCCTATCAGGAAGTCGCGCGGCGTCTCGGCATCATGAACGAAAACGAGCCACCCCGCCCCTCGGGGCCGGTACTGGTCAAGTGAGGCGGCGCCGTGCCGTCAAGCAGCCGGTACCGGCGCTGAAACTGGTCTATTCGAGAGACAGGCGGATATCGTGATGAAGGCACGCATTGTCGTCACGCTGAAGAACGGCGTTCTGGACCCCCAGGGCAAGGCCATCGAGGGCGCGTTGGGCCATCTCGGCTTCGACGGCGTCGGATCGGTCCGCCAGGGCAAGGTCTTCGACGTGGAACTCCACGGCACCGATGGCGAGACCGCACAGGCGCAGCTTGACGCCATGTGCGACAAGCTGCTCGCCAATCCGGTGATCGAGAACTACACCGTCGAGATCGCCTAAGAGCGTCGACGGCCTCGTTTCGACCGTTCAGAGCGGTGGCTGTCGCCTGAGGCAGCCGCCGGATCGTCCTCACCTTTCGAGCCGCACCCATGAAAACAGCCGTCGTCCTTCTCCCCGGCCTCAATCGCGATCGCGACATGATCGCCGCTTTGACCGCCATCACCGGTCGGGCGCCGCAGACGGTCTGGCAGACGGAGACGACGATCCCCGATGTCGATCTCATCGTCATTCCGGGCGGCTTCTCCTTCGGCGATTACCTGCGCTGCGGCGCCATCGCGGCGCGCGCGCCGGCGATGCGGGCCGTCGCCGAGGCAGCAGCGCGCGGCGTGCCGGTGCTGGGCGTCTGCAACGGCTTCCAGATCCTGTGCGAGGCCGGCCTCTTGCCGGGCGCGCTGATGCGCAACAACACGCTGCGCTTCGTCTGCCGCGAGGTGAAGCTCGAAGTGGTGACTGCCGCCACCCGCTTCACCGGCAATTACACCGACGGCCAGATCATCCGCTGCCCGGTCGCCCATCACGACGGCAACTACTTCGCTGACGACGAGACGTTGGCCCGCCTCGACGGCGAGAACCGCGTCGTCTTCCGCTACGCCGAGGGCACCAATCCGAACGGTGCGATCCGCGACATCGCCGGCATCGTCAACGCCGACGGCAACATTCTCGGCATGATGCCGCATCCCGAGAACCTCATCGAACCCGAGCATGGCGGCACCGACGGCCGCGCGATCTTCGAGAGCGCGCTCGGCATCACCTCGCGTCTCGCCGCGTGAGCCAGCCCGTCCTGCGGCCCGCCGCGCTTCTGGCCGCCCTCGCCCTGTCCGCACTGCTGGGCGCCTGCGCGGCCAAGCCCGGCGCTGCGACCGGCGATGCCGCCGCGGGCGACGACACCGGTCTCGACCGGATGGAACGCCTGACGCTGACGGCCAATCGCTGCTGGTTCAAATCCGGCGACGCCGCCTTCGCGCCCTACAGCCTCGCGCCGGAACTCTCGTCCTTCTCGGGCCGGCCGCGCTTCCTGCTGGTGCCGCGCGGCAAGCCGGAATCGAAACCCCTTCTGGTCGTCGAAGGCCGCAAGGGCTCGACCGCCATCGACACCTACGGTCCGCTGATGGGCGAGCCCGTCGCGGCCCGCATTTCCGCCGACCTCTCCCGCTGGCGCGCCGGCGCGGATGGCTGCTCGGCCTGACATGCGGCGCCTGCGGACCCTAGCGGCGATGCTGGCAGGCTTCGCCCTCAGCGCCTGCCTGTCGGGCGAAACCGCCTCGCTGGCCGGGCTCGCCGTCCCGGTCGCCGCGCCGGCCTTTGCCGGCCCCGCACGTCCCGGCCCGGCCGAAATCAACTATGCGAACGCCACCGCCGCCGGCATCTATCGCCGCCGCAGCGCCGAGCGGTCCGCGACCTTCCTGACCGACCGCGATCTCGGCGGCTATGGCCTCTGCCTGCGATCGCCGGCTGCCAGCGGCGGCATGGACCATGCGCTGATCCTGTTCACCCGCCGTCTCGACGGGGATGCGATCTCGCAGGTGGACGACGACACGTTGGTGCTGCGCCGCCCGGCCGACACGGCGCCCTGCCGGGCCGGCGACATCGCCTATGTTCCGGCGGGCCAGCGCTAGGCGCGAGGCACCCACGGTGGCGGTCTAACCGCCGGCCGATCCTACCAGCGCTGCTTGACCGGCTCGACCCGCGCCGCGGGATCGTCCTTGTAGGAGCGGATCGAGGCCTCCAGCGCCGTATATTCGCGGCAGCCATTCTCGAAGGTGCCGTCGGAAAAGGTCAGCGCCACGCGCCGGCACTCGCCGCGCAGCCGGATCAAGAGGATGCCGGCGTCGCGCACCCGTCCGAGATCGAGATAGGCCTCGCCGAGATAGGCCATGGCGCCCCGGTGATGCGGATTGATCGACAGCGCCCGTCCATAGGCGTCGAGGGCGCGCTCGTGATTGCCGGACTTGCGCAGCGAATAGGCGAGCAGCGTCCAGGCATTGTCGTGATGCGGCCGCCGCGCCACGACCTTGGCGAAGGCGGTGATGGCGGCCGGCCAGTTCTCCGCGTCGAAGGCTTCGACGCCATCTGCGTAATCGGAATCGCCCGAGCGCACGGTCGGGCTCATCTCGCCGGAGAACACCGCGGCAGCGTCCTGCGATGCACCCGCCATGACCACCAGGCCGAGGCACAGGGATGCGGCAAGCTGCAAAGCCGCTCGTCTCGCCATGGTCGCCATCGGGTTCTCCCTGCCTGTGCCGGTCCCCCGACACGATGAGACCATCGATCGGACCGGCGCGAAACCGGCATCGGGTGCGGCAGAGCGTCTCGCCGCCAGGCAGCTCGCCGGGCCGGATGTCCGCCAGCAACGGGGGAACACCGGCCAAGCCCCTTTGTGTGCGCCGCGCCAGATGGTAACAGGCGCGCAGGACCTTGCCGGAACGTCGCCCCAGGACACGCCATGAACGCCGAGACCCCCATCACCCCGGAACTGATCGCCGCGCACGGGCTGAAGCCGGACGAGTACGACCGCGTCCTGGCGCTGATCGGCCGCGAACCGACCCTGACCGAGCTCGGCATCTTCTCGGCGATGTGGAACGAGCATTGCTCGTACAAATCCTCCAAGCGCTGGCTGCGCACCCTGCCGACCAAGGGCGAGCGCGTCATCCAGGGCCCCGGCGAGAATGCCGGCGTCGTCGATATCGGTGACGGGCTCTGCGTGGTCTTCAAGATGGAGAGCCACAACCATCCCTCCTATATCGAGCCCTATCAGGGCGCGGCGACCGGCGTCGGCGGCATCCTGCGCGACGTCTTCACCATGGGCGCCCGGCCGATCGCGGCGATGAACGCCCTGCGCTTCGGCGCCCCCGACCATCCGCGCACCCGCCACGTCGTGGCCGGTGTCGTCGCCGGCGTCGGCGGCTACGGCAATTCCTTCGGCGTGCCGACCGTTGGCGGCGAGGTCAATTTCCACCCGCGCTACAACGGTAATTGCCTCGTCAACGCCTTCGCCGCCGGCCTCGCGAAGACCGACGCGATCTTCTACTCCAAGGCCGAGGGCGTCGGCCTGCCGGTGGTCTATCTCGGCGCCAAGACCGGCCGCGACGGCGTTGGCGGCGCGACCATGGCCTCGGCCGAGTTCGACGACACCATCGAGGAGAAGCGCCCGACCGTGCAGGTCGGCGACCCCTTCACCGAGAAGTGCCTTTTGGAAGCCTGCCTCGAACTGATGCAGACCGGCGCCGTCATCGCCATCCAGGACATGGGCGCCGCGGGCCTGACCTGCTCGGCCGTCGAGATGGGCGCCAAGGGCGACCTCGGCATCGAACTGGACCTCGACCAGGTGCCGGTCCGCGAGGCGAAGATGAGCGCCTACGAGATGATGCTGTCGGAGAGCCAGGAGCGCATGCTCATGGTGCTGCGCCCCGACAAGCGCGACGAGGCCGAGGCGATCTTCGTCAAATGGGGCCTCGACTTCGCCGTGGTCGGCCGCACCACCGACAATCTGCGCTTCCGCATCATGTGGGAGGGCCGCGAGGTCGGTAATCTGCCGATCAAGGAACTGGGCGACGAGGCGCCGGAATACGACCGGCCGTGGATCGAGCCGGTGCCGGCCGCACCGATCGCCGCCGCCGACATCGCCGAGCCGGCCGATTACGGCGCCGCGCTCATCAAGCTGCTCGGCTCGCCGGATTTGTGCTCGCGCCGCTGGGTGTTCGAGCAGTACGACACGCTGATCCAGGGCAATTCGCTGCAGCGGCCGGGCGGCGACGCCGGCGTGGTGCGCGTCGACGGCCATCCGACCAAGGCGCTGGCCTTCTCCTCCGACGTGACGCCGCGCTATTGCGAGGCCGATCCGCTGCAGGGCGGCATGCAGGCGGTCGCCGAATGCTGGCGCAACCTGACCGCCGTCGGCGCCGAGCCGCTGGCCTCCACCGACAATCTCAACTTCGGCAACCCCGAAAAGCCGGAGCTGATGGGCCAGTTCGTCAAGGCGGTCGAGGGTATCGGCGCGGCCTGCGAGGCCCTCGCCTTCCCGATCGTCTCGGGCAATGTCTCGCTCTACAACGAGACCCACGGCCAGGCGATCCTGCCGACCCCGACCATCGGCGGCGTCGGCCTGATCGAGGATCGCAGCCGCACCGCCACGATCGGCGGCATGCAGGATGGCGAGACGCTGATGCTGATCGGTGCCGACGGCACGCATCTGGGCGCCACGGTCTATCTGCGCGAGATCGACGGCCGCGAGGCCGGCTCCCCGCCGCCGGTCGACCTGGCCGCCGAAAAGCGCCACGGCGACTTCGTCCGCGGCCTGATCCGCGACGGCCGGGTCGCCGCCTGCCACGACCTCTCCGACGGCGGCCTTGCCATCGCGCTGGCCGAGATGTGCATGGCCTCCGGTCGCGGCGCCAGCGTCGATGCGGGCGACGGCTCCGACCATGCCCGCCTGTTCGGCGAGGACCAGGCCCGCTACGTCGTCGCGCTGAAGACCGGGGACGTCGCCGCGGTGGAAGCGGAAGCCGCCGCAGCGGGCGTGCCGATCCGCCGCCTCGGCACCGTCGAGGGCGACCGGCTGGTCGTTGCCGGGCGCCTCGACCTGACGGTGGAAGAGCTGACGATCGCCCACGAGACCTGGTTCCCGGCCTACATGTCCGGCGAGATCGTCGAGCCGGCCGCCGCCGCCTGAGCGAAGGCCCCTCCCCGGTCCGCCCGATTGATCGCGGACCGGGCGATACCTATCATCAGGCCCGGCCGCGATTCCGGACCCGGCCGAAGGAGATCCAGCACATGCCCATGAACGCCCGCGACATCGAGACGATGATCAAGGACGCCATCCCCGATGCCGACGTGACGATCCGCGATCTGGCGGGCGACGGCGACCATTATGCCGCCGAGATCGTCTCGGAGAGCTTTCGCGGCAAGTCGCGCGTCCAGCAGCATCAGATGGTCTACCAGGCGCTGCGGGGCAACATGGGCGGCGAACTGCACGCCCTGGCCCTACAAACCAGCGCGCCGAAGTAATATGTCGGGGTGACGAGGACGAGGTTTCCCGTCACCGACGATTTCGCATCGTGCCGCGCTGGCCGTCCGAACGACGGACGACTTGGCCGCACGATGCAGGACAAACCCCGCGCGGATTGCCCGCGCGCTTGCGTGCCGGTCCGACCGGCCGCCTGACCGACACCTTGCTTTCGACGAGCGAGGCGATTGAAATGGACGCACGGCAGAAGCGCTGAAAGCCGCTGCACCAGTGTCCGCGAACCCTGAGCAAAGGACCGCATCCATGACCGCCATCAACGAATGGATCGACAACGAAGTGAAGACCAACGACGTCGTGGTCTTCATGAAGGGCACGCCGGCCTTCCCGCAGTGCGGCTTTTCCGGCCAGGTCGTGCAGATTCTCGACTATCTCGGCCTCGAGTACAAAGGCGTGAACGTCCTCTCGACCGACGATCTGCGCCAGGGCATAAAGGCCTACAGCGAATGGCCGACGATCCCGCAGCTCTACGTGAAGGGCGAGTTCGTCGGCGGCTGCGACATCATCCGCGAGATGTTCCAGGCCGGCGAGTTGCAGACCTTCCTGGTCGACAAGGGCATCGCCACCACCGCGCCGGCGCCCGCCGCCGGCTGACCCTTCGGCGCGCCGCGGGACATCCCGCGCGCCTGCCCCATATCCCGATCCGCGGCCCGTGCGTTCTTGAGCGTGCGGGCCGCTTTCGGTTGACACAGCGTCGCCCGCTTCAGGCCGCCAGATTGCTAAGCCATGCTTGCGGATTTGTGCAGTGCGAAATACATCTGCGCGGATCGATCCCACGAGGCTGATGATGTCCAACGCGTCCCCCAACGCCGAAACGCGCGGGCTTCCCTATTGGGAACTCGTCACGATGGTCGCCTGTCTGATGGCGCTCAACGCGGCGGCGATCGACATCTTCATTCCCTCGCTGCAGGAAATGGGCGCAGCCCTCGGCGTCGACGACGCCAACCAGCGCCAGTTCGTGATCACCGCCTACATCCTCGGCTTCGGCGGCGCGCAGATCCTCTACGGCACGCTGTCGGACCGGTTCGGCCGCCGGCCGATCCTGTTCTTCGGCCTCGCCGTCTACATCCTCGCCTCGATCGCCGCGATCTTCTCGCCCACCTTCGGCATCCTTCTGGCGCTGCGCGCCCTGCAGGGCATCGGCGCGGCGGCCACCCGGGTCATCGCCATCTCGGTGGTGCGCGACTGCTTCGGCGGCCGCCGCATGGCCAGCGTCATGTCGCTGGTGATGATGGTGTTCATGGCGATCCCGGTGATCGCGCCGAATATCGGCCAGGCCATCATGCTGTTCGGATCGTGGCGCGAGATCTTCGTGGCGATCGCCGTCTTCGGTGCCTTCGTCACGGTCTGGGCCGCCCTGCGTCTGCCCGAAACGCTGCACCCCGACGACCGGCGCGAGCTCACCGGCAAGCGCATCGTCGAGGCCTTCCGCATCGTCCTGACCAACCGCGTCGCCTTCGGCTACACGGTCTCCACGGCGCTGATCTTCGGCGTCCTGTTCGGATTCATCAACCAGGCCGAGCAGATCTATACCGGCCTCTACGGCCTTGGGCCGATCTTCACCGTCGTCTTCTCGGCCACTGCCGTCTTCATGTCGGCCGCCTCGTTCCTGAACTCGCGGCTCGTCGAGAGACTCGGCATGCGGCGGCTGTCGCACGGCGCGCTGATCGGTTTCCTGTCGCTGGCCGCGCTGCACCTCGTCGTCGCCTACGCCATGGGCGGCGCCGCGCCGCTGTGGTTCTTCGTGCCGATCATGACGCTGAATTTCTGCCTGTTCGGCTTCATCGGCACGAACTTCAATGCGCTGGCCATGGACCCGCTCGGCCATGTCGCCGGCACCGCCTCTTCGGTGCTGGGCTTCATGCAGACCTTCGGCGGCGGCCTGTTCGGCGCGGCGATCGGCTATTTTTACGACGGCACGGTGCTGCCGATGCTGGTCGGCTTCATCATCCTGTCGGTCTCGTCGCTGATCTGCGTGGTGCTGGCCGAGGGGCGGCTGTTCGACGCCAAATACGACACGCCGGCCACCGCCACCGCACCGACCAGCACCGGCGCCGAATAGCAGCCTGCCGCACGCGGCAGGGCGATCCCCGGCTCCTGCCGGCGCTCTCGCCTATCGCGGCAGCAGGCCGTCGCGCGCGGCGGTCCAGACACTGGCGTCGCAGGCGGCGATGACCACGCCTTCCTTGTCGCGCGGCGTATAGCGCGTGCCGTCGGGCTTGCCGACATGGCCGCCGGCCTCCGCGACCAGCAGACAGCCGGCCAGATGGTCCCAGGGCATCAGCTTGGAATAGACGCTGAAATGCGAACCGCCGGAGGCCAGCAGCCGGTATTCGTGGCCGGCGCAGCGATAGTTTCCAGTGATCTTCACGCCGGCCAGGCGTGGCAGCAGCGCAGCCTTCTCGTCGGGCGCAAAATAGCTCGTGCTGATGCAGGCGATGGTCTCGGCCAGCGGCAGGGCGGCGGCGGTCGTTAGCCGCCGGGTCTCGCCCGAACGCGTGCGCTGGATCGCACCGGCGCCCTTCTCGGCGATCATGACATCGTCGCCCACCGGATCGTAGATGATGCCGCCGATGGTCTCGCCGCGCAGCACCACCGCCGCCATCACCGCAAACAGCGGCAGCCCGGCGGCGAAATTCGCCGTGCCGTCGACCGGGTCCACCACGATCGCCAGTTCCGCGTCGTCGAGGCGATCCAGCAGCGCCGGGTCGGCGGCGACCGATTCCTCACCGAGGAACAGGGCGTCGGGCGCCAGCGACCGGCACTCGCGGGCGATCCAGCGCTCGGCCGCCTCGTCGGCCTCGGTGACAAGGTCCGTCGCCGAGGTCTTCTGCCGGATGTCGGCCTCCGACAGATTGCGGAAGCGCGGCATGATCTCCGCGATCGCCGCCTCCCGCAGGATATGGGCCAGACGGTCGATATCGATGGGTGCGGTCATGACGGAAGGCCTTCGGCTGAGGGTCAGGTCGTGGGGGAAGCGGGCGCCAGTCCGGCGAAGTCGAACAGCGACGGATCGAGCAGATGGCCGGGCCGCACATTGCCCAGGGCCCGCAGCATCACCTGCTTGCGGCCCGGAAAGCGGCGCTCGAGATCGGCGATCATCTGCTTGGTCACGTTGCGCTGCAGCCCGTCCTGGCTGCCGCAGAGATCGCAGGGGATGATCGGAAATTCCATGGCGGCCGAGAATTTGGCGATGTCCTCCTCCACCGACCGGATCAGCGGCCGCAGCACCATCAGGTCGCCCTCGTCGTTGATGAGCTTGGCCGGCATCGCCGACAGCCGTCCGCCATGGAAGAGGTTCATGAAGAAGGTCTCGAGGCAGTCGTCGGCATGGTGGCCGAGCACCAGCGCCTCGCAGCCTTCCTCGCGGGCGATGCGGTAGAGATTGCCCCGCCGCAGGCGCGAGCACAGCGCGCAATAGGTGGCGTTCGACGGCACCTTCTCGGTGACGACCGAATAGGTGTCGCGATATTCGATCCGGTGCGGAATGTCGTAGCGGGTCAGGAAGTCCGGCAGCACGTGCTTGGGGAAGTTCGGCTGCCCCTGGTCGAGATTGCAGGCGAGGAGATCGACCGGCAGCAGGCCGCGATATCTGAGATCCGATAGCAGCGCCAGCAGCGCGTAGGAATCCTTGCCGCCGGACAGGCCGACCAGCCAGCGCGCGCCCGGCCGGGCCATGGCATGCGCCTCGATGGTCTCGCGCATCTCGCGCAAAAGCCGCTTGCGCAGCTTCTTGAAGGTCACCGACGACGGGCAGTCGCGAAACAGCGGATGCGCCGAGCCGGCGCCGTCCTCGGCAGCCGGCGTCGCCGCGTCGTCGTCCTGCGCGTTCGCTGCGCGCGCGGTCTCCAGATCGAGCATCCCCGCCTCCGTCGTCACGGGCTTCGTCTAGCCGCAGACCGCCCAAAACAAAAGGCCGCCCAGAGGACGGCCTTTCGCAAAACTCGCATGCACCGAGAAATCAGCGCGAATAGAACTCGACCACGAGGTTCGGTTCCATCTGCACCGGGTACGGCACGTCGTGCAGGCCCGGAACGCGCTGGTAGGTCGCGACCATCTTCTGGTGGTCGACCTCGACATATTCCGGAACGTCGCGCTCGGCGAGCTGAACCGACTCGAGGATGATCGTCAACTGCTTGGACTTCTGACGAACCTCGATCACATCGCCCGGCTTGCAGACGTAGGACTGGATGTTCGTGCGCACGCCGTTGACGTTGACATGGCCGTGGTTGACGAACTGACGGGCCGCGAAGATCGTCGGCACGAATTTCGCACGATACACGACGGCGTCGAGACGGCTCTCGAGCAGACCGATCAGGTTCTCCGAGGTGTCGCCCTTACGGCGCGCGGCCTCTTCGTAGATCTTGCGGAACTGCTTCTCGGAAACGTCGCCGTAATAGCCCTTGAGCTTCTGCTTGGCGCGCAGCTGCACGCCGAAGTCGGAAACCTTGCCCTTGCGGCGCTGGCCATGCTGGCCCGGGCCGTACTGGCGCCGGTTCACCGGGGACTTGGGACGGCCCCAGATGTTCTCGCCCATGCGGCGATCGATTTTGTACTTCGCTGATGCGCGCTTGCTCATCGCATTTCCTTCAACAAAACGAGGCCCCGCGGACAATCCGAGGACCTTCTGAGGAAACGCGCCCTCCTCTGCCCGCTGTTGCGGACTGACAGGACGACATTGGCACGAGGCGATGCCGTCCACGGGACACGTCAAAAACCGGCTGGAACGGGTCCAACCGGCTGGGCTGTTCCATACGGGGGCGGCCGGAAACTGTCAACCGGCCGCCCGCCGGATCAGTATTTGGCGATCACCCAGATCGCATGGATGATGCCCGGGATATAGCCGAACAGCGTCAGGACGATGTTGATCCAGAAGTGCTTGCCGAAGCCGACCTGCATGAACACGCCGACCGGCGGCAGGATGATCGCGAGAATGATGCGGATGATGTCCATGGGGTCTGGTCCTCTTGTACGGGTGTCGGTCACTGCAACGCCGCTTGTCCCGGCTCGTTCCCCGCAGGCCGTTTTGAAAAAATAGCGCAGCTTGATCTTTGCGCCCGGCGATGCCACCCGTTGCCACCTGCCGATACGGAAGGGGGACGGGATGGGGCGACGGATGAGGGTCTTGCCGCTGGTGCTGGGCGTGGGGGTGCTGCTCAGCGCCTGCGCCACATTGTCGGAAGAGGAGTGCGTGACCAGTGACTGGCGCACCCTCGGCGAGTCGGACGGGGCCAATGGCCGGCCGGTCAATTTCGTCGCGCAGCACCAGGCCGCCTGCAGCAAGCACGGGATCGAACCCGACCTGTCCGCCTGGCGCAGCGGCTGGGACGCCGGCATTTCCAGTTTCTGCACGCCGGAGAACGGCGCCCGGATCGGAGCACGGGGCGGCAGCTATCAGAATTCCTGCCCGCTCGACCTCAAGGCCGGCTTCGAGGAAGCCTACCGCGCCCACAAGCGCGTCCATGATGCCGATCGGCGGGTTGACGATTTGCAGGGACGCATTGATCGCCTGCGCGACGAGATCGACACACTGGACGACGAGAAGGCGGAGCGCGGCAAGCGGCGCGAGCTGCGCCGCTTGCGCGACGATCTCTGGGACGCCGAGGACGATCTGCGCCGGGCCGAACAGGATCTGCTGCTGGCGCGCTTCGCCGAGCGGGCGGCGGGCTAGCTGGCGCTATCGGCCACTTCGAGACCGAAGCCGCGCACCAGCCGGCGCATCTGGTAGCCGGGTGTGCCGCCGGTGAAATGGGCGCGGTCGAAGCCTTCGGGAAGTTCGCCCGAGCCCGGCTTGCACAGCGAGCGCGCCCGCCGGGCGATCGCCTCGGCCGGGTCGAGCCAGTCCACCGGCCATGGCGCCAGACGGCGGAAATGGTTGGCGATCAGTGGATAATGGGTGCAGGCGAGAAC
This sequence comes from Aurantimonas litoralis, assembly GCF_026153195.1. Lineage (NCBI taxonomy): Bacteria > Pseudomonadati > Pseudomonadota > Alphaproteobacteria > Hyphomicrobiales > Aurantimonadaceae > Aurantimonas > Aurantimonas litoralis. The sequence continues at coordinate 396,381 of NZ_JAPFBM010000004.1, read as the reverse complement.
GACGATGTCGGTGCGCTGGCCGCCGGCCTCGACGAAGCACGGGGCGATCTCCGCCGCCATTGCGTCGTCGAGCTCCTGGCCGCCGCTCGCCTCGCTGTCGAGGAGCGAGCGTTCGGCCAGCCGGGCCAGTTCCGGCGATCCCACCAGCCGCACCTCGCAATGGGTGGCGAAGGCCTCGACGAGATCGCGCGTATAGACGCGGCGGACCGTGCCGGGCGTCGCCAGGACGCTGACGAGGCCGGACCGGGTGCGCTCGGTGGCCGGCTTGATGGCCGGCACCGTGCCGACGAAGGGAATGGCGAAACGAGCGCGCAATTGCGGCAGCACCAGCGTCGAGGCGGTGTTGCAGGCGATGACCGCAAGGCTCGGTTCGTAGGTGTCGATGAGCTCGGCGAAGAGGTCGAGAATGCGCGCCACCAGCGGCTCCTCCTCCCAGTCGCCATAGGGAAAGCCCGCATCGTCGGCCACATAGATGAAGCGCCGGTCGGGCATCGCCGTCCGCAATTCGCGCAGCACGGTCAGTCCGCCAATGCCCGAATCGAAGACGAGGATAGGCGCGTTCACAGGGCCGGCTTTCCGGTCCCGTCCGGCGCCGGGTCGGCCCCCTCCGGCGCGTCGTCGCCGGCATGGCCGCCCTCGGCCTTGTCCGCCGGCGCGAGGCCGCCCTTGGCGATGACGTAGTCGAAGGAGCGGATGACGCCGCGCATGGTACGCACCTCCGGCTCGGAGAAGCCGGCCTTGGTCAGCATGGTGCGCAGCTTCTGGGCCAGCGCCTCGCGCTTGTGCTCGGGGTAAAAATAGCCGTTGCGGTCGAGCGAGGTCTCGAGGTGCTCCAGCAGCCGGTGGAGATCCTCCTTGCGCGCCGGCGGCACCTCGGGCGCCGAAAAACGCGGCTTGGTGACATCCGCCGAGCCCGCCATGCGCCAGGCATAGCTCATCAGGAGGACGGCCTGGGCGATGTTCAGCGAGGCGAAATCCGGATCGACCGGGAACGTCACGATCTCGTCGGCAAGGCCCACTTCCTCGTTGGACAGGCCGAAGCGCTCGCGGCCAAACAGGATGCCGGCCGACTGGCCGGCGCCGATCCGCGCCCGCAGATTGGCGGCAGCCGTCTCCGGCTCGCGCACAGGCTTGAAGCTGTCACGGGCCCGCGCCGTCGTCGCATAGACGAAGGTGAGATCGGCCACCGCCGCCTCGACGCTGTCATACAGCCGGGCGGCCTCGATCACGTGGTCGGCGCGCGAGGCTGCCGCCACCGCCCGCTCGTTCGGCCAGCCGTCGCGCGGACTGACGAGGCGCAGGTCGGACAGGCCGAAATTGGCCATCGCCCGCGCCACCATGCCGATATTCTCACCGAGCTGGGGCTCCACGAGCACGATGGCAGGCCCGGCCTCGGGCGTCTTGTTGGGCGACTGGTTCTCGGGCACGCTGGCGACATCCTCTGTTCGGCTCGCTGATACCGCGCCACGCCCGCCACGCCAAGCGGGGCGCAAGAGCATCCCCAGCCGCGCTGGTTCCTCCTCACGGCGTCGCGCCGTCCACCCCCTCCCAGGCAATGCGCCGCAGCGGATCGGGATCGGCCTCGCCGCGATCGCGGCGGGCCGACAGGACCAGCGTCTCGCGGGTTTCGGTCCGGTAGGCCGGCCAGTCGTCGCCGGGCGGCCCGCCATTGACGAAGGCCATCCAGCGCTCGCGCATCCGTATCGCCAGTTGCTGGCGTGCCGGATCGGGCAGCACGCCGAGATAGACGCTGCGGAACGGCTTCAGGAAATCCTCGAACAGCAGCGGCAGATCGACCGAATGGGTTGCCCCGAGCCGCGACAGGAGCCCCTTCGCCTCCCAGTCCAGTCGGTACATGTAGGTGGGCGCGCGCTGCGACTGGCTGTCGGCCATGTGGATCGCCGCCATGCGGAAGAGGAGATCCGTGCCGAAGGCGATGCGCCCGGCCCGGCCGGCGGGATAGAGCGCGCCGATCCTCTCGGCCGCCGCCTCCCCCGCCGTCTCGGCCACCCACCGGGTCAGGGACGGCTTGTCGCTGTCGATCTTGAAGATCGGCAGCTCGCTGAAGAAGGAGAACTCGTCGCGATTGGTGCCGATCAGGAGCGGCACCGGCTTCATGGCGCGGTAGAGCGCGGGCAGCGGGCCGTCCGGCAACTCGCCACAGTCGAAATGCGGCCGCGAGGGAATGCCGGGAAATTCCGCCGTGACCTTGCGCGCGGCAAGGCCGAAGGCCCGCGGCGCCAGCTGGAACAGCCGTTCGCGATCGGCCTCTGCCCCGAGGACCGCCAGCGTGCGCTCGCCGATCTCCATCGCCTGGGCGCGCGGATAGAACAGATTGAGCCCGCCCGACTGCATGATCGCCCGCGAGAACAGCCCATGCGATCCCGGCGCTGCCATGTGAAAGGCGACGGAGGCCGCCCCGGCGGATTCGCCGGCGATCGTCACCCTTTCCGGGTCGCCGCCGAAGGCCGCGATGTTGTCGCGCACCCAGGCGAGCGCCAGCCGCTGGTCGAGCAAGCCGGCATTGGCGGCAAAGCGCGCGTCGCCGGGAAACAGTTCGGCAAAGCCGTTGAAGCCGAAGACGCCGAGCCGGTAGTTCAGCGTCACCACCACGGCGTCGCCGCGCCGGGCGAGATCGGCGCCCGGATATTGCGATCCCGAGCCGATGATGAAACCGCCGCCATGGATGAAGACGAGGACCGGCCGCGACCCGCGCGTGTCCGGCGTCCAGACATGCAGGTTGAGGCAGTCCTCGCTGAAGGTCCGCTTCAGCCCGGCAAAGGTGGCGAAGGGTTCGGCCAAGGCGCGGCGCTGGGGCGCGGCCGGCCCGTAGGCATCGGCGTCGAAGGTCCCCCTGAACGGCGCGGGGGCCCGAGGCGCGGCAAAGCGCAGGCGTCCCACCGGCGGTACAGCATAGGGAATGCCCAGAAAGCACGCGATGCCGCCGATGCGGTTGCCCCGCACCCGGCCGCAGGGCGCCTCCGCCACCACCGATGCTGTCATGCGCAAACTCCTGTGCGGTTGGTGGCGGGCCGCACCGGCCCACCGGCGGCGAGCGGCGCCACCCATGCTTTGCGTCCACCGATACGGGTGTTATAGGGCGCCGTGAGTTTCGGGCGTGGCACCGCGTCCTGCATCCATGCGGCCGCTCAGGGCCGCGTTTTCATTGCTTCAGGGGGAAGACAGAGATGGCGAAGATCAAGGTCGACAATCCGGTCGTGGAACTCGATGGCGACGAGATGACCCGGATCATCTGGCAGTTCATCAAGGACAAGCTGATCCATCCCTATCTCGACATCGACCTTGAATATTACGACCTCGGCATGGAGAACCGCGACGCCACCGACGACCAGGTGACGGTGGATGCGGCCAACGCCATCAAGAAGCACGGCGTCGGCGTCAAATGTGCGACGATCACCCCGGACGAGGACCGCGTCGCCGAATTCGGCCTGAAGAAGATGTGGCGTTCGCCCAACGGCACGATCCGCAACATCCTCGGCGGCGTCATCTTCCGCGAGCCGATCATCGCCAAGAACGTGCCGCGCCTGGTGCCCGGCTGGACCCAGCCGGTGATCGTCGGCCGCCATGCCTATGGCGACCAGTACCGCGCCACCGACTTCAAGTTCCCCGGCAAGGGCAAGCTGTCGATCAAGTTCGTCGGCGAAGACGGCGAGACCATCGAGCACGAGGTGTTCGACGCCCCGGCCGCCGGCATCGCCATGGCCATGTACAATCTCGACGAGTCGATCCGCGACTTCGCCCGCGCCTCGCTGAACTACGGCCTGCAGCGCGGCTACCCGGTCTATCTGTCGACCAAGAACACCATCCTCAAGGTCTATGACGGCCGCTTCAAGGACATCTTCCAGGAGGTGTACGAGGCCGAGTTCGAGGACAAGTTCAAGGCCGCCAAGATCACCTACGAGCACCGCCTGATCGACGACATGGTGGCCTCCAACCTGAAATGGTCGGGCGGCTATGTCTGGGCCTGCAAGAACTACGACGGCGACGTGCAGTCCGACACCGTGGCGCAGGGCTTCGGGTCGCTCGGCCTGATGACCTCGGTGCTGATGACGCCGGATGGCAAGACCGTGGAAGCGGAAGCTGCCCACGGCACCGTCACCCGCCACTACCGCCAGCACCAGCGCGGCGAGCAGACCTCGACCAACTCGATCGCCTCGATCTTCGCCTGGACCCGTGGCCTCGCCCACCGCGCCAAGCTCGACGACAACGCCGCCCTCGCCGAGTTCGCCTCGACGCTGGAGAAGGTCTGCGTGTCGACCGTGGAGAGCGGCCACATGACCAAGGACCTGGCGCTGCTGATCGGCCCGGACCAGCCGTGGCTGTCGACCACCGGCTTCCTCGACAAGGTCGACGAGAACCTGCAGAAGGCCATGGCCTGATCGCCAGCCCGACAGCTGAATGACGAAACGCCCGGCCTCAGCGCCGGGCGTTTTCGTATGTGGGGATGAGAGAGCGGGACCGTTCGCCAGCGCGCAGTGTCAGCCGGACGCACCAGCGCGATCCGGGCGCATTCGAAGGCAACAGGCCGGCGCGGGCCGACGGACCCGAACGCAAAAGGGGCGCCCGCGGCGCCCCTTGATCCTCGATAAGCGTGTGTGGTCGGCCTCAGCCCGCCGCGGCCTCGATCGCGGCCTCGACGGCGGCAAGGGCTGCGTCGGCCTTGTCGGCATCGGGACCGCCGGCCTGCGCCATGTCGGGCCGGCCACCGCCGCCCTTGCCGCCGATCGCGACGCTCGCCTCGCGCACCAGCGCCACGGCGTCGAAGCGCTCGGTCAGGTCCGCCGTGACGCCGACGACGACGCTGGCCTTGCCGGCATCGACGCTGACAAAGGCGACGACGCCTGAGCCCAGCTGCGTCTTGGCCTCGTCCACCAGGCCCTTCAGATCCTTGCCGGCAACGCCATTGAGCACGCGGCCGAGGAAGCCGACCCCGGCCACGACCTTCGACGCCGAGCCGCCCTCGCCGCTCGCGCCATCGCCGGCCAGCGCCAGCCGCTTGCGGGCTTCCGCCAGTTCGCGCTCGAGCCGGCGCCGCTCTTCGACGACCGCTTCGAGGCGCGCCGGGGCATCGGCCGGCGAGACCTTGAGGATCGACGCCATCTGCCGGACGCGGGCATCCTGTGCAAGGAGATGATCCCGCGCCGCCTGACCGGTCAGCGCCTCGACACGGCGCACGCCGGCGCCGACCGCGCTCTCGCCCAGGATATGGACGAGGCCGATGTCGCCGGTGGCGTTCACATGGGTGCCGCCGCACAGTTCGATGGAGAAGGTCTTGCCGGCCTTCTCGCCTTCCTCGCCCGTGCCCATGGACACGACCCGCACCTCGTCGCCGTATTTCTCGCCGAACAGCGCCATGGCGCCCGATGCGATCGCGTCGTCCACCGCCATCAGCCGAGTCTCGACCGGGGCATTCTGCAGGACGATGCCGTTGGCCAGCCGCTCGACCTCGGCGAGTTCGGCGGCATCGATGGGCTTGGGATGGGAAAAGTCGAAGCGCAGCCGTTCCGGCGCGACCATCGAGCCCTTCTGCGCGACATGGCTGCCAAGGATCTCGCGCAGGCCCTCATGCAGCAGATGCGTCGCCGAATGGTTGGCGCGGATCTTGGTGCGCCGGCCGTGATCGACGATCAGGTCCAGCGGCATGCCCGGCTTCACCGTGCCCGACTTCACCTTGCCGCGATGGACGAACAGCCCCTCGGCGAATTTCTGCGTGTCGGCGATGACGATCTCGACGCCGTCGCCGCGCATCACGCCGGTATCGCCAAGCTGGCCGCCCGATTCGCCGTAGAACGGCGTCTGGTTGAGGACGATGGCCACCTCGTCCCCGGCCCCCGCTGCGGGGACCTCGGCGCCGTTGCGCACCACCGCCATGACCGAGCCCTCGGCCCGCTCGGTGTCGTAGCCAAGGAACTCCGTCGCGCCGACGCGCTCGCGGATCGGGAACCAGATCGTCTCGGACGCCGCTTCACCGGAGCCGGTCCAGCTCTTGCGCGCCTCGGCCTTCTGCCGCTCCATGGCGGTGTTGAAGGCGTCGAGATCGACCTCGATGCCGCGCTGGCGCAGCGCGTCCTGGGTCAGATCCAGCGGAAAGCCGTAGGTGTCGTAGAGCTTGAAGGCGGTCTCGCCGGACAGCTTGGCGCCGGCATCCATGCCCTCGGTCGCGTCGGTCAGCAGCGACAGGCCGCGGTCGAGCGTCTGCAGGAAGCGCCGCTCCTCCAACTTCAGCGTCTCGGAGATCAGCGCCTCGGCGCGCACCAGCTCGGGATAGGCGCGGCCCATCTCGGCGACCAGCGTCGGCAGCATCTTGTAGAGCACCGGCTCGCGCGCCCCGAGCATCTTGGCGTGGCGCATGGCCCGCCGCATGATGCGGCGCAGGACATAGCCGCGGCCCTCGTTCGACGGCAGCACGCCGTCGGCGATCAGGAAGGCGGTCGAGCGCAGGTGGTCTGCGATGACCCGGTGGCTGGCGACGCTGTCACCCTCGGCGCGCGAGCCGATGGTCGCTTCGACGCTGGCGATCAGCGCCTTGAACAGGTCGATGTCGTAATTGTCATGGACGCCCTGCAGGATGGCCGCGATACGCTCCAGCCCCATGCCGGTGTCGATCGACGGGCGCGGCAGCTCGACGCGATTGTCGGCGCTGAGCTGCTCGAACTGCATGAAGACGAGATTCCATATCTCGATGAAGCGGTCGCCATCCTCGTCCGGGCTGCCCGGAGGGCCGCCGGGGATGCCTTCGCCATGGTCGAAGAAGATTTCCGAGCACGGACCGCACGGGCCGGTCTCGCCCATCGCCCAGAAATTGTCGGAGGTCGAGATGCGGATGATGCGGTCGTCGGACAGGCCGGCGATCTTGCGCCACAAAGCCGCCGCTTCCTCGTCCTCGGAATAGACCGTGACCAGGAGCCGGTCGGCCGGCAGCGCGAATTCCTTGGTGATCAGGTTCCAGGCGAGTTCGATCGCCCGGTCCTTGAAATAGTCGCCGAAGGAGAAATTCCCCAGCATCTCGAAGAAGGTGTGGTGCCGGGCGGTGTAGCCGACATTGTCGAGATCGTTGTGCTTGCCGCCGGCGCGCACGCATTTCTGCGAGGTCGCCGCGCGCTGATAGGGCCGCGTCTCGACGCCGGTGAAGACGTTCTTGAACTGCACCATGCCCGCATTGGTGAACATCAATGTCGGGTCGTTGCGCGGCACGAGCGGCGACGAGGCCACCCGCTCGTGATCGTTCTTCGCGAAATAGTCGAGGAACGCGGACCGGATTTCGTTGACGCCACTCATGAATGCGACCTTCGGAATACCTGCGGGGAAGAGCCCGTCGCCGCGGCGCGCACGCCGTCAGCCTCGGGCAAAGGCGCGTTGTACAGAGGCCCGCTCCGCCTGTCCATCAGCCCCCCCAACGCGAAACGACCCACCCGGATGGGCAGGCCGTCGCGCATGTCGTGCTGCCGTTGCCGATCAGGCGTCGGAATCGTCGCCCGGGCCGGTGTCGTCCAGAAGCTGCTCGGCGAGAAGCCCGGCATTCTGGCGGATCAGCGTCTCGATCTCGTCGGCGACGGCCGGATTGTCGCGCAGGAACGACTTGGCGTTCTCGCGTCCCTGCCCCAGCCGCTGGCTGTTGTAGGAGAACCACGCGCCCGACTTCTCGACGATGCCGGACTTCACGCCCAGATCGACCAGCTCGCCGGTCTTGGAGACGCCCTCGCCATACATGATGTCGAACTCGACCTGCTTGAACGGCGGCGCCAGCTTGTTCTTGACCACCTTGACCTTGGTCTGGTTGCCGGTGACCTCGTCGCGGTCCTTGATCGCGCCGATGCGGCGGATGTCGAGGCGAACCGAGGCGTAGAACTTCAGCGCGTTGCCGCCCGTCGTCGTCTCGGGCGAACCGAACATGACGCCGATCTTCATGCGGATCTGGTTGATGAAGATGACCATGCACTTGGAGCGCGAGATCGAACCGGTGAGCTTGCGCAGCGCCTGGCTCATCAGCCGGGCCTGCATGCCGGGCAGCGAATCGCCCATCTCGCCCTCGATCTCGGCGCGCGGCGTCAGCGCGGCGACCGAATCGACCACCAGCACGTCGATCGCGCCCGAGCGCACCAGCGTGTCGGTGATCTCCAGCGCCTGCTCGCCGGTGTCCGGCTGCGAGATCAGGAGGTTCTCCAGATCGACGCCCAGCTTGCGGGCATAGACCGGGTCGAGCGCGTGCTCGGCATCCACGAAGGCGCAGACGCCGCCCTTCTTCTGGGCTTCGGCAATGGTGTGCAGTGCCAGCGTCGTCTTGCCCGAGCTTTCCGGACCATAGACCTCGACGACGCGGCCCTTCGGCAGGCCGCCAATGCCGAGCGCGATGTCGAGGCCCAGCGAGCCGGTGGAAACGGTCTCGATCTCGACGATCTTTTCGTTCTCGCCGAGCCGCATGATAGAGCCCTTGCCGAAGGCTCTCTCGATCTGCGACAGCGCGGCGTCGAGCGCCTTGTTCTTGTCCAACGAATTATCCTCGACAAGCCTGAGTGAATTCTGTGCCATGAGAGACGAGACCTTATTCCACGCGTTGGACGGGGGTGCAATGACGAGCCGCACCATCACCATGTACTCTTTTTGTTCCAGTTCCGCAAGCCCGCGATCCCGGTTTGTTCCGTTTTCGCGCGCTGCCGCGAATCGCTTCCCGGCGATGAATTTCTGAAGTTTTGATGAAGAGCCCGCCCATGACCGCCCCCCTGATCTATGTCGCCGGCGCGGCCCATATCGACCGGCGCGCGATCTCGGACGCGCCCTTCATCCCGCATGCCTCCAATCCCGGACGGCTGGTGGATTGTCCCGGCGGCGCGGCGTTCAACGCGGTTCAGGCCATGGTCCAGGCCGGGGCGACGATAAGCCTGCACAGCGCCCGCGGCGGCGACCCGGACGGGCGCCGCGTCACCGACGCGATCCGCGCCCTCGGCGTCACCGACCTGTCGGTCACCTGGCTCGACCGCATGACGCCCACCTACACCGCCGTGCTCGACGACAAGGGCGAACTCGTCGCCGGCATCGCCGACATGGCGCTCTACGACCTCCTGGTGCCGCGGCTGTTCACCAAGAGCGCCGTGCGCGCGGCGATCGGCAGGGCCAACGGCGTCCTCGTCGACGCCAACCTGCCGTCCGGCGCGATCGCGACGATCACCCGGGAGGCGGCGGGCAAGCCGGTCGGCGCGATCGGCGTCTCGCCGGCCAAGATCGGCCGCCTGCAGGAATCGCTCGGCAATATCTCGGCGCTGTTCCTCTCCTATGCCGAGGCCGCCAGCCTCGTCGAGGCGACGACGGGCACCAGCCCGCAGCTCATCGCCGAACTGCTCGGCGAGCTCGGCGTCCACCGTGCCGTGGTGACCGACGGGCCGCGCGAGGTGATGATCATCGACGGCGAGACCGTTTTGCTGCAGCAGCCGCCCACCGTCGTTCCGAAGGACATCACCGGCGCCGGTGACAATCTGGCCGGCACCGCCTTTGCGGCTTTGTGCGCCGGCACGCCCTGGCTCGACGCCGTGCGCGCCGGCATCGTCGCCGCCTCGTTGCGGATTTCGTCCGATCCGTTATCCCCGGACGCATTGTCGCGGAGGATCGCCGAGGGCGTCGCCGCGCTGCATGACCCCCGCGCACCGGAGCCTGCGTCTTGACCACTGCCCTGCCCTATACGGCCTCTGCGGATGTCGCCGCCGCGCTTGCTTCGAACGCGCCGATCGTCGCGCTGGAATCGACCATCATCACCCATGGCATGCCCTATCCGCGCAATCTCGCCATGGCCGAGCGGGTCGAGGCGATCGTCCGCGAGGAAGGCGCCGTGCCGGCGACCATCGCCGTCCTCGACGGACGCCTGCGGATCGGGCTCGAGCCCGCCGAGCTCACGGCCCTCGCGACCGCGAAAGACGTTCTGAAGGTGTCGCGCGCCGACCTCGCCTATGCCCTGGCCACCGGCCGCACCGGCGCGACCACGGTCGCCGCCACGATGATCGCCAGTGCGCTCGCCGGCATCGGCGTCTTCGCCACGGGCGGCATCGGCGGCGTCCATCGCGGCGCCGAGACGAGCTTCGACATCTCCGCCGATCTCGAAGAACTGGCGCGCACGCCGGTGATCGTCGTCTGCGCCGGCGCCAAGGCGATTCTCGATCTGCAGAAGACGCTGGAAGTGCTGGAAACCAAAGGCGTTCCAGTGGTCGGCTACGGCACCGACGATCTGCCAGCCTTCTGGTCACGCAGCTCCGGCCTGCCGGTGCCGCTGCGCCTCGACAGCGCCGCCGCCATCGCGGGCTTCCAGGCCGCCCGCGACAGTCTCGGCATCGATGGCGGCATGCTGGTCACCAACCCGCTTGACGAAGCCGCGGCGATCGATCGCGACGAGGTCGACGGCTGGATCGCCCAAGCGCTCGCCGATGCCGAGGCGGACGGGATCACCGGCAAGGCCGTGACGCCCTTCCTTCTTGCCCGCATCTTCACTCTCAGCGGCGGTCGCTCGCTGGAGGCCAATATCGCGCTGGTCGAGGCGAATGCCCGGCTCGCCGCCCGCATCGCGGTCGCCCGGCAGGGCTGAGCCGCCGGAGCGGCTGGAAGCCTATTCGTCGAGCATGTTCTTGACCGCCACGGCCAGCTCGCGCAGCGAGAACGGCTTGGCGAGGAAGCCGAACTTCTCGCCCTCGGGCAGGTTCTTGGCGAAGGCATCCTCGGCATAGCCGGAGACGAAGATGAACTTCAGCTCCGGTCGCGTCTTGCGCATTTCGCGCAGGAGCGTCGGGCCATCCATCTCGGGCATGACCACGTCGGAGACGACGAGCTCGATCTGGCCGTCGAGTTCCTCCATCACCTCCAGCGCCTCGATACCGGACGCCGCCTCGTGGACGTCGTAGCCGCGCATCTTCAGCGCGCGCACATTGCCGGCCCGCACATGGTCCTCGTCCTCGACGAGCAGGATCGAGGCCGTGCCCGACAGATCGACCTTGGCATTGACCGGCGCGGCGACGGCATCGCTCTTGGCCGCCGTCACCTGCGCCGGGATATGGCGCGGCAGGAAGATGCGGAAGGTCGTCCCCTCGCCGGGCTTGGTGTCGACGAAGATGAAGCCACCCGACTGCTTGACGATGCCGTAGACCATGGAGAGGCCGAGGCCGGTGCCCTTGCCGATGTCCTTGGTGGTGAAGAACGGCTCGAAGATGCGCTCGGCGACCTCAACCGGCATGCCCGTGCCGGTGTCGGAGATCTCGGCGAGCACATAGTCGCCCTCGGTCATTTCCGCGTAGCCGAAGGCCGCGGCCTCCGCCGCCTCGACGTTGCGGGTCGAGATGGTGATGGTGCCGCCGTCCGGCATCGCGTCGCGGGCGTTCTGCACCAGGTTGGTGATCACCTGCTCGAACTGGCCGATATCGGCCATGACCGGCCATAGGTCGCGCGCATGATGGCGCTCCAGCTTGGCATGGTCGCCGCTGACCCGCTTCAGGAGGAGATGCATGTCGGCGACCACGTCGGTCAGGTTCAGCATCTTCGGCCGCATGGTCTGGCGGCGCGAATAGGCCAGCAGCTGACGCACCAGCGAGGCAGCGCGATTGGCGCTCTGCTTGATCAGCAGGAGGTCCTGGAACGAGGGATCGCCGGTGCGGTGGTTGAGCAGCAAGAAGTCGACCGAGGCGGTGATGATCGTCAGGACGTTGTTGAAATCGTGGGCGATGCCGCCGGCCAGATTGCCGATGGCCTGCATCTTCTGGCTCTTGGCGAACTGCTCCTCGAGGGCCCGCTGCTCGGTGATGTCGACGCCGTAGAGGATGACGACCTCTTCGGTGTCCGACCCCGAATTCGGGATCGGGCTGACATAGAAGCGCACGGCACGGGTCCGCTCGCCCTCGATCTCGGCGTCGATCGGCGGCACGCCCGCCTGCCCTTCCATGGCCGAGCCGAGCGCCTGCTGGAAACCGTCGCGACCGGCCGCCAGAATGCTCGATTCGATCGCCGCGGTGCCGTTCGCCGCCTCGTTGCCGAAGATCTGCCGGAACACCGCATTCGAGCGCACCGCGCGGCCCTGCCGGTCGAGGACGGCGATCGCCATGGGCGAGGAATTGAAGAAGCGGGTGAACCGGGCCTCGGCGACCTCGACGGGGCTGGCAGCATGATTGTCGCCGCTGCGGTTGAGGACCAGCGTGCGCACCGTGCCCGGCGCGGCCACGTCGTCGGCGACCGGCTTGCGCAGGAGCCGCACCGGCAGGCTGCGTCCCGACTTGGTGATCAGGTCGAGGTCGATGGCAGTGGTGTCCAGCGCATCGGCGCCGCCCTGCGGCAGGGTGAGGAGCGGATGCGACGCCTCGGGCACGAATTCCAGGATCGAGCGACTAAACGGCCGGAACTCGACCAGATCGACGCCGAGCCAGTCGGCCAAGGTGGCGTTGAGATAGGCGATTTTCAGATTGCCATCGGTGGCGAAGAAGCCGGCCGGCGCGCGGTCGAGATAGTCGATGGCGTGCTGCAGATCCTGGAACGAACTCTCCTGGTGCTTGCGCTCGGAGGTGATGTCGAGGATCTGCCAGGCATGCAGCGTGCCGTTGGAGGTGTTCAGCGGGCGCACCGAGGCGCGGTACCAGTGCGGCGTCGGGTCGGTGCTGTCATACAGACTGCGCGGCAGGCGGAACTCGCGCTGCCCGGTGCGGTTTTCCCGCGCCAGATTGGCCAGGTGGTAGATCGCCTCGGACGCTTCGGTCTCGCGCGCCAGAAGCCGCTCCAGCGTCTTCACGCCGGCCGCACTGGTGGCGCCGGTGATCTCGCCATAGGCCTTGTTGGCGTAGATGATCCGACCCTTGCGATCGAGGATCAGCATGCCGGTGCGGGCGGTGTCGAGAAAATCCTTGGCGATGGAGGCTTCGGCGATCCGGCCGGTGAACTGCACGAAGCCCAGCGCGGTCGCGAAGATCGCCGCAAGACCGGCCATGGCGAGGCCGCCGAAGATGATCAGCAGCGCAATGCCGCCATAGGCGTTGCCCAGAAGCGCCAGCAGCGCCGCCAGCACCATCAGCGAGCCGCCGAGCATCAGAAGGCGCCTGACGCCCGAGGCTGCCGTGGCCCTGTCGATCAGCGGCCGGTCTGCAGACCCCGTCGTCGCCCCTCCATCCATCGTGATTCGCTCCTTGTCCGCGCCGCCATGACTATGAATCAAAAGCAGATTCGACGCGAGAGTGCCCCAGGGTGCTTTTATTCGGCCTGTGGCCGCGGAAAATCCCGGCGACGCCTTCGCGCGCGCCGTCCAACGCTTTATGAACGTTCAAGCTGGCGTTGCCCTTGCCCATGGGGTTCATCCCGCGGAAGGTTGCCCCAAATGTGAAATCGGGCGTGCTCCTCCGCCCAGAGTAGAAGGAAGCCCGCCCCATGCCGCAGTGGATCGTCGATCTCGTCGGGGAAGGCCTCGCGCCGATCGTCTGGGTGGCCATCGTCGCCGTCATCGTCTGTGGTCTGGCGATGGCGATGATCGTTCTCGCCAAGAAGGCCTTCGGCGGACGGATCGGCACCCAGTTCAAGGGCCGCGCGCCGCGTCTGGCGGTGATGGACGTCACCCGCATCGACGAAAAGCGCAAGCTGGTGCTGGTGCGCCGCGACGAGATCGAGCACCTGATCCTCATCGGCGGCCAGAACGACGTGCTGCTGGAGGGCAACATCCTGCGGGTGCCGGCCGCCGCGCGTCCGCATGGCGACTGGAACACCTCGCGCTCCGACGAGATCGAGGAGGAGCGCTTCGCCAGAAACCATCGCCACGAGCCGGAGCTGCCCGCCGTCGCCGAACGGGCCCGGGCGCCCGAGCCGCGGATCGACGCCCCGGCCCCGCGCGAGACGAAGCCGACGCCGCCCGAACGCGCCGAAGCCCCCTCCGCTGAAGCTCCGTCCGCCGGCGCGACTGACCGTCGCTCGCCCCCGCCGGTGGCAACGCCGTCGCCGCTGGCCGCCGCAAGTCTGGCCACCGCCGCAACGGGTGCCGCCGCAAATGGTGCTGCCGCGTCCGTTGCGGTCGACAGCCCGTCGCAGGATACCCGGCGTCCCGCGGCCGCCGCCATGCCGGAACCGGTGGCGCCGCCCGCTCCGCCGAAGGCACCCGTTGCCGCGCGCCCGGTGACCCAGCCGCGCTCCATGGCGACGCCGACCGCCACGCGTGCGCCCGACAGCGGCCCTGCGACCGCGCAGCAGGACACGGCCGCCGGCCCGGCGCCGGCCAGCCGCGTCGAGCCGCGCTTTGCCGCGGCCAGAAGCCAGCCGGAGCCATCGGCGCCCGATTCCGAGACCGCACGCACGCAATTGCGCGCCCAGATGAACCGCTCGCAGTCGCCGGAATTCTCGCGGGTTCAGGACGCGACCGCGCCGGCGATCGCCGTCGAGCCTGCCGATTCCCCGGTGGCGGCGCGCCAGCCCCTGTCGGTCCGCAGCTTCGCGAGCGCGATCCAGCAGCGCAAGGCGCCGCCTGAAATGCCGCCGCCGGCCACGCCAGCCACCCCAGCGCCGACGCCTCGGCCGGCTGCGGCTGCCCCCGTTTCGGCCGCCCCGGCCTCGGCCCCAGGCCGCGGCGCTGCGACAGCCGCCACCGCGTCCGCTGCCTCTGCTGCCCCATCGGTCGCATCGCCGGCCCCCGAGCCGGAAGCGCCGAAGCCGGAGGCAATGCCGACCGCCAAACCGGAGGCGCCGGCCGCCCCCGCATCTGAGCCCGCCAAGGCCCCCGCCATCGAGGCCGAACGCGCCGACCCGAGCCTCGAGGATTTCCTGTCGGCCGAACTCGACACCGATTTCGGTGATGACGACGGCGACGAGGATGTCGCTCCGCCGCGGGGCAGTGTCCCGGCTCCCTCGGTCGATGTACCCGTGACGGGCCGGCCGGAGCGCGCGCCCGAACCCCGCGACGTGCCGAAGGTCGATGCCACCGCGCGTTCCCCCGGCGCGTCGACCTGGCCGCAGGCGCCGACCCCGGTCGTCGCCAAGGCCGAAGACGCGAAGCCGTCACCGGCCCCCGCCCCGTCGATCGACGCCCCCAGCCGCGAACCGGCCGCCTCCCCGCGCCCGATGCCGGAACCGGCGCGGGTGGAACCGGAGACGCGTGCCGACCGCGAGACCCCGGACGATTCGGCGCCGGATGCACCCGCGACGGGCGATCAGGCCCCCGAGCGGCGGCTGACGCTGGAAGAGGAGATGGAGCGCCTGCTGGGCGACTTCAGCTTCGACGCCAAGGGCGAACTCAAACCCAATTGATGCCAGGATGCCCGTCTGCGCCGATCACGCGCAGGCGGGCATTCCGCCACCCTGAGGGGTGGACGGCCGGCACGCTGAAACTGTCGGGATTGGAACGCCGAACCGGAACGGTGCGGCCTGGAACGGGGAAGCTGGTCGTACGAAGGGCGGCCCCCGTCAGGGGACGACCGGTCGGCTATTCGTCGCGATAGACCTTCTCGCGGCGCTCGTGCCGCTCCTGCGCTTCCAGCGACATGGTGGCGATCGGGCGGGCGTCGAGCCGTTTCAGGCTGATCGGCTCGCCGGTCTCCTCGCAATAGCCGTAGGTGCCGTCCTCGATGCGCTCCAGCGCCGAGTCGATCTTGGCGATCAGCTTGCGCTGGCGATCGCGGGCCCGCAGCTCGATGGCGCGGTCGGTCTCGGAGGAGGCGCGGTCGGCGGCATCGGCCTGATTGCTGTTGTCGCTGGCCAGCCCCAGGAGGGTCTCGCGCGATTCCCGCAGGATCTCGGCTTTCCACGCCAACAGCTTCTTACGGAAGTAGTCCTTCTGACGGTCGTTCATGAACTGCCCGTCTTCGGACAAGGTCGCATCGATATTGAGTAACTGGCTCATCACGCACCTCCGTTTCCGTAATTCGGGCTTATAGCGACGCTTGTCTCCGGGAACAAGTTAACTCCGGTATCCTACATCCAGAATATGAAGACGTTTCTAAGAGACGGATTTCGCAAGGATTTCCGAGCGCTCTATCCCTCGTCTGGATGACGTGGCGATGACGCGGCAGCGATGAATGCCGTCCTGCGACGAACCGGCCGCCGGTTCCGCCCCGAACCGCGCCTCGACCGACGTGCCGACAGCGGCGGCGAGGCCGCCGATTGCCCGGACCGCATTTATCGGCATAGTCCCTCGCCATGTCCTCCGCCTCGACGTCCCGCCTCTACATTCTCCGCCATGCCCATGCGGGCTGGGCCCGCCCCGGCGAAAGCGACCATGATCGCAGGCTGGACGCCCGCGGCCGCGCCGAATGCGAGCGGCTGGTCGTCTTCCTGCGACGCAAGGCCTTCGCCTTCGACACCGTGCTCTGCTCGACGGCGGCGCGCACCCGCGAGACCCTCGACCTGATTCGACCGGCCCTGCCGTCCGGTCTTGCCGAAGAGAACCTGTCCTCGCTCTATGGCGGCGAGGTCGCGGCCTATTACGAGGCGGTGCGCGGACAGGCGGATGCGACCGCGCTTCTCGTCATCGGGCACAATCCGATGATCGAGGAATTCACCCTGTCGCTCGCCGGCAGCGGCGATCGCGCGGCACTCGCCACGGCGAGCCAGGGCTTCCCCACCGGAGGTCTGGCAATCGTGGAATTCGAGGGGCCCCTGTCCCGGATCGCGCCGGGCGCCGGCAGATTGTGCCGCCTTTTCGATCCCGACGAGGCCGGCTGAGCGGCTGGCCGCGGGCCGGCGCGCCTTTCGAGCCGCCCCCGGCGGACCTATATCGGGGCCTGACGACCGACCCGGAGCCCAGAGAGGACCCCCGCCCCGCCCATGACCTCCCTTGCCGACGAAGCCCGGCTCGTCTTCGATACCTTCACCGACCGCACCACCGGCCTGTTCCACCCTACGCTGCGGCTGGGTGTCACCGGCCTGTCGCGCGCCGGCAAGACGGTCTTCATCACCGCGCTCGTCCATAATCTCCTGCATGGCGGGCGGCTGCCGCTGTTCGAGGCGCAGGCGGGCGGCCGCATCCTGCGCTCCTTCCTGGAGGAGCAGCCGGACGATGCCGTGCCGCGCTTCCAGTACGAGGAGCACATCCGCACCATCCTGGAGGACCGGCTCTGGCCGAACTCGACGCGGGCGATTTCCGAGCTGCGCCTGACCATCGAGTATGAATCGGGCTCCGGCTGGGGCCGGATGTTCTCCGGTGGCCGGCTGTCCATCGACATTGTCGACTATCCGGGCGAATGGCTGCTCGACCTGCCGCTGCTGGAAAAGGACTTCGCGACCTTCTCGGCCGAATCGCTGGAGCGCGCGCGCCTGCCCTCGCGCCGCCATCTCGCCCGGGAATATCTCGACCTCGTCGACAGCGTCGATCTGGAGGCGCCGGCCGACGAGACGACGGCGGTGGCGCTCAGCCGTGCGTTCGCCGGCTATCTGCAATCCTGCCGCGCCGACAGCGCCGCCCTCTCGACGCTGCCGCCGGGGCGCTTCCTGATGCCCGGCGACCTCGAAGGCTCGCCGGCTCTCACCTTCGCGCCGCTGCCGGTCGAGCCCGGCCGGACCTATCCCAAGGGTTCGCTCGCAGCCCATCTCGCGCGCCGCTACGAGGCCTACAAGACCGTCGTGGTCAAACCCTTCTTCCGCGATCACTTCGCCCGCCTCGACCGGCAGATCCTGCTGGTCGACGTGATGCAGGCGATCAATGCCGGCCCCGAGGCCGTCCGCGATCTCGAAACCGCCCTCGCCGACATTCTCGGCTGCTTCCGCCCTGGCCGCTCGACCTGGCTCGGCTCCTTCCTGACGCGGCGGATCGACCGCATCCTGGTCGCCGCCACCAAGGCCGACCATCTCCACCGCGACAGCCACCGGCGGCTGGAGGGCATCGTGCGCCGGCTGCTCGACGACGCCATTGCCCGGGCGAAATTCTCCGGCGCCCGCACCGACGTCCTTGCCCTTGCCGCCGTGCGCGCCACCCGCGAGGCCAGCGTCGAGGATGGCGGCGAGACCCTGCCGGTCATCGTCGGCACGCCGGCCGAGGGCGAGACCATCGGCGAGGAAACCTTCGACGGCCGCACCGAAACGGCGATCTTCCCCGGCGACCTGCCCGCCGACCCGGCCCGGCTGTTCGTCGACGGGGCCGAACCCGACCCGATCCGCTTCGTGCGGTTCAAGCCGCCACGGCTAGAGCGCGATGCAGCCGGGCTGACCCTGTCGCTGCCGCATATCCGTCTCGACCGCGCCCTGCAGTTCCTCATGGGAGACCGGCTGTCATGACGAGCGACGACACGCAGGACGGCCGCCGTCCCCGCCGCCGGCCGGGCGCCTTCCGCCTCGACGAGGCCGGGATGCAGCCCGAGCGCGCGCCGGAGCCAGAAGCGGCGGCACCCAGCCGCACGCCGCGGGCCATCGAGAACATCGCGAAGATCCGGCTGGACCCCGAGGACGCCATCGAGCGCGAGGCGATCGCGGTTCTCGACGACGAACCGGCGGCCCGGCGCAAGCGGCGCTTCTCCTTCGGCAAGCTGTTCCTCGCCGCGCTCGGCCTGCTGATCTCGCTCGGGATCGGCCTTGCCGTCGATGCCCTCGTCCGCGATCTCTTCGCCCGCTGGGAATGGCTCGGCTGGGGCGCCGTGGCGCTCGCCGGACTCCTCGTCGTCGGCGCACTGGGCGTCGCCCTGCGGGAAGTGATCGGCCTGATGCGGCTGGCCGCCGTCGATCGCGAACGTCAGGCCGGCCGCGCCGCCTATGAAGCCAACTCGACCGAGGATGCCCGCAACGTGGTGCGTGGCCTGTCCACTCTCCTCTCCGGCCGACCGGAGACGGCCAAGGGCCGTGCGAAGATGGCGGAACTGAAGGACGAGGTGATCGACGGGGCCGATCTGGTGGCGCTGGCCGAGCGCGAGCTGCTGGGGCCGCTCGACCGACAAGCGCGGGCGCTCGTCCTCGCCTCCTCCAAGCGCGTCTCCGTGGTCACCGCCGTCAGCCCCAAGGCGCTGGTCGACGTCGCCTATGTCCTGTTCGAGACGGTCAAGCTGATCCGCCGCATGTCGGAGCTCTATGGCGCCCGGCCCGGCACGCTCGGCCTGATCCGCCTGACCCGCGACGTGGTCGGCCATCTCGCCGTCACCGGCACGATCGGCATCGGCGACGGGCTCGCCCAGCAATTGCTCGGCCACGGCGTCGCCGCGAAACTCTCCGCCCGGCTCGGCGAGGGTGTCGTCAATGGCCTGCTCACCGCCCGCGTCGGCCTTGCCGCCATGGACCTCTGCCGCCCGCTGCCGTTCCTCCGGCTACGCCGGCCGTCGATCTCCGATGTCCTCGGCGACCTGACGGTCATCGGTGCGGCCCGAACGCCACAGGCGGCATCGACCGAGCCGCGCACCTCCGGTTGAGCGAACCGTCGCAAGGCTGTGTTAACCCTTACGGATCATAAAGGGGGCTAGGAAACAGCCACTTGCGCCGTCAGGAAGGTCCGCTCATGTCCCGCATGCTGAACGCCGGTCTCGCTCTCGCCATCGCGGCCGGTTCGGCCATCGCGACGCCTGCTCTCGCCGATCCCGACAAGGCGTTCTTCCGCCAGGTCGTCGGCCAGTGGTCCGGCCCGGGCGAGATCGTCGCCGGCAAGTACAAGGGCACCAAGTTCGTCTGCGACTTCGCCGGCTCCGAGCATCCCAAGGCCACCGGCGTGGCCCTCGACGGCTCCTGCCGCGTCGGCCTGTTCTCCCAGCCCATGCACGCCGAAGTCCTGCGCTCGGGCACCAGCTATCGCGGCGCCTTCCAGGACGGCGCCAAGGGCAAGGGCCTCGACATCGTCTCCGGCAATGTCGATCGCGACCGCATCATCGTCGGCCTCGACCGCAAGCAGCTCAAGGGCGCCATGGTCGCCCGCCTCGCCGACGCCGAGACGCTGGCGATCACCGTCTCGGTCACCGTCGCCTCGGAACTCGTCCCGGTCATCGGCATGAATCTGAAGCGCACCGGGGCCACCCGTCAGAGCGCCCTGACCGAGTAGAGCCCAACGCAGGACGCCGGCGTCAGCTGCGCCCGCGCAGCCATGCCAGGGCGCCGGGCGCCATTCCCTTGAATTTTGGCGCATCCTCGAGCGGCGCGACGAGAAGCCAGGCGTCATCGACGAGCTGCCATTTCAGCCGGTGGTAGAGCTTCGAACGCGTCAGCGCGCTGTCGATGAGATAGATGCCGTCGCCCAGCCTGAAGCCGTCTCCGTGGAGATCGATGTCGGTGCCTTGCCACCGCTCGTCGCAGAGGAAAAGATAGAGCTGGGTCATGCCGGTCCGTCTCACCTTCGCCTGACATCCTCTCGGACCTGCCCGGTCCCTCCCGTCGATCGACCGCCCGGGTCCGGAACACCCCGCCGTGCTAGCGCCCACGTCCGCTGCGCGGCCCGACGCCGCCGCTCTCAGGCGTCGGCGTGTTCCTCTCGCCACCATTCGCCGTCGGCGCTGGCCGGCTTGATCCCCTCGGGATCGATCGCCGCGATCCAGTCGGCCACCGTCCGGCCGCCGAAGGCGAGGTCCGGCGCGATATCGGCGAGCGGCACCAGCACGAAAGCCCGCTCGGTCACCCGGGGATGCGGCAAGATCAGCGCGTCGTCTTCATAGGGTGAGGCCGCATAATCCAGGACGTCGAGGTCGAGCGTGCGCGGCCCCCAGCGCTCGCGCCGCTCGCGGCCGAAGAGCCGCTCCGTCGCCAGGCACAGTTCCAGGAGATCGCGCGGCGCCAGATCGGTCTCGACCGCCGCGCAGGCGTTGACGAAGTCCGGCTGGTCGGTCTTGCCCCAGGGCGGCGTGCGGTACAGCCGCGAGACCGCGACCACCGTCGTGTCGTCGCGCCCGTCGAGCCGGCGCAGTGCCGCCGCCATCTTCGCCGCCGGATCGCCGATATTGCCGCCGAGCCCGAGATATGCCCGTGCGCTCACCAGCGTTCGCCCCGCATGGCGCGGAACATGGCGTCGGTCACCCGCAGCGCGTCGCGATTGGCCGCCACGTTGTGGACGCGGAAGATGTCGGCGCCGCGTTCGCGCATCAGCGCGCTGGTCGCCGCCGTGGCGATGTCCGGCTCAGGATCCTCGCGCCCGACCGCGCCGCGCACGAAGCGCTTGCGCGACGTGCCGACGAGCAGCGGATGGCCCAGCGCCTGCAATTCGTCGAGCCGCGTCAGGAGGATCAGGTTCTGCGGCCCGTCCTTGGCGAAGCCGAAGCCCGGATCGACCACGATCGCCTCGGCCGGCACCCCGGCCCCGCGGGCAATGTCCAGCGACCGGTTCAGGAACAGATACTGGTCGGCGATCATGTCCTCGAGCGTCTCGCGCTCGCGGCCATTGTGCATCAGGCAAAGCCCGGCGCCGGTCTCGGCTGCGACCGTGGCAATGCCCGGGTCCTTCTGCGCGCCCCAGGTGTCGTTGACGATATGCGCCCCCGCCTCGACCGCCATGCGGGCCGTTTCGGATCGATAGGTGTCGACCGAGATCACGCAGTCGGAGCACGCCGCCAGCGCCTCGATCACCGGCATGATCCGCCGCTGCTCCTCGGCGGCGTCCACCGGGGTCGCGCCGGGCCGGGTCGATTCGCCGCCGATGTCGACGATCGTCGCGCCCGCCTCGACCATCCGCAGCGATTCCGCCACCGCAGCGTCGACGCTGGCATAGCGGCCACCGTCGGAGAAGCTGTCGGGCGTCGCGTTCAGGATGCCCATGATGCAGGCCGGACCGTTGAGGTCGATAGTGCGGCCATGGCCCACGCGCCAGGTTCCGCCGCGCGGTTCGGTCAGCTTCATCGCGTGTCACCTTGCCAGCATTGCATCAGGGTCTGGTAGCGCGCGGCCCGGCCGGGTGCAATCGCGTCGCCGGGCAAGCGCGCCGGGTCGAGGTGCAGGCGCGCGAAAACGCCGCGACCGGGCCCTTTCTGCCGATCTCCCACTGGCCCCGGAGGCCTTGCGCGCTAGCCTGTGACGTTCAGCCCGCCCTGCCACTGCCCGCGAAAGCCGCCGATGCAATACCACGCCATCCACCAATGGGTCCGCCAGCGGATCGAGATCACGACGCTCGTGGCCGCGCTGACCGCGGCAGCCGCGATCTGGGGGTTCGTCTCGCTCGCCGGCGAGGTGGTGGAAGGCGACACCAAGGGGCTCGACACCGACATCCTGCTCTGGTTCCGCAGCGCGACCGACCCGCAGGATCCGCTCGGCCCCGGCTGGATGGAAGAGTTCGGCCGCGACATGACCGCCCTCGGCGGCACCGGTGTCCTCGTCATGCTGACGCTGTTTGCCGGCGGCTTCCTGTGGATGCAGGGCAAGCGTCGCTCGATGATCATGATCTTCGCCGCGGTCGGCGGCGGCTTCGCCATGAGCCAGCTTCTCAAGTTCGGCTTCGACCGGCCGCGTCCCGACCTCGTGCCGCACGGTTCCATCGTCTACACGGCCAGCTTCCCGAGCGGCCACTCCATGATGTCGGCCGTCACCTATCTGACGCTGGCGATCCTGGTCGCCCGCGTCCAGGAGCGCCACCGGGTCCGCATCTACCTCATCACCATCGCCTGTTTCCTGACGGTGCTGGTCGGCGTCAGCCGCGTCTATCTGGGCGTCCACTGGCCGACCGACGTTCTCGCCGGCTGGACCGCGGGCGCCGCCTGGGCAGTCGGCTGGTGGATGCTCGCCCGCTGGCTGGAGGAACGCGGCGCGGTCGAGCCTGAAGCCCAGACGATCGACGAGCCCGCCGATTCTGCCGCCCCCTGAGGCCGGCTGCGACCGCACACGCCCTCTCTGATGGCCGCCCCGACCGGGCGGCCATAGGCGATCTCTATGCGCCTTTCGTCGCGCTTGCATGCCCGTAAGCCCTGATTCGCCAAGGCGTTAACACCTTCGCGCCGCGAAATTGACGCAATCGGCTTGCGGAGCCGCCATTGCTATGGAAATGATCATGCCTTCGGACGCGGCGTTCCTGACACTTTCGCGCGCGCCAAACAGACCGGCATCCCAGAAGCACCGGAAAACGGGCGGGCAATGGAATATTTTCTTCAGCAATTGATCAACGGTATCACGCTCGGCTCGATCTACGGGCTGATCGCCATCGGATACACGATGGTCTACGGCATCATCGGCATGATCAATTTCGCCCATGGCGAGATTTTCATGATCGGATCGTTCGTCTCGCTTACGGTCTTCTTGGCGCTCGCCGCCCTCGGCATCACGTTCCTGCCGCTGGTGCTGCTGATCATGGTGCTCGTCGCCATGCTCTGCACCTCGCTCTGGGGCTGGACGGTCGAGCGGGTCGCCTACCGGCCGCTGCGCGGCTCCTTCCGGCTCGCCCCGCTGATCACCGCCATCGGCATGTCGATCTTCCTGCAGAACTTCGTGCAGGTCACCCAGGGTGCCCGCGTCAAGCCGCTGCCGCCGCAGATCCAGGGCGGCATCACGCTGATGGATTCGCCCTCCGGCATCGTCGTGCAGCTCAGCTACATGCAGATGATCATCATCGGCATGACCATCGTCCTGATGGCCGGCTTCTCGCTGCTGATCTCGCGCACCTCGCTCGGTCGCCAGCAGCGCGCCTGTGAGCAGGACCGCAAGATGGCCTCGCTGCTCGGCGTCAATGTCGACCGCACGATCTCGCTGACCTTCGTGCTCGGCGCCTCGCTCGCGGCGGTCGCCGGCATGATGTACCTGCTCTATTACGGCGTCATCGATTTCTATATCGGCTTCATCGCCGGGGTGAAGGCGTTCACCGCGGCGGTTCTGGGCGGCATCGGCTCGCTGCCGGGTGCCATGCTGGGCGGCCTCGCCATCGGCCTGATCGAGACCTTCTGGTCCGGCTATTTCTCGGTCGAGTACAAGGACGTCGCCGCCTTCTCCATCCTGGCGATCGTGCTGATCTTCATGCCCTCCGGCCTGCTCGGCCGGCCTGAAGTCGAGAAGGTCTGATCGCGATGGCCAGCACGACATCAGCCACCGCGGCGAACCGCCCCGAGGGCGCGGAGATCCTGTCCGAAGAGCGGCGCGACGCGGCGCGGGGCGAACCGCCCTTCACCGAAGCGCCGACCGGCGACAGCCGCCTCGTTGCCTCCCTGAAGGAGGCCGGCATCACCGCGGCGATCATCGCGGTCATCACCCTGTTCTTCCTGGCCTTCCGGTCCGACATCGCATCGGGCGGCCTGTCCCTGACCCTGCGGCCGGAGTTCTGGCTGGTCTGGGTGGTGATCGCCTTCGGCGTCCGCTTCCTCCTGTCCTATTTCGTCTTCCGCTCCGAACAGCCGATCACCGGCTTTCTCAAGAAGACCTTCGCACCCACCGCCCGCGGCCTGCCGATCGGCAAGGTCCTCGGCATCGCGCTGCTGCTGGTCGCACTGACCCTGCCCTATCTCCTGGCGACGCTGGTTCCGAGCCAGAACCGCTATCTCCTCGACCTGGCAATCCTGATCCTCACCTATGTGATGCTGGGCTGGGGACTGAACATCGTCGTCGGCCTCGCCGGCCTGCTCGATCTCGGCTACGTCGCCTTCTACGCGGTCGGCGCCTATTCCTTCGCGCTGCTGTCGACGAATTTCGGTCTCGGCTTCTGGGTCTGCCTGCCCATGGCCGGCCTGTTCGCGGCGATGTGGGGCGTCATGCTGGGCTTCCCGGTGCTGCGCCTGCGCGGTGACTATCTGGCCATCGTCACCCTCGCCTTCGGCGAGATCATCCGCATCGTTCTGTTGAACTGGTACGAGTTCACCGGCGGCCCGAACGGCCTCCTGGGCATTCCCAAGCCGACGCTGTTCGGCCTGGAGTTCAACCGCGGCGACAATTCCTTCGCGGAGTATTTCAACCTCGAATACGACACCGTGCAGCGGTTCGTGTTCCTCTACTACATCATCCTGGCGCTCGCCCTGATCACCAACTTCGTCACCCTGCGGCTGCGCAAGCTGCCGGTGGGCCGGGCCTGGGAAGCGCTGCGCGAGGACGAGATCGCCTGTCGCTCGCTCGGCATCAACACCACCAACGTCAAGCTCACGGCCTTCGCCACGGGCGCGATGTTCGGCGGTTTCGCCGGCGCCTTCTTCGCCACCCGGCAGGGCTTCATCTCGCCGGAGAGCTTCACATTCATCGAATCGGCGATCATCCTCGCCATCGTGGTGCTCGGCGGCCTCGGCTCGCAGCTCGGCGTGGTCATCGCCTCGGTGGTGATGATAGGCGGCATCGAACTCTTGCGAAACCTCACCATCCTGCAGGCGGTGTTCGGTTCGGACTTCGATCCGACCCAGTACCGCATGCTGATCTTCGGTCTCGCCATGGTGGCGATCATGGTGTGGAAGCCGCGCGGCCTGATCTCGTCGCGCTCCCCATCCGATGTCTACAAGGAGAAGAAGAAGATCGGCGCCGATCAGGTCTCCCAGGGCGAGGGTCACTAATGTCGAACACCTCTCACCGCTGGTCGCTCGACCCGGTTCTGACCGTCGAGCATCTGACGATGCGCTTCGGCGGCCTGACCGCCGTGGACGACCTCTCCTTCAATGTCGGGCGCGGCGACATCACCGCCCTGATCGGTCCGAACGGCGCCGGCAAGACCACGGTCTTCAACTGCGTCACCGGCTTCTACAAGCCGACCGAGGGCCGCATCGCCATGCGCCGGGGCCGCAATGTCCCGGACGCCAAGATCGCCGCCCTCACCCGCAGCGGCAACCAGTACGACCGCGACGACGAGCATGCGGTGTTCCTCCTGGAGCGGATGACCGACTTCCGCATCACCGAGGTCGCCGGCGTCGCCCGTACCTTCCAGAACATCCGCCTGTTCGGCGGCATGACGGTGCTAGAGAACCTCCTGGTCGCGCAGCACAACAAGCTGATGCGCGCCTCCGGCATGACCATCGGCGGCCTGTTCGGCCTGCCCGGCTACCGGCGCGCCGCCGCCGAAGCCAAGCGCAAGGCAATCGAATGGCTGGGGCATACCCGCCTTCTCGACCGCGCCGACGACCCGGCCTCCGACCTGCCCTACGGCGCCCAGCGCCGGCTGGAGATCGCCCGGGCCATGTGCACCGATCCGGCGCTGCTGTGCCTCGACGAGCCGGCCGCCGGCCTCAACCCGCGGGAATCGGCCGAGCTGAACACGCTGCTGCGCTACATCCGCGACGAGCATGACGTCTCGGTGCTGCTGATCGAGCACGACATGGGCGTTGTGATGGAGATTTCCGACCACATCATCGTGCTCGACTACGGCAAGAAGATCTCCGACGGTTCGGCCGCCGAGGTGCGCGACGATCCCAAGGTCATCGCCGCCTATCTGGGCGTCGACGACGAGGAGGTGGAGCAGGTCGAGCAGGATCTCGGCGTCAAGAAGGCCGGCGCGTCGACGCACGCCGCCGACGGCAGTCAGGGAGACATGGCATGAGCGCGGTCGCGCCGACGCCCGAGGGGGAGCCGATGCTGGCGGTCCGCGGCGTGCATACCTTCTACGGCAAGATCCAGGCGCTGCGGGGCGTCGATGTCGACGTCTTCGCCGGCGAGATCGTCACGATGATCGGCGCCAACGGGGCCGGCAAGTCGACCCTGATGATGACCATCTGCGGCAATCCGCAGGCCCGCGAGGGGCAGATCCTCTATCGCGGCGAGGACATCACCCACATGCCGACCCACGACATCATGTCCCGGTCGATCGCACAGTCGCCGGAAGGACGCCGCGTGTTCGGCCGGATGACCGTGATGGAGAACCTCCAGATGGGGGCCATCATGGAGGACGAGAAATATTTCGACGACGATCTGCGCAAGGTCTTCGAGCTGTTTCCGCGGCTCAAGGAGCGGCGCGGCCAGCGCGGCGGCACCCTGTCGGGCGGCGAGCAGCAGATGCTGGCCATCGGCCGGGCGCTGATGAGCCGGCCGAAACTTCTGCTGCTCGACGAGCCGTCCCTCGGCCTTGCCCCGCTGATCGTCAAGCAGATCTTCGACGTCATCCGCGAGCTCAACGCCAATGAGGGGCTGACCGTGTTCCTCGTCGAGCAGAACGCCTTCCACGCCCTGCGCCTCGCCCATCGCGGCTACGTCATGGTCAACGGCACCGTCACCATGTCGGGCACCGGCAAGGAGCTTCTGGCCCGCGAGGAAGTGCGCAGCGCCTATCTGGAAGGGGGAGCCCACTGATGGAATCCGAAATGGGCCTGCTCTGGGAAGTCGCCCTGCCCGAGTTCCTGCTCGTCACCGTCGTTCTCGGCGGCGGCGGTGCCTGGATGATCGGCCGCTCCACCGCGCTGACGTGGAACGGCTGGGGTCTGATGACCTTCTACGTGCTGTTGCTGACGGCTGCTGTCCGTTTCATTCACTTCAGTCTGTTCGGCGGCTCGTTCTTTCTGCCGCCGGCGACATTCGGCACCGCGATCTACTATGGACTGATCGACTTCATCGTATTGTTGGCCATTGCCGGCATCGGGCGCAGCTATGTCCGCAACCGTCAGATGTCTCGGCAGTACGGTATATTGCACGGTAACCATCGCTGACTCTGCCGCATTAATGAGCGCCGGCGAAAAACTGTGCCGGGGCTATTCCAACGGCAGCGAATCCGGTCTTAAATCCCCATCGGTAGAGGACGGTCAACACCGCCTCGTGGCCCACCGGCCGCCAGAAGCAACAGGAAGGTTCCCATGAAGAAAGCACTCCTAGCCGGCGCAGCGCTCAACCTGGTATTCGCTGGCGCAGCGTTCGCCGACATCACGATCGGCGTCGCCGGCCCCATGACCGGCCAGTACGCCAGCTTCGGTGAGCAGCTGCGCACGGGCGCCGAGCAGGCCGTTGCCGACATCAACGCCGCCGGCGGCGTGAATGGCGAGATGCTGAAGCTTTCGGTCGGCGACGACGCCTGCGATCCGAAGCAGGCCGTGGCCGTGGCCAACCAGTTCGCCTCGCAGGGCGTGCCGTTCGTGGCCGGCCATTTCTGCTCGGGCTCCTCGATCCCGGCCAGCCAGGTCTATGCCGACGAGCAGATCGTCCAGATCTCCCCGGCCTCGACCAACCCGGACTTCACCGACAAGCGCCCGGGCGACGGCGTGTTCCGCGTCTGCGGCCGCGATGACCAGCAGGGCGAAGTTGCCGGCAAGTACATCTCGGACAACTTCCCGGATGCCAACGTCGCGATCATCAACGACAAGACCGCCTACGGTAAGGGCCTCGCCGACGAGACCCAGAAGTACTACGAGGAAGCGTCCGGCAAGAAGCCGGCCCTCGTCGAGGCCTATACGGCCGGCGAAAAGGACTACACCGCCCTCGTCACCAAGATGAAGGAAGCCGGCATCAACCTGCTCTATATCGGCGGCTACCACACCGAAGCCGGCCTGATGGCGCGCCAGATGCGCGAGCAGGGCATGGACACCGTGCTGATGTCGGGTGACGCGCTCGTCGCCGAGGAATACTGGGCGATCACCGGCGACGCCGGCCAGGGCACGCTCATGACCTTCTCCCCGGATCCGCGCAAGAACGAGGCCGCAGCGCCGGTCGTCGCCGAGCTCGAGAAGGCCGGCAAGACCGCCGAGGGCTACGTGCTCTACACCTACGCGGCGATCCAGGCCTGGGCCGACGCGGTCAAGAAGGCCGGTTCCACCGACTTCGACCCGGTCGTCACCGCCCTCAATGATGGCGACTACGCCACGGTCATCGGCGACCTGACCTTCGACGACAAGGGCGACGTCACGCTGCCGGGCTACGTCGTCTACGAGTGGAAGGACGGCCAGTACGACTACGTCGACGGCGCCGCCCAGTAAGCATCAGGACGCGGCAGATGCCGCATCCCGACATGACGAAGGCCCCGGTGCATTGCGCCGGGGCCTTTTTCGTTGTGGCGGCGCGGGGCTC
This sequence comes from Aurantimonas litoralis, assembly GCF_026153195.1. Classification (NCBI taxonomy): domain Bacteria; kingdom Pseudomonadati; phylum Pseudomonadota; class Alphaproteobacteria; order Hyphomicrobiales; family Aurantimonadaceae; genus Aurantimonas; species Aurantimonas litoralis. The sequence continues at coordinate 367,611 of NZ_JAPFBM010000004.1, read as the reverse complement.
GGCTCGCCGATAACACCCTGCCCGTCCCGGCACCTGCCGGCCATGCGCCTGGGCATGGCCAGCCGGCGACCGGACGTCAGTCCTGCCCGTGCTTGAACACGGCGGCGCGCTTCTCGCGGAAGGCGGACATGCCCTCCTTCTGGTCGGAGCCGGAAAACAGCGCGTGGAAGGTGCGGCGCTCGTGCAAGAGCCCCTCGCGCAGGCCCACCTCGAACGACCGGTTGGTGGCTTCCTTGGCGGTGATCGTCGCCGGCTTGGAGAACTCCGCAATGGTCCGGGCGGCGGCCATCGCCTCCTCCATCAGCGAGGCCGCGGGCACCAGCCGCGACACCAGCCCCATCCGCTCGGCTTCCTCGGCCTCGACCATCCGGCCGGTGAGGATCATGTCCATCGCCTTGTACTTGCCGACGGCGCGGGTCAGGCGCTGCGAGCCGCCCATGCCGGGAATGACGCCGAGCTTGATCTCCGGCTGGCCGAACTTGGCCGTGTCGGACGCAATGATCAGGTCGCACATCATCGCCAGTTCGCAGCCGCCGCCCAGCGCGAAGCCGGACACCGCCGCGACCATCGGCGTGCGCACCCGCTCTAGCATCTCCCAGTCGGAGAACCAGTCGGCGAGCATCATCTCCATGACCGTGCGGTCTTCCATCTCCTTGATGTCGGCGCCGGCCGCGAAGGCCTTTTCCGAACCGGTGATCAGAATCGCGCCGACGCCGGGATCGCGGTCGAGCTCGGCGGTCAGCCGGACGATCTCGCGCATGACCTCGGAATTCAGCGCATTCAGCGCCTTCGGCCGGTTCAGGGTGAGGATCGCGACGCGGCCCTCCCGGCTGGTGAGTACGACCTTGTCTTCGCTCATCTGTCCTCCTCTTGCGGGCCCTGCCCGCTCTCGGCTCTGCGACATGGGGCGACGGTCCGGGCTGCCGTCATTGGCAACCCGGTCGCCGCGATCGCGGTCCTATTTCGGCGCCATGCGGATGGCGCCGTCGAGGCGGATCGTCTCACCGTTGAGCATCGCGTTCTCGGCGATGTGGACGACCAGCCTGGCGTATTCCTCGGCGGTACCAAGCCGCGACGGAAACGGCACTGCCGCCGCCAGCGAGGCCTGCACCTCTTCCGGCATGCCGGCCAGCATCGGCGTCTCGAAGATACCCGGCGCGATGGTCATCACCCGGATGCCGGTCTGCGCCAGGTCGCGCGCCATCGGCAGCGTCATGCCGGCGATGGCCGCCTTGGAGGCCGAATAGGCGAGCTGGCCGATCTGGCCGTCGAAGGCGGCGACCGACGAGGTCGAGACGATCAGGCCACGCTCGCCATCGGCGTTGAGCGGGTCGCCCTCGGACATCAGCTGCGCCACCTGCGAGGCCATGTTGAAGGAGCCGATCAGATTGACCGCGATCACCTTCTGAAACAGCGCCGGATCATGGGCCGCACCGCGCGAGATGGTCTTGCGGCCCGCCACGATGCCCGCGCAATTGACCAGGATGCGCGGCGTGCCGATCGCCTCGACGGCCAGCGCCAGCGCCTGCCGGACCGATTCGGAATCGGACACGTCGCAGCGCACGAAAACGCCGCCGATCTCGTCCGCGACCGCCTGCCCGGCCTCCTCGTTGAGGTCCAGCACCGCGACCTTGGCCCCCCTGGCGGCCAGTGCGCGGGCCGTGCCGCGCCCCAGACCCGAGCCTGCGCCGGTCACGATCGCCGGTGTCGTCGTTCCGATATCCAAGCATTCCTCCATGCGTTGCGGGGCGGGACCGCGAAGATGCGGCGCCTCGCCCCTTGGGATGTGATCTATTGCCGTAGCCCCGCGCGTTCCCCGGCGAAAGCCGGAAATGACGCCGGCGCGCGATCTTTCCCCCTCGTCTTCCACCCGGCCGCGCCACGTCGTATGCACGGCAGCGATCTGTCACAGGAGTCCGGCATGTCCCGTACCGTTTACGTCAATGGCGCCTACGTTCCCGAGGAAGAGGCGACGATCTCGGTCTTCGACCGCGGCTTTCTGTTCGCCGACGGCGTCTACGAGGTCACCACTGTCCTGTCCGGCAAGCTGATCGATTTCGGCCCGCACATGAAGCGGCTGGCGCGCTCGCTCGGCGAACTCGACATGCCCTCGCCCGCCAGCGAGGAGGACTTGCTGACGATCCACCGCGAGCTTGTCGCCCGCAACGGCCTCGACGAGGGGCTGATCTACATGCAGGTGACCCGCGGCGCCGCCGATCGCGATTTCCTGTTCCCGCCGAAGGACACGGCGCCGTCCCTCGTCCTGTTCACCCAGGCCATGGTCCTGCGCGACAAGCCGGCGGCGCGCACCGGCATCCGCATCGCCTCGGTGCCCGACCTGCGCTGGGCCCGCCGCGACATCAAGACGGTGCAGCTGCTCTATCCGTCCATGGCGAAGATGGAAGCCAAGGCCAAGGGCGCCGACGATGCGTGGCTGGTCGAGGACGGCGTCGTTACCGAAGGCTCGTCCAACAACGCCCATATCGTCACCGCCGACGGCACGCTGATCACCCGGGACCTGTCGCATTCGATCCTGCACGGCATCACCCGCGCCGCGGTGCTGAAGCTGGCGGCCGACGACGGCGTCAAGGTCGAGGAGCGCAGCTTCACCCTCGAAGAGGCGAAGAACGCCAGCGAGGCCTTCGTCACCTCCGCCTCCACCTTCGTCATGCCGGTGGTGGAGATCGACGGCCAACCGGTCGGCAGCGGTGCGCCCGGCCCGATCGCCCGGCGCCTGCGCGAGATCTATCTCGCCGAGGCCGACCGCACCGCCATCTGACGGCCTCGGACGCCGGCCGCTCGGCACGCTGCCGGTCGGCGTCGCGACCGCCATTGAAGCCGGTCATCAGCTTCGCTTTCGTTTCTTGCGCTTCGGTTTCGTTTTGCCCATGATCGCTCCGTCAGGGGAGGAGTGAACCATGCTGTCGGACCGACAGACGCAAATACTCGAGAGTGCCAAGCGCAGCGGCCGCGTCTCGGTGGAGGAACTGGCGGCCCGCTACGACGTGTCGGTCCAGACCATCCGCAAGGACCTGAACGACCTTTGCGATCAGCGGCTTCTGGCCCGCGTCCATGGCGGCGCTGTGCTGTCCTCCGGCGTCGAGAATGTCGGTTACGACGCCCGCCGCACCATCGCGGCGGACGAGAAGGGCGCGATCGGCCGGGCGGTCGCCGATCTCGTGCCGGACCGCGCCTCGCTCTTCGTCAATATCGGCACCACGACCGAGGCCGTCGCGCGCGCCCTTCTGCGCCACGCCGGGCTGATGGTCATCACCAACAACATCAACGTCGCCACCGTCATGCGGCCCTATCCGGAGATCGAGGTGGTGATCGCCGGCGGCGTCGTGCGCCGCTCCGATGGCGGCATCGTCGGCGAGGCGGCGGTGGATTTCATCCGCCAGTTCCGGGTCGATTTCGCCGTCATCGGCGTCTCGGCCATCGATCCCGACGGCTCGCTGCTGGATTTCGACTATCGCGAGGTGCGCGTCGCCCAGGCTATCATCTCCAATGCGCGCCATGTCATCCTGGCGGCGGATTCGTCCAAGTTCGAGCGCAGCGCGCCGGTGCGGATCGGCCATCTCGACCAGGTCCACACCTTCGTCACCGACGTCGCGCCCGACGGAATCCGGCAGATCTGCCAGGACCGCGAGGTGCGTCTGATCGAGGCCGGCCGGCGCGATGCGACCAAAGCCGACGCCGCCGAGTAGTTTTCGTTTGACGTTCGGTTTGGTTTCGTAATAGCCTCCTCACATTCGCAATCGCAACCTCGAATGTTGCGGTGCGAAGCCTGGGGAGGCTCTTCTGGATTACGACGTTTTCATCATCGGTGGTGGAATCAACGGCTGCGGCATCGCCCGCGACGCCGTCGGCCGCGGCTACCGGGTCGGGCTCGCCGAGATGAACGATCTCGCCTCCGGCACGTCCTCCTGGTCGACCAAGCTGGTGCATGGCGGCCTGCGCTATCTCGAGCATTACGAGTTCAGCCTCGTGCGCCACGCTTTGATGGAGCGCGAGGTGCTGTGGAGCATCGCGCCGCACATCATCCGGCCGCTGCGCTTCGTCCTGCCCCATCATGACGGCCTGCGCCCGGCCTGGCTCCTGCGCCTCGGCCTGTTCCTCTACGACCATATCGGCGGCCGCCGGAAGCTGAAGGCGACGACCACCGTCGATCTCGACGGCCCCCTCGGCGCCCCGCTGAAGGACGATTTCCAGAAGGGCTTCGAATATTCCGATGCCCGCGTCGACGACGCCCGCCTCGTCGTCCTCAACGCCCGCGATGCGGCGGCACGCGGCGCCGACATCATGGTCCGCACCAAGGTGACCGAGGCGCGGCGTGAAAAGGACGGCTGGGTCATCGCCCTCCACGATCAGGAGACCGGCGCGGTCCGCTCCGTCACCGCGCGCTTCCTGGTCAATGTCGGCGGCCCGTGGGTCGACGCCATCATCCAGAACGCCATGGGCCGCAACGGCGCCAACCACATCCGCCTCGTCCAGGGCTCGCACATCGTCACGCGCAAGCTCTACGACCACGACCGCGCCTACATCTTCCAGAACGCCGACGGGCGGATCATCTTCACCATCCCCTACGAGGACGATTTCACCCTCGTCGGCACCACCGACCAGGACTATGAAGGCGACCCGTCGCAGGTGGCGATCAGTCAAGGCGAGATCGACTATCTCCTGTCGGCCGCCAGCGAGTATTTCGACAAACCGGTCGTCGCCGAGGACATCGTCTGGACCTATTCCGGCGTGCGCCCGCTCTATGACGACGGCGCCTCCAAGGCGCAGGAGGCCACCCGCGACTACGTCCTGAAGGTCGAGGGCGAGAATGGCGGGGCGCCGGTCCTCAACTGCTTCGGCGGCAAGATCACCACCTACCGCGTCCTGTCGGAAGAAGTGCTCGGCAAGATCGCCCATCATCTCGGCGCCAAGGGCAAGAGCTGGACCGGCGACGAGCCGCTGCCGGGCGGCGACTTCGCCGTCGACGGCGTCGGCGCGCTGGAGGCGGCACTGCGCCAAGCCGCGCCCGAGCTCGACGCGGCGACGATCCACCGGCTTGTCCGCTCCTACGGCACCGACGCGGCGAGATTCGCCAGGACCGGTGCACTCGGCCGGGATTTCGGGCACGGTCTCTACCAGGCCGAGATCGACTGGCTGATCCAGGAGGAATGGGCCCGCACGGCGGAGGATATCCTGTGGCGCCGCACCAAGCTCGGCCTGCGCTTCAGGGCCGACGAGACGGACGCACTGGCGCAATATGTGACGCAGCGACAGAATGAACGGAGGACGGCCGCCGAATAGAACCGGCGCGTCTGGGAGGACACATTGCTCGAATTGCAGAACGTCAGCCGCAGCGTCGGCGGCGAAAAGCACATCATAGACGTCTCGCTGACCCTCGACCGCGGCTCGCTCAACGTGCTGCTCGGGCCGACGCTGGCCGGCAAGACCAGCCTGATGCGGCTGATGGCCGGCCTCGACGCGCCGACGTCGGGTCGCGTCGTCATGGACGGCAGGGACGTGACCGGCGTGCCCGTGCGCAAGCGCAACGTGGCCATGGTCTACCAGCAGTTCATCAACTACCCGACCCTGACGGTCTACGAGAACATCGCCTCGCCGATGCGCATCGCCGGCAAGTCGGCGGCCGAGATCGAGGCCGCGGTCCAGAAGGCAGCGGCGCTGATGAAGCTGACGCCCTTCCTCGACCGCACGCCGCTGAACCTCTCCGGCGGCCAGCAGCAGCGCACCGCGCTCGCCCGTGCCCTCGTCAAGAATGCCGAACTGGTGCTGCTCGACGAGCCGCTGGCCAATCTCGACTACAAGCTGCGCGAGGAACTGCGCGAGGAACTGCCGAAGATCTTCGCCGAGACCGGCGCGATCTTCGTCTATGCCACCACCGAGCCCCACGAGGCGCTGCTTCTGGGCGGGCGCACAGCCACCCTCTCCAAGGGCCGCGTCACCCAGTTCGGCGAGACGCCCGACGTCTATCGCCAGCCCCATGATCTCCTGACCGCGCGCACCTTCTCCGATCCGCCGCTCAACGTCATGGCCTTCACCAAGTCAGGCAGCCGCTTCACCTCGCCCAACGGCGTCGTCTTCGAGGCCGCGCCGAGCCAGGCAGCCCTGCCGGACGGCCGCTATCTCGGCGGCATCCGGCCGCATCACCTCACCGTCGAGACCGGCGACACCACCGGCACCGTCTTTCCGGCGGTGATCAGCCTGACCGAGGTCACCGGGTCGGAGACCTACATCCACGCCGAGGTCGGCGAGGACCGGATCATCGCCCTCGTCCACGGCGTGCGCCGCCACGAGACCGGCGAGACCATCCGCCTGTCCTTCGATCCCGCCAGCCTTCTCGTCTTCGACGAAGCGGGCAACGCCGTCGCGGCGCCCGCCCGACACGCGGCCTGAGGAGAACGCCATGGCCCGCATCCGCCTCGACCATATCCGCCACGCCTATTCGCCGGCCCTCGCTGCGGCCGACATCTACGCCCTGCGCGAGGTCCACCACACCTTTGACGACGGCGGCGCCTATGCGCTGCTCGGGCCGTCGGGCTGCGGCAAGACCACGCTGCTCAACATCATCTCTGGCCTGCTGACCCCGTCCGAGGGCAGCGTCCTGTTCGGCGACGACGACGTGACCATGCTGACGCCCGAGGCGCGCAACATCGCCCAGGTGTTCCAGTTCCCGGTCATCTACGACACCATGACGGTCCGGGAGAACCTCGCCTTCCCGCTGAAGAACCGGAAGGTGCCGGCCGCCGAGATCAAAACCCGTGTCGAGGACATGATCGGCCGCATCGGCCTCGAGGCCAAGGCCGACCGCAAGGCCCGCGGCCTGACCGCCGACGAGAAGCAGAAGATTTCGCTCGGCCGTGGCCTGGTGCGCTCCGACGTCAACGCCATCCTCTTCGACGAGCCGCTGACCGTCATCGACCCGCATATGAAGTGGCAGCTGCGCTCCGAGCTGAAGCAGCTCCACCGCGAATTCGCGATGACCATGGTCTACGTCACCCACGACCAGACCGAGGCCCTGACCTTCGCCGACAAGGTCGTCGTCATGTACGAGGGCGAGGTTGTGCAGATCGGCACGCCCGAGGAACTGTTCGAGCGGCCTCAGCACACTTTCGTCGGCTATTTCATCGGCTCGCCGGGCATGAATGTCCTGCCCTGCCGGATCGACGGCAGCGACGCGATGGTCTCCGACATGCGCATCGCCCTGCCGGGCGGCCGCGCGGCCTATGCCGCCGGGGCGAAGACCGAACTCGGCATCCGGCCGGAATTCGTCACCATCGTCGACCGCGGCGACGGCGACGCCGTGCCGGTGACCATCGACAAGGTCGAGGACGTGGGATCGGAGCGCATCGTGCGGGCCCGGCTCGGCGAGCATCCGCTCAGCGCCATCGTGCGCGAAGGCGTCGCCATCCCCACCGACGCGGCCATGCGCTTCGCGCCCGACGCGCTCAATCTCTATGCCGATTCCCGGCTGGTCGGACGGGTCTAGGGAGAACGCACATGGACAAGACCTGGAACAACAAAGCCTGGTTCATGGTCATGCCGGTGCTGGTGCTGGTCGCCTTCTCCGCCGTGATCCCGCTGATGACCGTGGTCAATTACGCGGTGCAGGACACCTTCGGCAACAACCAGTTCTTCTGGTACGGCACCGACTGGTTCGAGGAGGTGCTGACCTCGGCGCGCTTCCACGACGCCCTCATCCGCAACCTCGCCTTCTCGGCCATCATCCTGACCATCGAGGTGCCGCTCGGCATCCTCGTCGCGCTGGCCATGCCCCGCAAGGGCATCTGGGTGCCGGTCTGCCTCGTCCTGATGGCGCTGCCGCTGCTGATCCCCTGGAACGTCGTCGGCACGATCTGGCAGGTCTTCGCGCGCACCGACATCGGCCTGTTCGGCTACACGCTCGCCTCGCTCGGCCTCGACTACAATTACGTTCAGGACCCGTTCGACGCCTGGGTCACGGTCATCATCATGGATGTCTGGCACTGGACGAGCCTCGTCGTCCTCCTGTGCTACGCCGGGCTCGTGTCGATCCCGGACGCCTATTACCAGGCCGCCAAGATCGACGGCGCCTCGCGCTGGGCGGTGTTCCGCTTCATCCAGCTGCCCAAGATGGGCCGCGTGCTGCTGATCGCCGTGCTTCTGCGCTTCATGGACTCGTTCATGATCTACACCGAGCCCTTCGTCGTCACCGGCGGCGGACCGGGCAACGCCACGACCTTCCTGTCCATCGACCTGGTGAAGCTGGCGCTGGGCCAGTTCAACCTCGGCGAAGCAGCGGCGATGAGCCTGATCTACTTCCTGATCATCCTGGCGCTGTCCTGGGTCTTCTACACCATCATGACCAATGTCGGCACCGAGCGCCCGATGAAGGGAGGCGACAATGACTGACACCACGGCAAACCGCGACGTCGTCGAGGCCCCGGGCGCCGGCGCCGTGCCGCCCACCGGCCGGTCCGGCGAGGCGATCGCCCGGCGCAGCCGCAAGGCATCCGGCGGCTTCCGCTGGAAGGCGCTGATCCCGATCCTCTACATCGTCTTCCTGCTGCTGCCGATCTACTGGCTCGTCAATATGAGCTTCAAGACCAATCAGGAGATCCTGAGTGGGCTGACGCTGCTGCCGGAAAACCCGACCCTGCGCAATTACACGGTCATCCTGACCGACCCGTCCTGGTACAACGGTTACATCAACTCGATCATCTATGTCGTTCTGAACATGGTGATCTCGGTCTCGGTGGCGCTGCCGGCAGCCTATGCCTTCTCGCGCTTCCGCTTCCTGGGCGACAAGCACCTGTTCTTCTGGCTTCTGACCAACCGCATGGCGCCGCCGGCGGTGTTCGCCCTGCCCTTCTTCCAGCTCTATTCGGCCTTCGGCCTGATCGACACGCATATCGCCGTGGCGCTCGCCCATTGCCTGTTCAACGTGCCGCTGGCGGTGTGGATCCTGGAAGGCTTCATGTCGGGCGTGCCGAAGGAAATCGACGAGACCGCCTATATCGACGGCTATTCCTTCCCGCGCTTCTTCTTCAAGATCTTCACCCCGCTGATCGCCAGCGGCATCGGGGTCGCGGCCTTCTTCTGCTTCATGTTCTCCTGGGTCGAGCTGCTGATCGCCCGCACCCTGACGGTGACCGACGCCAAGCCGATCTCGGCGATCATGACGCGCACGGTCTCCGCCTCCGGCCTCGACTGGGGCGTCCTCGCCGCGGCCGGCGCCCTGACCATCATTCCCGGCGCAATCGTGATCTGGTTCGTGCGCAACTACATCGCCAAGGGCTTCGCCCTGGGGAGGGTGTGATGCGCATCACCGCACCGACCGCCAAGACGGAGGCCTGCCGATGATCGACCTCAGCTGGATGGCCTGGACCTGGCCGACCGCCACCTTCTTCATCGCGATCTTCGCACTCATCGCCCTGATGGGCGTCTGGGAGAAGGTGTCGCCCGGCGGCAATCCCCGGGTCGGCATCCTGCGCTTCGAGACCACCCGCGGCGACCGCCTGTTTGTGTCGCTGCTCGGCTCGGCCTTCATCTGCCTCGGTTGGCTGTGGGGCGTAGACCTGCCGCTCTGGTACGCCCTCGGCCTCTGCGCCGTCTTCTTCGTTCTGGTTTTCCGGCTCGTCTGACGGGCCGGAACCGGGCCACACCGCGTCGTCGCCGGTCGACGCGGACATGCCCATCGCTCGCACCGGCACACACTGGGAGGACATTCGACATGATGAAACGATATCTGATGGGAACGGCCGCCACATTGGCGATCGCCCTGGCCGCAGGGCCGGCCATGGCCGACATGGAGGCGGCCAAGAAGTTCCTCGACGCCGAGATCGGCGATCTCTCCACCCTGTCCCGGGAGGAGCAGGAGAAGGAGCTGCAGTGGTTCATCGACGCGGCGAAGCCCTATCAGGGCATGGAGATCAAGGTCGTCTCCGAGACCATCACCACCCATGAATACGAGTCCAAGGTGCTGGCCCCGGCCTTCACCGCGATCACCGGCATCAAGGTCAGCCACGACCTGATCGGCGAGGGCGACGTTGTCGAGAAGCTGCAGACGCAGATGCAGTCGGGCGAGAACATCTACGACGCCTACATCAACGATTCCGACCTGATCGGCACCCACTGGCGCTACCAGCAGGTCCGCAACCTGACCGACTGGATGGAAGGCGAAGGCAAGGAGGTCACCAATCCGGGCCTCGACCTCGACGACTATATCGGCACATCCTTCACCACCGCGCCGGACGGCAAGCTCTATCAGCTTCCCGACCAGCAGTTCGCCAACCTCTACTGGTTCCGCTACGATTGGTTCAACGACGAGAAGAACAAGGCCGACTTCCAAGAGAAGTACGGCTACGAGCTCGGCGTGCCGGTCAACTGGTCGGCCTATGAGGACATCGCCGAATTCTTCACCGGTCGCGAGATCGACGGGAAGAAGGTCTATGGCCACATGGACTACGGCAAGAAGGACCCGTCGCTCGGCTGGCGCTTCACCGACGCCTGGCTGTCCATGGCCGGCAATGGCGACAAGGGCATCCCGAACGGCGTGCCGGTCGATGAATGGGGCATCCGCGTCAACGAGCAGAGCCAGCCGACCGGCTCCTGCGTCGCGCGCGGCGGCGACACCAACGGCCCGGCCTCGGTCTACGCCATCGAGAAGTATCTCGACTGGCTGAAGGCCTACGCCCCGCCTGAGGCCCAGGGCATGACCTTCTCCGAATCCGGTCCGGTCCCGGCCCAGGGTGCCATTGCCCAGCAGATCTTCTGGTACACCGCCTTCACCGCGGATGCGGTCAAGGAAGGCCTGCCGGTGGTGAACGAGGACGGCACGCCGAAATGGCGCATGGCCCCCTCGCCGCACGGCGTCTACTGGGTCGACGGCATGAAGCTCGGCTACCAGGACGTGGGCTCGTGGACCCTGATGAAGTCGACCCCGGTCGACCGCGCCCAGGCCGCCTGGCTCTACGCCCAGTTCGTCGGCTCCAAGACCGTCGACGTGAAGAAGGCCCATGAGGGTCTGACCTTCGTGCGCGAATCGACCATCCGCGACGAGAGCTTTACCGAGCGGGCTCCGGAACTCGGCGGTCTCATCGAGTTCTACCGCTCGCCGGCCCGCAAGCAGTGGTCGCCGACCGGCACCAACGTGCCGGACTACCCGAAGCTGGCACAGCTCTGGTGGCAGGCGATCGGCGACGCGTCCTCGGGCGCCAAGTCGGCCCAGGAAGCGATGGACTCCCTCTGCGCCGAGCAGGAAAAGGTGATGGAGCGCATCGAGCGCGCCGGCATCCAGGGCGACATCGGTCCCAAGCTCAACGAAGAGCAGGACATGGAGTACTGGGTGGAGCAGGCCAAGGCCAACGGCACGCTGGCACCTCAGCCCAAGAAAGAAGACGAGAAGGAACAGCCGATCACCGTCAATTACGACGAGCTGGTGAAGAGCTGGGCCGACGCCAACGCGTCCAAGTGAGCGTCTGACATCTGAGAAACGAAGGCCGGGGTCAGCCCCGGCCTTCTGCCATCGCGAACACCAGCATCCAGAAGGGGACGGCATGTCCGGATACGTTCTCGCCATCGACCAGGGCACGACGTCGACCCGTGCGATCGTCTTCGACGACGGCTTTCATATCCGCGGCCTCGGCCAGCAGGAATTCCCGCAGCATTTCCCCCATTCGGGCTGGGTCGAGCACGATCCCGAGGATATCTGGTCCTCGACGCTTGCCACCATCCGCACCGCGCTCGCCGACGCCTCGCTGTCGGCCTCCGATATCGCTACCATCGGCATCACCAACCAGCGCGAGACCACGCTGATCTGGGATCGCGACACCGGCAAGCCGATCCACAACGCCATTGTCTGGCAGGACCGACGCACCGCCGAATTCTGCCGCAAGCTGGTCGCCGACGGCCACGAGCCGGAGATCACCCGCAAGACCGGGCTCCTGATCGACCCCTATTTCGCCGGCACCAAGATCGCCTGGCTTCTCGACAATGTGGAGGGTGCCCGGGCCCGGGCCGAGGCCGGCAAGCTCGCCTTCGGCACCGTCGACAGCTTCCTCCTATGGCGGCTGACCGGCGGCCGGGTCCATGCCAGCGACGCCACCAATGCCTGCCGCACCATGCTCTTCGACATCGAGGCGCATGACTGGGACGACGACCTCTTGCGGCTCCTCAAGGTGCCGCGCTCACTGCTACCCGAGGTCAAGGATTGCGACGCCGCCTTCGGCACCACCGACCCCGGCCTCTTCGGCGCCGCGATCCCGATCTGCGGCATGGCCGGCGACCAGCATGCCGCGACCCTCGGCCAGGCCTGCTTCCAGCCGGGCATGCTGAAATCCACCTACGGCACCGGCTGCTTCGCGGTGCTCAACACCGGGGACACAAAGGTGCCCTCCTCCAACCGACTCCTGACGACGATCGCCTATCGGCTGGCCGGCCGCACCACCTTCGGCCTCGAGGGCTCGATCTTCGTGGCCGGCGCCGCGGTGCAATGGCTGCGCGACGGGCTCGGTCTCGTCGACCGCGCCGACCGCACCGGCCCGATGGCCGGGGCCGCCGACGACGCCCAGGAGGTCTACATGGTGCCGGCCTTCACCGGCCTCGGCGCGCCCTGGTGGGACGCGGAGGCGCGCGGCGCGATCTACGGCCTGACCCGCAAGACCGGCCCCAACGAACTCGCCCGCGCCGCCCTCGAATCCGTCTGCTTCCAGACCGCCGACCTGTTGTCCGCCATGAAAAAGGACTGGACCGGCGCCTCCGACACCATCCTACGCGTCGACGGCGGCATGGTCGCCTCCGACTGGACGATGCAGCGCCTCGCCGACATTCTCGATGCCCCGGTCGACCGTCCGGTCGTCCTGGAAACCACGGCCCTCGGCGCCGCCTGGGTCGCCGGACAGAAGGCCGGCGTGTGGCCCGACATGGCAGGCTTCGCCGAACGCTGGAACCTCGAACGGCGCTTCGAGCCGCGCATGGATGCCGTCACCCGAGGCCGCAAGCTCGCCGGCTGGGCCGATGCGGTGAAGCGGACGCTGAGCTGAACCCGTTCGGCGCGTCGCTGGACACGCGGATATCCCGGCACTAAATTAAGGATATCCCCGCGGATCGGAGCACGATCATGCCGCTCTATGTGAAAGACCCGGAAGTCGGCGAACTCGCCGAGAAGCTCGCCGCGCTGACGCAGACGACCAAGACCGAAGCCGTCCGGCGCGCGCTTCGCGATGCTCTCATCCATGCCCGCACCACCAGCGCGCCGGAAACAGGCGAGACGTCCTATGTCGAGCGGGGACTGCGCTTCTCCCGCGACATTCTGAACGATTATCCTCCCGGTGCGCATCCGCAGCCGGTCACAAAGGAATGGATCGACAGCCTCTATGAGGACGGCTGATGTATGTCGATGCATCGGCCCTCGTCGCACTCATCCTGTCCGAACCGGATGCGCCGGACATTCTCGCGCGGATGGAATCGGCGGACCGGCTGTTCACCAGTCCGACCGGACTGTGGGAAGCGGTGATTTCCTGCACCCGCCGCATGGACTGGGACCCTGAAACCGCGCGGTCTGCTGTCGCGAGATATCTCGACGGAATGCAGATCGCCGTCGTGGATATGCCCGCAGCAACTGCGGACCTCGCCATCGACGCCTATGCGCGCTACGGCAAGGGCCGGCACCCAGCGGCGCTGAATTTCGGCGATTGCTTCGCCTATGCCTGCGCCCGCCATTTCGACGTGCCGCTGCTCTACAAGGGCAACGACTTCGCCCGGACCGATATCGGCGCCGCCTGACCGCCGGTCCGCCGCGCAGCTAAGCAATGGGATGCGCCTCACCCGTTGACCTTTGCCCCGCGATCCGGTCTGTCGTCAGCCGAAACAGCGCCGCATCCGGCTGCCACTCACAACATCCCGCAAGAGATTCGCCATGGCCACCAAGGACATCGTCTATATCGCCCTGTTCGCCGCTCTGATGGCGGTGCTGGGCGTTTTTCCGCCCCTGATGATCCCGGCGCTCGGCATTCCGATCACCGCCCAGTCCATGGGCCCGATGCTGATGGGCGGCATTCTCGGCGCCAGGCGCGGCACCCTGTCGATGCTGCTGTTCCTCGCCCTCGTCGCGGTCGGGCTGCCGCTCCTGTCCGGCGGCCGCGGCGGCCTCGCGCCCTTCGTCGGGCCGTGGTCGGGCTTCATTTATGGCTGGCTCGCCGCAACCTTCGTCATCGGCTGGCTGACCGAGCGGTTCTGGAACCGCCTTTCCTTCCCGCTCGCCTTCGTCATTGCGGTCATCGGCGGCATCGGCATCATCTATCTGGTCGGCATTCCCTGGTATGCGGCGATGTCGGGCATGGGCCTCGTCGAAGCCTTCATCGGCTCGGCCGTCGCCTTCATCCCGGGCGACCTGATCAAGGCCGGCGTCGCCGCGGCGGTCATCATCGCCGTGCGCCGCGCCTATCCGCTGATCGCCCCCCGGGCCTCCGCCCGCTCGGCCTGACCGGCAACATGCGGATGGCCGCCTCGTGATCGCCCTGACCGGCGTCGCCGCCGAACGCGGCGGCCGCCGCGTCCTGTCGGATCTGGACCTCACCCTCACCGAGCGACGGATCGCCATCGTCGGCGCCAACGGCTCCGGTAAGAGCACCTTCGCGCGCCTGCTCAACGGGCTGGTTGTACCCAGCGAAGGCAGCGTTACCGTCGACGGCTTCGACACGAAGTCGAGCGGCAAGGAGGTGCGCCGGCTCGTCGGCTTCGTCTTCCAGAACCCGGACAACCAGATCGTCTATCCGACCGTCGCCGAGGATATCGCCTTCGGGCTGAAGGGGCGCGGGCTGGACAAGCCGGCGATCGCCGCCCGGGTCGCCGCAACGCTCGACCGCTTCGGCCTGACCGGCATGGACGACCGCCTCGCCCATGAACTGTCCGGGGGCGAACGCCAGATGCTGGCGCTGGCCGGCGTCATGGCGATGGCGCCGCGCTGGCTGGTCATGGACGAGCCGACGACGCTGCTTGACCTCCGCAACACCCGCCGCGTGATGGATGCGGTCGCGGCGCTGGAACAGCATGTCGTCTTCGTTACCCACGATCTCGACCTGATCGCCGGCTTCGACCGGGTGCTCGTCTTCGAGGCCGGCCGCCTCGTCGCCGACGCGGCCCCGGCCGAGGCGGTGGCCGCCTACCGGGCCATCGCAGGATGATCGCCGGGCTTTACCGGCCCGGGACCAGTCCGGTCCACCGCGCCCGCGCCGGCAGCAAGCTCGCGGCGCTGCTCGGCCTCGGCACGCTGCTCTTCGCCATCGCCGATCCCTGGCTCGCAGCCGCGGCCCTCGTCGTCACGATGGCCGCCCATGGGCTGGCGCGCATTCCGGCCCGCGTCGCCTTTGCCCAGATCCGCCCCGCCCTGTGGATCCTCGGCATTCTCTTCGCGGTCCAGCTCTGGCTGGTCGGGCTCGACGCCGCCCTGCTGCTCGTCCTGCGCTTCGCCACGCTGATCCTCGCCGCCTCGCTTGTTACTCTGACCACCCGCACCGCAGAGCTCGTCACGGTCATCGAATGGGCGCTGTCGCCATTGGCGAGGCTGGGCGTCGATGTGGCCAAGGTCGGGCTCGCCATCTCGCTCGCCATCCGCTTCATCCCCGCCGTCGCCGCGATCGTCGAGGAGGTCCGCGAGGCCCAGCGCGCCCGCGGCCAGGACCGCAGCATGGTCGCGCTGGCCGTGCCGGTGATCATCCGCCTCCTGAAGATGGCCGACGAGATCGCCGAGGCGATCGACGCCCGCTCCTGACGGGAGAAATTCCCGTTGTGCGATAGGGCGTGACGGGCCGCACCCGGACGCGCTACATGAAGCCGGGCACGCGAAGGATCATGGGAGGATCGTTCATGCGATGGATTCGGGCGACGCTCTGCGCCGCACTGGCTCTGGCGCTGTGGACCGGTTTCGCGGCAGCCGAGGACGATACGGCACACGCGCCGGTTCGGATCGGCGTTCTGAAATACGGCACGGTCAACTGGGAACTCGACGCCATGAAGCGCGCCGGGCTCGATGCCGCCAACGGCGTCGATGTCGAGATCGTGCCCTTCGCCGGCGAGGACGCTTCGACCGTGGCGCTGCAGGCCGGCTCCGTCGACATGATCGTCTCCGACTGGCTGTGGGTCTCGCGCCAGCGGGCGACCGGCGCGGACTTCACCTTCGTTCCCTATTCCACCTCGGTCGGTTCGCTGATGGTACCGGGCGACAGCCCCGTCGCCGACCTGGGCGACCTGACCGGCAGGACCATCGGCGTCGCCGGCGGACCGCTGGACAAGAACTGGTTGCTGATCCAGGCGCTCGCGAAAAAGGACCACGGCACCGACCTCGCGGCCGAAAACGACATCGCCTATGGCGCACCGCCGCTCCTGGCCGAAAAGGCCCGGACCGGCGAGCTCGATGCCGTCCTCAATTACTGGCACTACGCCGCCCGGCTGGAGGCGCAGGGCTTCCGCACGCTGATCTCCGGCACTGACGCGGCGATCGCGATGGGCACCGCCGGTCCGGTCGCGGCGATTGGCTGGGTGTTCAGCGAGGCCTTTGCGAAGGACCACCCGAAGGCCGTCGAGGGCTTCGTCGCCGCCGACAAGGCGACCAAGCAATTGCTTGCGACCTCCAACGAGGCCTGGAACGCGCTCAAACCGCTGATGAAGGCCGAGGACGACGCGACCTTCCGGATTCTTCGCGATCGCTACCGCGAGGGCATCCCCGGCCGCAGCGGCGCCGACGAGGCCGTCGATACCGCCAGGCTCTACGAGGTCCTGGCCGAGATCGGCGGATCGAAGCTGGTCGGGCCGTCGGACACGCTCGTCGATGGCACCTACTGGACCGGCGACGGGAATGGCTCCTGACGTAGCGGCCGGCGATCGCGGCAAGCCCTCCGCCGGCATCGCGCCGGCGCTGGTGACGACGTTGTCGCTGCTCGGGCTCCTGGCCGCCTGGTGGATCGCGGCGGTGATCGCCGACAGCCGCGTCCTGCCGACGCCGCCGGCCGTGTTCGACGCCTTCTGGCGCGATGCCGTCACCGGCGAACTCTTCTACCATCTCGCCATGACGCTGTTGCGCGTCGCCGCGGCCTTCGCCATCGCCATGATCATCGGCTCGGCCATCGGCGTCGGCCTCGGCATGGACGCCCGCGCCGACCGCTTCTTCGACCCGTGGCTGATCCTGTTCCTCAATATCCCGGCGCTGGTGGTGATCGTCCTCGCCTATATCTGGTTCGGGCTGAACGAGGCGGCGGCCGTCGGGGCGATTGCGATCAACAAGATCCCCAATGTCGTCGTCACCATGCGCGAGGGCGCCCGCTCGCTGGATCGCGGCCTTTTGGAGATGGCCTCGATCTACCGTTTCGGGCGCTGGCGGACCCTGCGCGACGTCGTGCTGCCGCAGCTACAGCCCTATTTCGCCGCCGCCTCACGCTCCGGGATCGCGCTGATCTGGAAGATCGCCCTGGTCGTAGAGCTCCTCGGCCGTTCCAATGGCGTCGGCTTCCAGATCCATCTCTATTTCCAGCTCTTCGATGTCGCGGCGATCCTCGCCTACACCCTGGCCTTCGTCGCCATCATGCTCCTGATCGAGTTCCTGCTTGTCCAACCCCTCGAAGCCCATGCCACCCGCTGGCGCGCCCGGCCCGCTTGACGTCGCCATCCGCGACAAGGTGTTCACGACGATCGACGGCGTCCGGCTGGCCGCGATCGACGCGGTCGCCTTCACCGCACCGCCGGGCAGCTTCACGACGCTGATCGGCCCCTCCGGCTGCGGCAAGACGACGACGCTGCGGATCACCCTGGGGCTCGACCGGGACTATACGGGCCATGTGCGCCTGCCCGCCGCCGACGGCCGCATCGCCGCCGTGTTCCAAGAACCGCGTCTCCTGCCCTGGCGCACGGTCGAACAGAATGTCCGCCTTGCGCTGCCCGAAGCGCTGGCGGGCGCCGATCTCGACGCTTTGTTCGAGACGCTGGGCCTTGCCGCCATGCGCGGCCGCTATCCCGGCGAACTCTCGCTGGGCCTTGCCCGCCGGGCTGCGCTGGCCCGCGCCTTCGCCATCGAACCGGCGCTGCTGCTGCTCGACGAGCCCTTCGTCTCGCTCGACGAAGCGACGGCCAACCGGCTGCGCGCTTTGCTCATGGAGGTATGGTCCGCCCGCCCGACGACGGCGCTGATGGTCACCCACAATCTGCGTGAGGCGGTGGAGCTCTCCGACCGGATCATCTTCCTGACCGAGCGGCCGGCACGGGTCCGGGGCATCCACGACATCGACACGCCGCGATCCGAGCGCGATGCCGCCTGGCGCGACGCCGCGGTCCTGGCGATCGACGCCCGCTTTCCGGGCGTTCTCTAGGCTTCAGGGGTCCGTGGCTCGCGCCTAGCTGCCGGGGACCGTCGCCCCCGCCGGAACGGCGACCAGCTCGAAGCGGATCGTCACGGCCTTGTCCAGATACTGCCCGGTCGGATCGTTGGCGACGCCGAGATCGAAGGCGGTCCGGTCAACGGTCGCGCTCCCGGCCACATGCGCCGGGCCGTCGCCGTCCTGTTCGAAGCGGAAGGGGACCGTCACCGGCAGGCTCTTTTCCTTGATCGTCAGCGTGCCGCCGGCTTCATAGCCGGTCTCCACCGCGCGGAAGTCGCTGAGTTCCAGCGTCACGGTCGGGTGCGTCTCGCTGGCAAAACCGTCCGTGCCCTGCACCTGCGGCGCGACGAAGCTGTTGTCGACGGCGATCGACGCCGCATCGATGGTGATGCTCGCCTCGGCCAGATCCAGCGCCTCCGGGGAAAAGCGCACATCCGCCTGCCACGTGCCGATGGTGCCGGTCAGCGTCTTGCCCGAAAATCGCGTCTCGAAGCCGAGCTGGCTTTGCGCCGGATCCACGATCCAGTCGCCGCTGGCAGGAGCGTCGGGCGCTGCCGGCGCGCGGTCGTCGCGCGTCGCTTCTGCCCCGAGGAGAGCGTCGGGCTGGCCGGCCACAAGCCCGCCGCCGAGCGCGGAGAGCACCACCGCCAGCGCGATGGGGATTGCGATCAGCCGTGTTTGTGGTCGCGCCATGCCGTGATGCGGCAGCATGCGCGAGAAGGACGGAACAGCATCGACCAGCGAATGCTTCAGCGCGCCGGCCACATGCAGGACGAGAAGCCCGAGAAACGACAGCGCCAGCCATTTATGGGCAAAGCCGAGAACATCCTCGAGCGCGGCGGGGTCGATGCCGGGGAGCAGCGCGGCCACCGGCAGATGCGGCCATTCGAGGCTGTCGATGAGGAAGAGATAGGTCGGGATGCCGGCCGCAGCTGCCGAGACCAGCAGCCAGCCTGACAGCGGCACGACCAGCATCAGGGCGTAGAAGGCCAGATGGACCAGGCCGGAGGTTGCCCGCTCGGCGCGCGAGGTGGTCGGCGCCAGGGCCGGCGGCGGGTTCACCAGCCGCCAGGCGATCCGCGCCAGCGTCAGGCAGAGCACCAGGATGCCGATGGTCTTGTGCCATTGGAAGAGCGCGAAGCGCAGCGCATCCGGCATGGCGTCGAGATGCACCATGGCGAGGCCGACGGCGAGCTGGAACAGGATCGCCAGGGCAATCGTCCAGTGCAGCAGGATCGCGCCGCTGGTGTAGCGCGTATAGGCCGCGGACCAGCCGGCTGTCGGGGACACGCTCATCTGACGCTCCGTGGCGGGAAATGGGGAAGGATCAAAACGACCGGCGAACGGCCGCACACCTGGCCGGCTCGCGGGCAGCGTCAGACCTTGGGGATCATGCCGTCGCGGGCGACGGGACGCAGGGAAGCGCCCCGCCGTTCGGCGATCAGGACTGGGGAACGAATTCCGCCTCGATCTCCAGCAGCACCTCGGCGGCGACCGGCCCGGCCAGCGCCTCGATGCCGTATTCGGTGCGGTCGACGGTCATCGCACCGGAAAAGCCGACGGCCGGCTTCTGCGACATCGGATGCGGGTTGAGGGCGGTGTTGAAGGTGACGTCCAGCGTCTCTTCACGGGTCTGGCCGTTCAGCGTCAGGTCGCCGGTCACCGTGCCGGTGTTGTCGCCGGTCAGCTCGATCGACTTGGACACGAAGGTGATCTCGGGGAACTTCGCCGCGTTCAGGAACATGTCGCTGGCGATCTCGGCGTCGAAATCCTTGTCGTCGGCCGGATAGTTCGTATCCACCGAAGCCGGATCGATCGTCGCGGTCAGGCTCGACTGCGCCGGATCCTCGGAATTCAGCTCCAGCGTGGCCGAAATCGTCGAGAACCGGCCGATATAGGTCGACAGGCCGAAATGCTTCACCTTCCAAAGAACATTGGTGTGCAGCGGATCGGCGACATAGGTTCCGGCGGGCACGTCGATGCTCTGCGCATGAACGGAGCCGGCAAGGCACAGTGCGGCGACGGTGGTCAGCAAGAAACGCATGAAAACTCCTCTGGGACAGAAAGCCTCTGGGGCTGCCGGTACACTACGGATTTTCTGCACTGCAAAAAGACGCCGCCGCCGAGACAGACTGTTCAGGGGCCTCCCCCTGCGCAGCCGCGATCCGGGATCGCAGCGACGGGTCGCCCGGCGTTGCCCATGGCCCCGCTTGGCGCTTGACCTCTTCGCGCCTGCGTCGGACTTTCGATCCCATGAACACGATTCGATCCGTCTGCGTCTATTGCGGCTCCTCCGCCGGCCGCGATCCCCGATATCTCGAGAGCGGCCGACGCCTTGGCGAGGCGATCGGCGCCGCCGGCATGCGCCTCGTCTATGGCGGCGGCACGCGCGGCATCATGGGCGCGGTCGCCGAGGGCGTGATCGCCAAAGGCGGCGCCGTGACCGGCATCATCCCGCGCTTCCTCATCGACATGGAGGCGACCGAGAGCGAGCTGACCCGGCTGGACGAACTGATCGTCACCGAGGACATGCACGCCCGCAAGCACCAGATGTTCGAGCGCTCGGACGCCTTCGTGGCCCTGCCCGGCGGCATCGGCACGCTGGAGGAGCTGATCGAGATCCTCACCTGGAGCCAGCTCGGCCGCCATGCCAAGCCGGTCATCGTCGCCAATGTCGGCGGCTTCTGGGACCCGCTGTCCCGGCTGATGGACCATATGAGCGCCGAAGGCTTCCTCCATACGGCCCATCAGGTGCGCCCGATGGTGATCGACGACGTCGATGCCATCGTGCCGGAACTGGTGACGGCCCTCGCCGGCGACGACGCGCATCGCCGCGGCCGGGCGGAGATCGTCGAGAAGCTCTGACGCCGGCGGCACCCGCGGCCTGACTGCCTTCCAGCCCCATCGCACGACCATGCGCCCGCCCCCGGACTGCCGGCGGCGGGCGCCTTTGCTTGCGTCGCGGCGCCTGCGTCCTACATCGAACGCAAGGCGGCGCCCGGCCGCACCCCATTCCTCCCCGTCACACGACCCGAGAACGACAAGGACACGCCGCATGGCCGAGAAGCGCTCGACCCCGAAGATCGAGGTCCGTACCGCCGAGAAGAGCGATGTCACCGACATCATCGCCCTCTCCTCCAAGGTGTTCAAGGACGACGCGCCCTACACGCGCGGCATGATCCTCGGCCAGCTCTCGGCCTTTCCCGAGGGCCAGTTCGTCGTCGTCTACGAGGGCGAGATCGTCGGCTATGCCGCGACCATGATCCTGGCCGAGGAGAAGGCGCTCGGCCAGCACAGCTGGGGCGAGGTCACCGGCGGCGGCTATGCCGCCATGCACGACCGCAAGGGCGAGTGGCTCTACGGGACCGAGGTCTGCGTCGACCCCGACCGCCGGCGCCTGCGCATCGGCAAGCGGCTCTACGACGCCCGCCGACGCCTGTGCCAGGATCTCGACCTCAAGGGCATCGCCTTCGGTGGCCGCATGCCGGGCTACCAGCGCCACGCCAAGAAGTTCGGCACCCCGGAAGCCTATCTGGAGGCGGTGAAGGCCAATGACGTCAAGGACCCCATCGTCTCGTTCCACCTGAATGCCGGCTTCGAGCCGCAGGGCCTCCTGAAGAACTACTATCCCGGCGACAAGGCCTCCGGCGGCTACGGCGTCCTGATGCTGTGGCGCAATCCCTATTACGATCCGGCCCGCGAGGAGCAGCCGGTCAACCGCGGCAATCCCGACATGGTGCGCATCGTCACCGTGCAGATGAAGGCGCGCAAGATCGCCCAGCCGCAGGATTTCTACGACGCGGTCGAATATTTCGTCGAGGTGGCGTCGGAATATGGCGGCGACTTCGTCGTCTTCCCCGAACTCTTCACGCTGATGCTGCTGTCCTGCGAGCCGGAGGAACTGAAGCCCGACGCGGCGATCCAGCGGCTGACCGAGCACACGCCGGACTTCGTCGAGCGGCTGAGCGAGATGTCGATCCGCCGCAACATCAACATCATCGGCGGCAGCCACGCCACCAAGACCGATGACGGCGACATCCAGAATGTCGGCTATGTGTTCCTGCGCGACGGCTCGGTGCATGAGCGCGAGAAGACCCATCCGACGCCCAACGAGCGCCAGTACTGGCAGATCAAGGGCGGCGATCCCACCGACACGATCGAGACCGACTGCGGCCCGATCGGCATCATGATCTGCTACGATTCCGAGTTCCCGGAAGTGGCGCGCCGCCTCACTGACCAGGGCGCCCGCATCCTGTTCGTGCCGTTCAACACCGACACCCGCCACGGCTATCTGCGGGTGCGCTATTGCTGCCAGGCCCGGGCGATCGAGAACCAGTGCTATGTCGTGACGTCCGGCATGACCGGCAATCTGTCCAACGTCGACAATCTCGACATCGAATACGCCCAGTCGGCGATCTTCACGCCCTGCGACTTCCCCTTCGCCCGCGACGGCATCGCCGCCGAGGCGTCGGAGAATGTCGAGATGGTCACCGTCGCCGATCTCAATCTCGCGACGCTCAACTGGGCCCGCTACGAGGGCTCGGTGCGCAATCTGCGCGACCGCCGGCTCGATCTCTACAAGGTGCGCTGGTCGGACGGCGGCTGAGCCGTCCGGCTCAGGCCGTCTGCGGGGTGAGTGCGGCGGCCCGCCGCCGCGCCCGCCCGTTGCGGAACAGCGCCACGGTGTAGAGCACCACCGCGCTCCAGATCAGGCAGAAGGCGACCAGCTGCCAGTTCGAGAACGGCTCGCCGAAGACGAAGACGGCGGTCAGGAACAGCAGCGTCGGCACCATGTATTGCAGGATGCCGATGGTCGAGTAATGCAGGAGCCGCGCGCCGGCGGCGAACAGCATCAGCGGGATCGCCGTCAGCGGCCCGGCAAAGATCAGCATGCCGGCCACGTATCCGCCGGTCATCACGTGGTTGTCGCCCGGCAGGAAGGCCAGAAGCAGCACGCTCGGCACGGCCAGCAGCGCCACCTCCAGGAAGAAGCCCTCGGTGGAGCCGACCGGCACCATCTTGCGGAGCAGCCCGTAGGTGCCGAAGGAAAAGGCCAGGACGAGCGAGATCCACGGCAAGCCGCCGGCCTTGATCGTCAGGATCAGCACCGCGACGCCGGCCAGGGCAATGGCCGTCGCCTGCAGGCGGTTCGGCCGCTCGCCCAGGATCACCGCGCCCAGGAGCACATTGACCAGCGGGTTGATGTAATAGCCGAGCGCCGCGTCCAGCGCCTGACCGGAGGCGATGGCGTAGACATAGGTGCCCCAGTTGAACGAGATCAGCGAGGCCGTCAGCGCCGCCAGCGCCAGGGTTCGCCACTGGGTGAAATACCGCCAGACGCCGCCCAGCAATCCCTGCCACCACAGGACGAGCACCGCGAAGGGGATCGCCCAGATCACCCGATGCGCCACGATCTCCAGCGGCGAGACGTGGCTCAGGAGCTTCATGTAGATCGGGAGAACCAGACCCCAGATCGCGTAAGCGCCAAAGGCATAGAAGAAGCCCTTGTTCGCGCTGCCGGCGGCTTGCATGGATGTGCTCGATAATAAGGTTGAGTGACGGCTTCCTGTAACAGAGCCGCCCCCGTCCCGACACCCGCTTTCTGGTGATCGGACCGATCGCGAATCATGATCGACATGGGGCTGTCGGGATCAGCCCTGCCGGCCGAAGCGGTCCGTTGCCCGGATCAGCCGGTCGAGAATGCCCGGCTCGTTGAAGGCGTGCCCCGCGCCCTCGACAAGGTGCAGATCCGCGTCCGGCCAGGCCTTGTGGAGTTCCCAGGCGATGCGGGCCGGGCACGGCATGTCGTAGCGCCCGTGGATGATCTCGCCCGGAATGCCCCTCAGACGATGCGCATCGCGCAGCAGCTGCCCCTCCTCCAGCCAGCCGGCATGAACGAAGAAGTGATTCTCGATCCGCGCGAAGGCGATGGCGAAATGCGGGTCGGAGAAGTCCGCCGTCAGCGCCGCCGAGGGCATGAGCGTGATGGTCTCGCCCTCCCACAGGCTCCAGGCCTGTGCCGCCGCAAGCTGCTCGGCGGGATCGTCGCCGACCAGGCGCCGGCGATAGGCCATCATCATGTCGCCCTGCTCGGCAGGCGGGATCGGCGCCAGGAATCGCTCCCATTTGTCCGGGAACATCTCCGAGACGCCGAACTGGTAGTACCAGGATAGCTCCGCCTTCGTCAGCGTGTAGATGCCACGCAGCACCAGCGCGTCGACCCGTTCCGCATGGGTCTCGGCATAGGCGAGCGCCAGCGTCGAGCCCCAGGAGCCGCCGAAGACCAGCCAGGTCTCGGCCCCGACCATGGCGCGCAGCCGCTCGATGTCGCCGACCAGGTGCCAGGTGGTGTTGGCCTCGAGCTCGGCATGGGGCGTCGAGCGACCGCAACCGCGCTGGTCGAAGAGGAGAACGTCGTAGACCGTAGGATCGAACAGGCGGCGATGGGCCGGCGAACAGCCGCCGCCCGGCCCGCCATGCAGGAACACCGCCGGCCGGCCGCCCGGCGTGCCGCAACGCTCCCAGTAGATCCGGTGTCCGTCGCCGACATCCAGCATGCCATGGGCGTAAGGCGCGATGTCCGGATAGAGGCCCTTGAGGCCGGTCGCATCATTCATGGCCGTTCCTGTTCCTCGGCATCCGGGCGATCGGCATGCTGATACGACACGATCTCTGCCAAAAACGGATTGGCGGCGATATCGGCGTCGGTCGATCGCACGGGTAGATCGCTGAGCCGGGCCGTATAGGGCAACTCCGCCTCGACGCCGAACTGGATCGTCGGCGCGATGGCCGCCGGGTCGTCGAAGGCGCCGATGGCCAGCGCCATCCCGTCCGGCGCCTCGTAGGTCAGCGGCGTCCCGCAGTTTTCGCAGAAACCGCGCAGCACATGGTTCGACGAACGGAACCGCGCCGGCTCGCGCTTCGTCCAAACGCAGCCGCCCTCCGGCACCGACACCAGCGGTGCGTAGAAATTGCCGAACGCCTTCTGGCACATGCGGCAATGGCAGATCGACGCCTGCCCCAGTGTCCCGGTGATGCGAAACCGCACCGCGCCGCACTGACATCCGCCCGAAT
This sequence comes from Aurantimonas litoralis, assembly GCF_026153195.1. Taxonomy (NCBI): domain Bacteria; kingdom Pseudomonadati; phylum Pseudomonadota; class Alphaproteobacteria; order Hyphomicrobiales; family Aurantimonadaceae; genus Aurantimonas; species Aurantimonas litoralis. Next base: position 342,178 of record NZ_JAPFBM010000004.1, on the reverse strand, counting down.
GACCCATCCGCCCAATCCTCATCGCCCGTCCGGCGCCCGAACGCGCCGCCACGAGGATAGACCCGCGCCCGCGCGTCTCCAACAGGCAGGTGCCAAGTGTGATCCGCCTCCAATTGCAACCCATGGAAGAAAACAGACTTGCCCTCTTAGGTTGCATATGCAATGTTACGTAACGTAATAATTGTATCGGATGGGAGGTGGAACGGTATGTCCGACATATCGACCCTCCTCGACACGCTCGGCCCCTGCGACCCGACCCTGCGCATCGGCGTGGTGGACGGCACGCCCGACCTCGCCATCCCCGCCCTCGCCGATGCGCGGCTCGACCTGGAGCCCACGATGCGCATTGCCGAGGCGCACGGGCCGGACGCCCATGGCACCGAGATCTGCAGCGTGCTGTTCGACCGCGAGGGCGGCCTGGCCCGCGGCTGCAGCGGTCTCATCCTGCCGGTGTTCTTCCCCGATCCGCGCCCCGCCTACATGGCGCCCCGCGCCACCCAGACCGACATCGCGCGCGGGATCTACATGGCGGTCGAGCGCGGCGTCGCGATCGTCAACATCAGTGCCGGCCAGCTGTCCTCGACGCCCGAGGCCTCGCGCCATCTGGAGGACGCGCTGGATCTGTGTGAGCGCAAGGGCATCCTCGTCGTGGCCGCCACCGGCAATGACGGCTGCGCCTGCCTGCATGTCCCGGCCGCCGTCGCCAGCGTTCTGGCGGTCGGCGCGATGGACGCGGCGGGCCGGCCGCTGCAGAGCTCCAATTTCGGCGCGAGCTACGGCGCCAACGGCATCCTGGCGCCCGGCGCGGGGCTGACCGTCTCCAGCCTGCGCGGCGAACGCGTCCAGCGCAGCGGCTCGAGCTTCGCCACCGCGGTGGTCACCGGGGTCGCCGCACGGTTGCTGTCGGCCGCCCGGCGCGACGGCAGGTCCCTCGGCCCGCTCGACATCCGCCGGATCCTCATCGAGACCGCCCGCCCCTGCGACCCGCAGGCCGATGGCGAGTGTGCGCGGGTTCTCGCCGGACGGCTCGACGTTCGGGGAGCGATCGAACGCCTTCGTCAGACACTGGAGCCGGAGCTGGAGGGGGCGGTTTTCCTCCCGCGATCCGGGAACGACCAAGCTGGGAGAGAGCCAATGATCAGGGAAACCCTATCCGTCAGCCCGTCCGCGGCGACCATGTCCCCGCCCGGACGATCCGGCATCGCCGGCGCCGTCCTTCAGTCCGATTGCGGCTGTGGCTGCGGCGGCAAGAAGCAGGCGGCGCAGCAGGAACTGGCCGCCGGCGCAACGGCCGACGAGGACGAGTTCGACGAGGACATGCTCGCTTCGGGCGACGATGGCGGGGATGACGACGACGGCGACGATGATGTCGACGTCGCGGGCGCCATGCAGTCGGCCCGTCCGGTCCGGCGGCGGCGCGGCGCGCTGGCTGAGGCCCGCGAGGTCCGGCAGTCGAGCGTGACGCAGCAAGGCTGCGGTTGCGGCGGCGCGGCGAAGGAGCCGCAGAAGGTCTATGCCATCGGCTCGGTCTGGTTCGATTTCGGCAACGAGCCGCGATACGACGCCATCGTCCAGCGCATGGGCGATCCCGTCGCCGCCAACACGCCAGCGGCGCTGATCGACATGCTGAAGAACGATCTGTCCTTTGCCACCGGCATCACCTTCATCCTGATGCAGGAGCAGATCCCGATCTACGCGATCACGCCGGCCGGCCCCTTCGCCCAGGAGGTCTATGCCGACCTGCTCGACGCCATGCAGACCAGCCTCGACAACACCGGCGATTTGCAGCGCGTCGCGATCCCGGGCTTCGTCCACGGTTCGACGCGGCTGATGAACGGCCAGATCCTGCCGGTGATCTATCCCGACCCGCGCGGCATGAGCAAATGGAAGCCGATGGAGCTGGTCAACGCCGCCAAGGCCGCGATCGGCGAGGAGAGCGTCAGCGACGACGCGATCTTCAACTTCCTCGTGCGCACCTATGACGAGCTGCGCAATCTGGGCATCAGCCCCGAGGACAGGGCGATCAACTTCGCCGCCACCAATGCCTATCAGGGCGCCAGCGTCTTTGCCGACGGCATGAATCGCGGGCTCGAGCTCTACAGCATCACCGTCGCGCGCAGTCCGATCTGCCGGCCGGATTCCGATTGCTGGGATGTGCAGGTGACGATGTTCGATGCCGAGAACGAGCGGCGCGCCGCCCGCGTCTACCGCTTCACGGTGGATGTCAGCGAGGTCCTGCCCGTCACCGTCGGCGCCGGCCGCAACTGGAGCGTCCCGCTCAGCGCGTTGACGTGACCCGAGCCCATCCGCCGGGTCTGCCTGCGCGCGCCCGGCGGTTCCCGGCGTCGGCGCATGACGTGCCGGCGCCAGACCTGCGAACCTGAAGGAGAACCAACATGAGACGACCGATCCAGGCTCCGCCCGTCCAGCGCCATGGCAGCGGCCTGACACATCTCTCGGGCACGGTCAGCCAGTCCGGCTGCTGCGTGCGGGTGGCCGGAATCTGCCTCGCCAGCTCTCCGATCTGCTGAACGGGCCGGATCATCCGAACCCGCATCGGAAGACCGTTCGGCCTTAAAGACCCGCCGGTCGGTCCCAACGGGATGGGCGCCGTGCGACAGGCGCGCCGGCCATCCGGACATGCCAACGACCCACAGCCAGTCACCAACAGGGAGAAGTCATCATGAGATCCCCCATGCAATCGGCTCCGGTCATGCGCGGAGCGACTTTCGTCACGGATTCGGGCGGCGTCGGCCAGTCCTTCAGCTGGAGCTGCCTGCTGAAATGCGGCAGCAAGCTGATCCGCTGCGCCCCGCAGTGCATTCCGAACCCCCTGAACCCCGGCTGCATCAGCTGCCTCGGTTCGTCGTTCAACACCTGCAAGAATTGCTTCTGACGACACCGGCGATCGCCGGCCCATCCGACCGGGCCGGCGGTCGTCCCGCAACGCACGATCCGCGTTGCACGGACGGAGACGACCGCCCGAGACCCGCCGCGTGCTTCGCCTTTTGCGAGCGCGCCCCCGCATGATCCCCTTCGACAGGGAGGCTCAGACGATGGACATGCCCCGTCAGGCGAAGCCCCAGCCTCGCAATTTCATGCAGGAACTCGTCGGCCGGCAATGGGCGCCGACGGCCGAGGACCGCAGCGTGCCCGAAGCGCTGCGCCTGGAGGAGACCACCAGGCCGAAGCGCCGCCGCAAGAAGGCGGACGGCGCGTGCCTGCGCCAGCTCATGACCTTTTCGGTCGGCTGAGACACACCGCCTCCGCCGGCAGGGTCACAATTCCCTTGCGAAGCGCTCCGTCGCTTTCAGGAGTTCGTTCAGGATGCCCGGCTCGGCGAAGGCGTGGCCGGCGCCCTCGACCATGCGATAATCCGCCCGCACCCAGGCCTGGGCCAGCTGCCAGGAGGTGATCGCGGGCGTGACGACGTCGTAGCGCCCCTGCACGATCACCCCCGGAATGTCGACGAGCCGGCCGGCATCGCGGATCAACTGCCCCTCCTCCAGCCACAGATCATGGTAGAAATAATGGTTCTCCAGCCGGGCGAAGGCGATCGTCGCGTCCGAGACGGGACCGCCGGACGCTGGCTCGCCGCCCGGCGCGGTCCGTAGCATGACCGTCGCCGATTCCCAGCCGGTCCAGGCCCGCGCCGCCTCGGCCCGCACCGCCCGGTCCGGGTCGGTCAGGCGCTTGCGATAGGCGGCGATGATGTCGTCCTGCTCAGCCGCCGGGATCGGCCCCAAGAGGTTTTCCCAGCGATCGGGAAACAGCCGGTTGGCGCCGCCGTCGTAGAACCAGTCGAGCTCGGCCCGCCGGCCGGAGAAGATGCCGCGCAGGATCAGCCCCGAAACGCGCTCCGGATAGGTCTCGGCATAAGTGAGCGCCAGCGTCGCGCCCCAGGAGCCGCCGAACATCAGCCAGCGCTCGACGCCGATCAGCTCGCGCAGCCGCTCCAGATCGGCGACCAGGTGCCAGGTGGTGTTGCCTCCCAGCTCGCCGAGCGGGGTCGAGCGCCCGCAGCCGCGCTGGTCGAACAGCAGGATGCGGTAGCGTTCCGGATCGAACAGCCGCCGGTGCTGGGGCGACGCCCCGCTGCCGGGCCCGCCATGCAGGAACACCACCGGTATGCCGCGCGGATTGCCGCACAACTCGTAATACACTTCGTGCCCGTCACCGACGGCAAGGCGTCCGGTCTCATAGGGCTCGATGGCGGGATAGGGCTTGCGCGTTGGTTCACTCATTCCCTGCCTTGTAGGGCAGACAACCCCGCTTGGCATCGGGACACACCGATGAATTCTCGACGAGCGATGGGGAAGCGCCGAGTGCCGAGCTGGCTGCGACATCCCGCTGCCGTCACGTCATGCCCAGCGACTCCGCGACGCCCAACCGCCACGGCCGGCTCGCCAACCCCGTCAGCTCAGCAACCCCGCCCTCGCCACAAAGGGCGCCGCCCTCCAAGCTGAGTCATCCTCGGGCTCCGACCCGAGGACCCATGCCAAACCGCCCCCACCGCCGCGACGCCAACCGGCGCCCCTCCCCGGTCGCCGCAACGTGGCGATGCCGAGGCATGGGTCCTCGGGTCAAGCCCGAGGATGACGCCGTGGGTGTGACGGGCGCCGTGGATGGATGGCAGACGTTGATGGGTATGCGCAGCGGGTGAGTGGCAGGCGTGATGGTCGCGCTTGGATGGATAGCTGGCGCAGTCACCAGCACGGCACTCCCGTCAGCTCAGCCCCCGCCCTCGCCACAAAGGGCGCCGCCCTCCAAGCTGCGTCATCCTCGGGCTCCGACCCGAGGACCCATGCCAAACCGTTCCCGCTACCGCCACGGCAACGAGCGCCCCTCCCCGGTCGCCGCGACGTGGCGACGCCGAGGAATGGGTCCTCGGGTCAAGCCCGAGGATGACGCCGCGGGTGGGAGGAACGCCGTGGATGGACGGCAGGCGTGGATGGGGTATGCGCAGAGGGAAACTGGCGGGCGTTGAGGGTGGCCCTTGAATGGATGGCCGGCGCACTCGCCAGCACGGCACTCCCACCAGCTCAGCCCCCGCCCTCACCACAAAGCGCGCCAACCTCCAAGCCGCGTCATCCTCGGGCTCCGACCCGAGGACCCATGCCAAACCATTCCCGCCGCCGCCACGGCAACGGGCGCCCCTTCCCGAGCGCCGCAACGTGGCGATGCCGAGGCATGGGTCCTCGGGTCAAGCCCGAGGATGACGCCGTGGGTGGGATGAGTGCCGTGGATGCAGGGCAGACGGGAATGGTGGCGCGTTGAACGGATAGCCGGCGCAGTCGCCAGCACGTGGGTGCCTGCACCTCCAGCCCCCGCCGTCCCCCCGCTCGCCGCCGCTAGCGCTTCATCTCCCACGTAGTGATCCGCTCGCCGGTGTCGGGGTCCTTGCCGTCCTTGAGCTGGATGCCCTCGGCGAGCAGGTCGTCGCGGATGCGGTCGGCCTCGGCGAAGTTCTTCGCCCGCAGGAGATCGAGGCGCTCGGCGATCCGGGCGGCGATGGCATCCGCCGGCACCGGCGCGGCCAGGTCCGACGTCGCGGCGAGATAGCCGGCCACGTCGATCCCGAGCACGTCGAGGCAGGCGCGCAGCGCGGCCGGGTCGCCCTTGCGCAGCGCGTGCAGTTCGGCGATGGCGGCGGCACTCGCCAGATCGTCGGACAGGGCGGCGAGGAAGCGCTCGCTCGGCGCCGAGGGCGCGACGTCGGCCACGGCCCGCGCCCAGCCGGCCAGCGCCTCCTCGGCCTCCTCCAGACGCTTCACCGAGAAGTCGATCGGCTCGCGATACTGGGTCATCAGCATGGCCAACCGCAGCACGGCGCCGGGCCAGGACCGCCGGCCGAAACGCTTCGTGTGCAGGAGGTCGTGAATGGTGACGAAATTGCCGTCCGACTTCGACATCTTGCGGCCCTCCAGCTGGAGGTAGCCATTGTGCATCCAGACCTGCGCCATCGCCGCGGTGCCGTGGGCGCAGCGGGACTGGGCGATCTCGTTCTCGTGATGCGGAAAGATCAGGTCGAGCCCGCCGCCATGGATGTCGAAGGTCTGGCCGAGATAGGCCTCGCTCATCGCCGAGCATTCGATATGCCAGCCGGGACGGCCCTTCGGCGTGCCGGTGCGGCCCGCCGCCTCCCAGGCCTCGCGGCCCCAGGGCGCTTCCCAGCCGGGCTCGCCGCGTGAGGACAGCTTCCACAGGACGAAATCGCCCGGATTGCGCTTGTGGCCTTCGACGGCGATGCGGGCGCCCGCCCGCTGCTCGTCCAGCCTGCGGTTCGACAGCTGGCCGTAATCGGCCATCGAGGTGACGTCGAACAGCACCTCGCCGCCCGCCTCGTAGGCATGGCCCTTCTCGATCAGCGTGGCGATCATCGACACCATGTCGTGGCCGTCGCTGCGCCCGGTGACGAAATCGGTCGCCCGCGGCTCGTGATCGGGCGGCAGGCAGCCGAGCGCGGCGACGTCGGCATGGAACTGGTCGGCGGTCGCCTGCGTGACCTTCGCGATCGCCGCGTTCAGCGGCAGGTCCGGATAGTCCCGCGACGCCCGCCGGTTGATCTTGTCGTCGACGTCCGTGATGTTACGCACATAGGTGACGTGATCGGCGCCGTAGAGATGGCGCAGCAGCCGGTAGAGCACGTCGAAGACGATCACCGGCCGGGCGTTGCCGATATGGGCGTAGTCGTAGACGGTCGGCCCGCACACATACATGCGCACATGCCGGTCGGCCTCGGCCTTGCCCGGATCCTGCCAGTCGAGTGGCCGGAACTCCTCCTTGGCGCGCTTCATGGTGTTCCAGAGCGTCAGCCCCCGAAAGCCGTCGTCCATCACTCGTCCCCGGTCGTCTGCATGGTTGCGGAGGCTCTCGCTAACGCCATTCGGCCCGGCTGACAAATCGCGGCGGAGAGCCACGCCGACGAACCCCACGATTCATGTCATTCGGACATGCGGCTTGATCGAAAACGGATGGCGCAATTTTCATTCGCAAAGCGTACAAAACTGGAAATATTCCAATCGCCTGGAACCCTTTCGCTGTATCGCGATTGCCACTGCATGCCCCAAACGAAGGTGGCGCACCGAGGTTGTGATTTCGGTTTAGAATTTGCCGCTAATCTGGCGCAATCGGGGTCATTGGTTGCGGTCCCATCCAGCCGACGAGACATGGCAATGAGCAGCAGCAACAGTATCGAATTTCGTTCCAAGAGCGAGCGTGAGCGCGACATCCATCTGGAGCGCAATTACCGCGAGATCGGCAATCGCGCGATTGCCGCGGCGAGCCAGTCCTGCTGCAAGCAGAAGCGCGTCGAGACGCGCCGGGACAGCTATGCCGGCGCCGACCTGACCGCCGCCCACTAGGGCGACGGACGCGGACCTCAGAAATCCGCGCTCATCAGCAGCGTGATGGACAGAAGCGCCATCACCGCGGCGATCGAAACATCCAGGATCCGCCATGCGGCGGGTCTGACGAAGACGGGCGCAAGCAGCCGCGCACCGTAGCCCAGCGCCACGAACCACACCGCCGAGGCGATCATCGCCCCGCCGGCATAGGCCGTGCGCTGGCTCGCCTCGCCGTAGCGGGCCGACAGGCTGCCCAGCAGCACCACCGTGTCCAGATAGACATGCGGGTTGAGGAAGGTCAGCCCGAGCACCACGCCGATCGCGGCCCGCCGGCTCATCAGCCGTGCGCCACGGACCGCCATCGCGTCCGGATGGAACGCCCGCCGCAGCGCCAGCACCGCATAGACGGCGAGGAAGGCCGCGCCGCCCAGCGTCACCAGCCGGACGATCTCCGGCGCACCGGTGATCAGCGTGCCGAGCCCGGCGACGCCGGCGGCGATCAGCGCCGCATCCGCCAGCGTACAGACCAGCACCACCGCCAGCACGTGGTTGCGGGCAAGCCCGCGCTCGAGCACGAAGGCGTTCTGCGCCCCGATCGCCACGATCAGGCCGAGACCCAGCGCAAAGCCCCGCGCCCCGGCCGCAAGCAGTTCCATTCAGCTATCCGTCACCGATCGAGAGCAGGAGAACCGCCTCAATGGGCGGCGATGAACGCGGTCAGGATCTCGCGCGCGGCGAGAAGATCGCGCTTGTCGATCATCTCGGCCACCGTGTGGATGTAGCGCGTGCCGACGGCGATGCCGACCGCCCGCGCTCCCGAGGCCGCCTGCTGGACGGCGGCGCCGTCCTGCCCGCCGCGAGCGAGGATGGTGCGCTGAAAGGCGATGTCCTTGGAGCGGGCCAGCGCCTCGATCTCGCGCACGAGGTCGATGTCGGCGATGAAGGACCCATCCTTCAGATGCAGGCCGAAGCCCTTGCCCTGCACCGTCGTGCGGTCCTTTTCCGGCACGCCCGGCGTGTCGCAGGCCAGCGTCGTGTCGACGCCGATGCCGATGTCCGGCTGCACACCGAAGGCCGCCGTCTTGGCGCCGCGCAGGCCGACTTCCTCCTGGGCGGTGAAGGCGACCGTCAGTTCGCAATCATGGGTCTCGCCCGCCTCGACCAGCTTGCGCACGGCTTCCAGGCCGAGCCAGCAGGCGATGCGGTTGTCCAGCGCCTTGGAGACGATCTTCTCGCCCATCTCCTCGAAGGGCTCGTTCATCACCACGAAGTCGCCGACCTGCACCATGTCCCTGGTCGCGGCGCCATGGCCGATATCGACGAAGAACTCGTTCGGCTCCGGCATCTTCTTGCGCTCTTCGGCCGACTGGATGTGGATCGGCTTGCCCTCGGCATTCATCACGCCCTTGAAGTCGCCGTCGTCGGTGCAGACGAGGACGCGGCGCGAGAACAGGTTGCGCGGATCGAAGCCGCCGACCGGGTCGATGTGGATGAAGCCCTTGTCGGTGACGTGGCTGACGAGGAAGCCGATCTCGTCCATGTGGCAGAGCAGCATGACCTTCTTCGGGGTCTCGCCCTTGCCCTTGCGGGTGCAGATCAGCGAGCCGAGCGTATCGACGCGGATCTCGTCGAACAGGCCCTCCGCTTCCCGGGTGATCAGGTCGCGCACGCGGTGTTCGCGGCCGGGCACGCCGGGGGTTTCGCACAGACGCTTCAGAAGATCGGTGTTCACGGGGCTATCGTCCTGTTGGAATGTCAGAAGAGCGAGGGCTGGATCGGGCCATCGGCCGCGCCGTCGTCCGGCTCGGACGCGGTCTCCACCGGCAACTGGATATCGGGGCCGGTATTGGCAACCTTGTTGACCTTGTCCGACACCCGCACCGGCTCGAAGAAATCGTCGTTCGCCGCGGTGAGTATGTCGCCGACCGAGGCGGGGTCGTGGGTGCGGCAGTCCAGCCAGCGGTCGTGATCCTGCGGCAGGACAACCACCGGCATCCGGTCGTGGATCGGCGCGATGCCGGGATTGGCCACCGTCGTCAGGATGGCGGCGGTGTCGATCTCGCTGCCGTCCGGCGCCAGATAGGTCTCCATCAGTCCGGCAAAGGCGAAGGGCCGGCCGTCCGCCGGACGCAGGAAATACGGCTCGGATTTCGCCTTGCCCTGCCGGCGCCATTCGTAGAAGCCGGTCGCCGGCACGAGGCAGCGCCGGTAGCGCATGGCGCCGCGAAAGGCCTTCTTCTCGCTCGCGGTCTCGGCCCGCGCGTTGATCAGCAGCGGAAACGCCTTCACATCCTTGACCCAGGACGGGATCAGGCCCCATCGCACGATCAGCGCGGTGCGGTTCGGCAGATTCGCGCCGGGCCGCTCGGGCTGGCCGCCGATGGCGATCAGGATCGGCTGGGTCGGCGCGATGTTGTAACGTGGCGGAAACGGATCGAGCTCCGCCAGCGCCAGCAGCGCGGCGACGTCGTCCGGGGGTGCCGTGAGAGTGAAACGTCCGCACATGCCGGCTGTTGAGCCGCAGCGCCGGCGTCCTGTCAAGCGGGTCGCGGGCGATCCGGCAGGTGGAGCGAAGAGGAACCCGTGCCCATGCCAGAGACCAGCCTCCGCCCGCTTCTCGGCGTCTCCTGCGGCCTTGTCGCCGAGGGCCGCCTGCTTCTCGTCGAACGCGGCCGGCCGCCCTTTGCCGGCAAGCTGAGCCTGCCCGGCGGCAAGCTGCGCTTCGGCGAAGCGGTCACGGCCGCCGCACGGCGCGAACTGGCCGAGGAGACCGGCGCGGTGGCGGACGATCTCGCCTTCGTCACGCTGCACGAGGCGATCGATCCGGATTTCCACGCGGTGATCGCGGTCTTCGGCGGACGGCTGATGGCCGGCAGCGAGCTGGCGGCGGCGGACGATGCGGCGGCCCTGCACTGGCTAGCCCTCGCCGACATCGAGGTCGCCGACGCGGCCGGCCGCACGACGCCCGGTCTTTACGATGTCGCACGGAAGGTCCTCGCCACCTGCGCGGAAAACTGACACACCGGGGCAACGAACGGCGCGCGATTCCTGTTGCCCGAAAGGCGCAGGCGCGGGAGATAAGCGGCCGGGCATCGGACCGATCGTTGCAATTGTCTTAACGAAGGACGAAACATCGGCCATGCGTCGAATGATGATAGCCGCGACGGCCGCACTGGTGGTCTCTTTCGCCGGTTCCGTGGCGGGCGATCACCGGGCGCTGGCCCAGGAGAGCGCCCCGGCGGAAACCGCGCCGGAAGCTGCAGCGCCGCGGGGCGAGGCAGCATTCCTGAAGCCGCTCGGACGGCTGGCGTCGATCCTCGGCTCCATCCACTTCCTGCGGACCCTGTGCGGCGACACCGACGCGGCGATCTGGCGCCAGAAGATGGAAGAGCTGCTGGCCGAGCAGGCGCCGGGAGAGGCCGACCGCCGCTATCTGATCGGCAGCTTCAACAGCGGCTACCGGGCGTTCGAATCGACCTATCGCGAATGCACCCCCGCCGCACGGGTCGCGGTGAACCGCTATCAGGGCGAAGGGGTCACTCTGGCACGCGAAATCAGTGCCAGATACGGGAATTAACCGATGATTAACGGTTCGGAAAAACGGCGAGACTGTTCGCGCCCGGATCGTGCTAGGACCTTAACGGGACGTGAAGCCGCATGGCTGGAATTGAGGGAATCGGAATGATCGATTTGCAGAGCGCCGAACTGGACGAAATGATCCAGGCCGAAAAGAAGCAAGTCGCATTCGAGTATCACAACGAAGCCTGGGCCGACGGCATCTCCGACGGCATCGAGGCCGAGATCCTCGCCGAGACCGCCATCGCGACCGCCCTCACCGAGCTGGTGCGCCGCCATGGCGAGGACGATGTCCTCGAAATGGTCGAGACCCTGCGCCAGCGCATCGAATATGGTGAATTCCGTCCCGACCGGATCATCCAGTAGTCTCTGCCCTCCTCGCGGTCCGGACATTCCACCGCACCCCATCGTCCAACGCAGCGGAGGTCCGTCGTGCCGACGCGCCTGACCCTTGCCCTCAGCACTTCTCTCTTCGCGCTGGCCACATTCGTCGCCGGCGACGCGCTGGCGTTGTCGCAGATCGATCCCGTCGAGGGCCGCTCCGGCTCGCGTGAAGGCATCATCGCGGTGCCGCTGCCGCCGCTGACCGATGCGCCGACCAGCGAGACGGAGACCGGCCGTCCGCAGGGACCGGGCGAAGGCACCGATGCCGGCGAAGTGCCGCTGTCGCCGGAAGACGAGGTCGAGCCCGGCGACACAAGGCCGGCGCCCGCCGAAGGGCCCGAGCGCCGGCGCGAACCGAGGCCCGCCGGCGAGGCGCCGGCCGATGCCACCGATCGCCCCGGCCCCGACACCCCGCGTCAGGACGGGGCGCGGGCAAGGCCGGATGGGGCAACCACCAATTTTCAGGCCGAACGGGCGCCGATCGCGGCCCTCGCCTCGGAAGTCGCCTATGGCGATGCCGGGCTGCCGCGCCCGGTCCGCGACCTGCGGGCCCGGCTGATGGCCGTGGCAAGAAGCGGCGAGATCGAGAAGCTGGCGCCCTATATCGAACGCGGCGACCACGGCACGGTCCTGTCCTTCGGCCAGGGCGGCGAGGACCCGATCGCCTTCCTGAAATCGGCCTCCGGCGACGGCGAAGGGATCGAGATCCTCGCCATCCTCCTGGAAGTGCTGCAGTCGGGCTACGCCCGGATGGAGCCGGACACCGACAACGAGATCTATGTCTGGCCCTATTTCACCCAGCAGCCGATGGATTCGCTGACCAAGCCGCAACTTGTCGAGCTGTTCGAGCTGGTGACCGCCGGCGACTACCGGAACATGCGCGAATTCGGCGCCTATAATTTCTACCGGGTCGGCATCTCGCCCGAGGGCCGGCTGGAATTCTTCGTCGCCGGCGACTGAGCCTCAGCGTCCCTGGCCGAGCTACCCGGCTTTCACCGCCATCAGCCGTTCGAGCTGTGCCGCCGTCTCCTGCGCGCCCATCGCCTTGGCCGCGCCCAGCGCGTCGACGCCGTCCGCCGCGCGAGCCTCGAGATCGGCGCCGCGCTCCAGGAAATAATCGACCATCTCGGTGCGGTTGAACATCGCCGCCATCATCAGCGGCGTGCGCCCGTCCGGGCCGCTGCCGTTGACGGCGGCGCCATGGTCGAGCAGCAGCCGCGCGATCTCCGCCTCGCCCTTGAAGGCGGCGCCGGCCAGCGGCGTCTGGCCCCGGTCGTTGACCAGCGACGGATCGGCGCCGCGTTTCAGCAGCAGTTCCGTCAGTTCGACATGGCCGTGATAGCTCGCCAGCATCAGCAGGCTGTCGCCCTTCTCGTTGCGCAGATTGGGCGGCAGGCCCTTGTCGAGAAAATCGGCCATGGCGACGGCGTCGCCGCCGCGCGCCGCCTGGAAGACCATGGCGGCCAGCGCCAGCGTCTCCTCGTCGAATTGTGGGGCGGGGCCGTTCGCCTCGTCCTGCATGGCCGTCTCCTTGATCCGTGGCGTCTGCACCGTGCGGACTTAGGAAGTCGCTGGCGGATGCCAAGCCATGGGACGACAGACGGCCCCTGGCCGCCTCAGCCCTGGCCGCCTCAGCCCTGCCGACCGAGCGGCGCCAGGGTCTCGACGAACTCCACCGGCTCGCCGGTCGACGGCGCGACGAGCTCGCCCTCCCACATGGCCCGCCGGCCGCGCACCAGCGTGCCCACCGGCCAGCCGGTGACCGCCTTGCCGTCATAGGGCGTCCATTGCGAGCGCGAGCCGATCCAGTCGTCGGTGATGGTGGCCTCGCGCTTGAGGTCCACGATCGTGAAGTCGGCGTCGTAGCCGAGCGCGATGCGCCCCTTGCGCGACAGGCCGAAGATCCGCTGCGGACCGGCCGAGGTCAGGTCGACGAAGCGGGCAAGCGACAGGCGGCCATTGGCGACATGGTCGAGCATGATCGGCACGAGGGTCTGCACGCCGGTCATGCCGGAAGGCGACTTCGGATAGACCGCAGCCTTTTCTTCCAGCGTGTGCGGCGCATGGTCGGAGCCGAGAACGTCGACGACGCCGGCCGCGATGCCGTGCCAGATGCCGTCGCGATGCCGCGCCTCGCGCACCGGCGGGTTCATCTGCAGCTTGGTGCCCAGCCGGCCGTAATCCTCGGCGGTCATGGTCAAATGATGCGGCGTCGCCTCGCAGGTGACATTGCGCTTGTGCCCGGCGAGATAGACGATCTCCTCGGCCGTCGAGATGTGCAGCACGTGGATGCGCGCGCCCACCTCCTCGGCAATGCCGACCAGCCGCTCGGTGCATTGCAGCGCCGCCACCTCGTCGCGCCAGACCGGATGCGAGGCGGGATCGCCCTCGACCCGCAGATCGGCGCGGTCGCGCAGCCGGAACTCGTCTTCGGAATGGAAGGCGGCGCGGCGGCGGGTGCGGCGCAGGATCTCGCGCACGCCATCGTCGTCCTCGACCAGCAGCGAGCCGGTCGACGAGCCCATGAACACCTTGATGCCGGCCGCGCCCGGCAGCCGTTCCAGTTCGGCGACGTCGGCGGCGTTCTCGCGGGTGCCGCCCACCCAGAAGGCGAAGTCGCAATGCATCCGGTGGCGGCCGCGCGCCACCTTGTCGGCGAGCGCCTCCTCGCTGGTGGTCAGCGGATTGGTGTTCGGCATCTCGAAGACGCAGGTGACGCCGCCCAGCACCGCGGCGCGCGATCCGGTCTCGAGATCTTCCTTGTGGGTGGCGCCCGGCTCGCGGAAATGCACCTGGCTGTCGATGACGCCGGGCAGGATGTGCAGCCCGGTGCAGTCGATCACCTCGCCGGCCGATGCCGCGTCCAGCGTGCCGATCGCGGCGATGTGCCCGTCGACGATGCCGACGTCACGCGCACCGGCGCCGTCCTGGTTGACGACGATGCCGCCCTTGAGAACCGTGTCGAAGGTCGTGGCGTTGCTGGCACTCGTTCCCATGGCGTCGTTCCGTGCTTGTCCCTCTGGAGTGCCCGGCTTACGTAAACAGGCAGGATCACACAAGCGAGCCGTCCATGCCCTATGCCCGCCTGCCGGAGCGCAGCCTCCTTGCCGTCACCGGGGAGGCCGCCCATCATTTTCTGCAGAACCTCGTCACCGCCGACCTCGATGGTCTGGCCGACGGCGAGATGCGCCCCTGCGCGCTGCTGACGCCGCAGGGCAAGATCCTGTTCGAATTCCTCATCGGCAAACAGTCCGACGGGCTGCGCATTGATGTCGCCACCAGCGCCGCCGCCGATCTGAAGAAGCGCCTGACCCTCTACCGCCTGCGCACCAAGGTGGGCATCGAATCGCCCGACCAGCCGGTCCATGCGGTGTGGGAGGAGCCCGACCTCACCGCCGCCGAACTCTATGCCGATCGCCGCTTCCCCGAGGGAGAGATGGCGCGGCTCTACGGTACTCCGCCGGAAGGGCTCGCCGAGGCCTCCGCCGACGATTACCGCCTGCGCCGCATCCGCGCCGGCATCGCCGAGGCCGAGACCGACTATCCCGGCTCCGACGTCTTTCCGCATGACGTGCTGTTCGACCAGAATGGCGGCGTGTCCTTCCGCAAGGGCTGCTTCGTCGGCCAGGAGGTCGTCTCGCGCATGCAGCACCGCGGCACCGCGCGGCGGCGGCTGATGCTGCTGGCCGGCGAACGGCATTTGACGCCCGGCTCCAACATCGAGGCCGGCGGAAAGACCATCGGCACCGTCCTGTCGGCCGACGGCACCGAGGGCTTCGGCTTCCTGCGGATCGACCGGCTGGCCGGCGCCCTGTCGCGCGGCGAGGAATTGTCGGCCGACGGCGTGCCGGTGACGGCGACGATCCCTCCCTGGGCCGGTTTCGCCCTGCCCGAACCCGCCGGCGCCGAGGGCGAGACCGCCGGAAGCGAGGCATGAGCCGCACTGACGCGAAACCACTCCGGGTCTGGCAGCGCATGCTGTCGGGCCGCCGGCTCGACCTGCTCGATCCCTCCCCGCTCGACATCGAGATCGAGGATGTCGCCCATGGCCTGGCCCGCGTCGCCCGCTGGAACGGCCAGACCCGCGGCGATCACGCCTTTTCCGTCGCCCAGCATTCGCTGATCGTCGAGGCGATCGTCGCGCGCCGCGAACCCGATCCCCGCTGGCGCCTCGCCGCGCTGCTGCACGACGGCCCGGAATATGTGATCGGCGACATGATCTCGCCCTTCAAGAGCGTCATGGGCGGCGACTACAAGCTGGTGGAAAAACGCCTGCAGGCGGCGCTGCATCTGCGCTTCTCACTGCCGGCGACGCTGCCCGCTGCCGTCGAGAAGGCGATCAAGGCCGCCGACCGGCTGTCGGCCTATCACGAGGCGACGCTGCTCGCCGGCTTCGACGAGCGCGAGGCGGCGCAGTTCTTCGGCAAGCCCGGCGCGGCGCTGCTGGATGCCGCCGATTTCGCCCCCGTTCCGACCGCGGCGACGGAAGCCGCCTTCCTGAAGCGCTTCGCCGAACTCGACGCCGCGCTGGCCGTCGCCGCCGGCTCGGGCGAGCGGGCACCGGCCAAAGCGTCGCGGCAGGGGTGACATCGGCGCATCCCGGCGCAATATGTGGGCCCATGTCCTATCTCGTCGTCTCGTCCCTCGCCGAACTGCCCGCCATGGTCGCCAGCCATGGCGCCCAGGATCTGGTCACGCTGATCAACGCCGACACGCGGGTCGACCGGCCGTCCGGCATCGCGCCGGACCGGCATCTCTTCCTCGGCTTCAACGACATCGCCGAGCCGATCGAGGGCCTGACGGCGCCGACCGTCGACCATCTCGACCAGTTGCTGGACTTCGGCACGCGCTGGCGCCGCGACACGCCGCTGGCGGTGCATTGCTGGGCCGGCATCAGCCGCTCCACCGCCGCCGCCTATATCCTGGCGCTGTCCATCAATCCGGATCTTGAAGAAGAGGCGCTGGCGAACGAGCTGCGCAGGCGGGCGCCGTCCGCCACTCCCAATCCGCGCCTCGTCGCCCTCGCCGACGACAAGCTGCAGCGCGGCGGCCGCATGGTCTCCGCCATCCGCGCCATCGGCCGCGGCGAAGACGCCTTCTCCGGCACGCCCTTCATCTTGCCGCTGACGCTCTGATCGACGAGCGGCGGCGTCAGCCCCGCGGCTTGTAGACGTGGTCGGGGCCCGGGAAGCTGCGGTTGCGCACCTCGTCGGCATAGTCCGCGATGGCCCGGCTGGCGGCCTCGCCGAGCGCACCGTAGCGCTTGACGAAGCGCGGCACGCGCGGCGTCAGACCGAGCATGTCCTCCAAGACCAGGATCTGGCCGTCGCAGGCCGCTGAGGCGCCGATGCCGATGCTGGGCGCCGCGATCTCGGCCGTGATCGTCTCGGCCAGCGGCTCGACGATGCCCTCCAGCACCACGGCAAAGGCGCCGGCGTCACTGACCGCCTTCGCGTCCGCGAGGATGCGGTCGCGGGCAGCGTCATCATGGCCTTGGCTGCGAAAGCCGCCCATGGCGTTCACCGCCTGGGGCGTCAGGCCGACATGGGCCATCACCGGAATGCCGCGCTCGACGAGGAAGGCGATGGTCGGCGCCATGTGCTGGCCGCCTTCCAGCTTGATCGCGCCGCAGCCGGTCTCCGCCATCACGGTCGCGGCCGCGCGGAAGGCTTCCTGCGGGCTTGCCTCGTAGCTGCCGAAGGGCATGTCGACGACGATCAGCGCCTTCTCCGTCGCCGACACCACGGCGCGGCCATGGGCGATCATCAGCTCCGGCGAGGCGCCGAGGGTGGACGCCATGCCGTGCTCGACCATGGCGAGGCTGTCGCCCACCAGGATGAAGTCGACATGCGGATCGACCAGAGCCGCCATGGTCGCATTATAGGCGGTCAGGGCGACGATGGGGGTGGCGCCCTTGCGGCTGCGAATGGCGGGCGCCGTCAGGCGGGTCGTGCGAACCGGCGTGCTCATGCGACCTGCCCTTCCGTTGCGCTCCCTTGCGCCTTCTCCGCGACACGCTGGTCGATCAGGAGCACGTCGCCGAACCGGGCTGTCACCAGGATCACCACCGGCCGCTCGTCGATCGCCGTCACCGCGTCGAGGCTTGCCGCGTCGCGAATGTCCAGCGAGGCAAGATCGGCGCGCGGCTCGGCGGCGATGATCTCCCGCATGGCCGCCAGCACCGGCTCCGGCTCGGCGGCACCGGCCCGCAGTAGCGCCTCGCCCCGGTCCAGCGCCCGCGCCAGCACCACGGCCGCGTCGCGGTCCTCCGGCGTCAGCCGCACATTGCGCGACGACATGGCAAGACCGTCGGCCTCGCGCACCGTCGGCACGCCGACGATGGTGATCGGCGACGACAGATCGGCGACCATGCGCCGGATCACGGTGAGCTGCTGGTAGTCCTTCTCGCCGAAATAGGCGCGGTCCGGCTGGACGATGTTGAACAGCTTGGTGACCACCGTCGCGACGCCGCGGAAATGCCCGGGACGCGCCGCACCGATCAGGATCTGGCCGAGCGGCGCGAGATCGACGGATGTCTGCAGGGGCTGGGGATACATCTCCGCCACCGTTGGCGCGAACACCTGGACGCCGGCGAACGCCGCCAGCTGCGCAAGGTCGCGTTCCAGATCGCGCGGATAGGCGTCGAGATCCTCGTTCGGCCCGAACTGGGTCGGGTTCACGAAGATCGTCACCACCACGGCGTCGTTCTCGGCGCAGGCCCGCTCGACGAGCTTCAGATGGCCGGCATGGAGATAGCCCATGGTCGGCACCACGCCGACGCTCTCGCCCCGGGCCCGGCAGTCCGCCAGCGCCGCCCGCATCGATCCGATCTCGCTATGTACCTGCACGCAGTCCTCCCCACCGTCTGGCCGCGGCTTTTATCGTCTGCGGGGCGCGAGCGAAAGCCGTCGCAACCGGTTGCGGGACCGGACTTGTGGGCGACCGATCAGCGAGGGTGATCGCTGCGATCACGGAAACGCGGTTTCACGGGCGATGCGCCGGGTCTAGTAATGGCGGCGAACCGATGCGGGGATGACGAGATGAGCGCGACGACGACGACCGCGAGCGCCGACCGGACGCCATGGCTGGCGATTGCCGCCGGCTGCCTGATCGCGCTCCTGACCTTCGGGCCGCGCTCGGCGATCGGCTTCTTCCAGATCCCGATGCTCACCGACAATGGCTGGAGCCGCGAGGATTTCGCCATCGCCATCGCCATCCAGAACCTCTTCTGGGGCGCCGGCCAGCCGCTGTTCGGCGCCATTGCCGACCGCTTCGGCACCGCCAAGGTGCTGGTCCTCTCCGGCTTTCTCTACGCCGCGGGGCTTGCCATCACCGCCGTCGCGCCGACGCCGCTCTGGCTGGCCGTCGGTTCGGGCGTCCTCGTCGGGCTGGGCGTTGCCGCCGGCTCCTTCGGCATTGTCCTTGCGGCCTTCGCGCGGCGGGTCTCGGCCGAGCAGCGCTCCTTCGTCTTCGGCCTCGGCACCGCCGCGGGCTCGGCCGGCATGTTCGTCTTCGCGCCGCTCAGCCAGGGACTGATCGACCGCTTCGGCTGGTCGGATTCGCTCCTGGTCCTGTCGGCGATGATGCTGCTGGTGCCACTCTTCGCCTTTGCCCTGCGCGGCAACAGCCGCACCACGCGCGGCCATTCCAGCCTGGTGGCGGAGATCGAGCAGACCATGGGCGCCGCCCTGCGCGAAGCCTTCGCGACGAAGAGCTACGTGCTCCTGACCACCGGCTTCTTCGTCTGCGGCTTCCAGGTCGCCTTCATCACCGCCCACTTCCCCGCCTATCTCGCCGACAAGGCCATCGCTCCGGTCTGGGCGGTCACGGCGCTGGCGCTGATCGGCTTCTTCAACATCATCGGCTCGATCGCCTCGGGCCTCATCGGCCAACGCTATTCCAAGCCGCATTTCCTGGCGCTGATCTATGTCGGCCGGTCGATCGCGGTGACGATCTTCCTGCTGACGCCGATCACGCCGATGACGGTGGTGGTCTTCGCCGTGGTCATGGGCCTGTTGTGGCTGTCCACCGTGCCGCCGACCAACGCCCTCGTCGCGATCATGTTCGGCACCCGCTATCTCGGGCTCCTGGGCGGCCTGGTCTTCCTGTCCCACCAGATCGGCTCGTTCCTCGGCGTCTGGCTGGGCGGCTATCTCTATGCCGTCGCCGGCTCCTACGATCCGGTGTGGTGGCTCGGGGTCGGCCTGGGTCTCGTCGCGGCGCTGGTCCACTGGCCGATCCAAGAGGCGCCGGTCGTGCGGGCACCGGTTCCGGCCTGAGCCAGCCCTCGGGCCGCGACTAGGCGGCGATTCCGATCTTGCGCAGCGCCGACAGGAAGCCGGCGCGCGCATCCGGCACGTCGATCCCGCGCGGCTCGTAGACATGGCGGCCAAGGAAATAGCCGGTCAGGCGGTACCCCGCCGCCAGCGATTCCGCATCGCTGGCCGTGGCGGCATCGGCGAGGAAGGCGGGCAGCGTCAGCAGCTTGTCGTGCCACGGCGCGCCGGCCTCGCGGCTGACCGCCCGGCCGGTGCGCGGCGAAACATAGGCGAGGTCGTCGCGCTGGCCGGTGGCCGCGCAGCGCTCCAGGTCGAGGCCGAAGCCCAGCTCCTCCAGCAGCGCGATCTCGAAGCGCAGCATCAGTTCGGCGACGAGTTCGGGCCGGTCCAGATGATCGACGATGATCTGCAGCCCGTCATAGAGCCGCGCATGGGGATCGCGCTCGGCCAGAAGCCGCAGATGCGCGGCAACGAGCTGCACGCCGTTCAGCCCGACGCCGGATTCCATCAGCCGGGCCGCACGCAGTTCCAGCGGTTCGAGGACGAAGGCGCCCATATGCTCGTCGAGCCGGGCGCGCCAGTGGACGGCGACGGAATTGCCCGGCTGCAGCACCGGCTGCTGCTTGCGCGAGCGCCCGCCCCGCACGAGGCCGAGATGCCGGCCCCGCGCGCGCGTCATCACCTCGGCGACCACACTGGTCTCGCCGAGGCGCCGTACGCCGAGCACGATCGCTTCCTCACGCCATTCCATGTCACATCAGCGCCGCAGCGCACTCCGGACCGGTCCACCGCGACGGCGGTGACGGCAGCAGGCGGTCAGCTGGAATAGTCCAGCCCCATCTCGCGGTAGCGCTCGGGATCGTCGCCCCAATTGCCGCGCACCTTCACGAACAGAAACAGATGCACCTTCTGGTCGGCCGCTTCGGTGATCTCCTTGCGGGCCGCCGAACCGATCGCCTTGATGGTCTCGCCATTGTGCCCGATCACGATGCGCTTCTGGCTGTCGCGCTCGACATAGATGGTCTGCTCGATCCGCACAGAGCCGTCCTGGCGCGTCTCCCACAGCTCGGTCTCCACATGCGAGCTGTAGGGCAGCTCCTGGTGCAGGCGCAGATACAGCTTCTCGCGGGTGATCTCGGCGGCGAGCTGGCGCAGCGGCAGGTCGGTGATCTGGTCTTCCGGATAGTACCAGGGCCCTTCCGGCAACGCCTTGGCCAGATAGTCCATCAGGTCGCCGCAGCCCGAGCCGTTCAGCGCCGAGATCATGAAGATCTCGTCGAAGGCGACGCCGCGCTCGGTGATTTGCTGGGTCAGGCCGAGCAGCCGGTCGCGGCGCATCTGGTCGACCTTGTTGAGCAGCAGGACCTTGGGCTGCTTCACATCCTTGAGGCGTTCGAGAATGGTCTCGACCTCCTCGTTGATGCCGCGGTCGGCGTCGATAATCGCCAGCACGATGTCGGCGTCGCGGGCGCCGCTCCAGGCGGTGCGCACCATCGCCCGGTCGAGCCGGCGCTTCGGCGCGAAGACGCCGGGCGTATCGACGAAGACGATCTGGGTGCGATCGCGCATGGCGATGCCGCGCACCAGGGCCCGGGTCGTCTGCACCTTGTGGGTGACGATCGACACCTTGGTGCCGACGAGCTGGTTGACCAGCGTCGACTTGCCGGCGTTCGGGGCGCCCAGCAGCGCCACGAAGCCCGAGCGCGTCGGTCCTTCTGCGGCTGGCGCGGCGCCCGCCTCGGTCGCGTCGATGCCGGTCGTGTTGTCGTCTTCGGTCAATTGTCGTCCTTCCAGACGGATTCGCGAATGAGCACCGCCGTGGCGGCCTCCTGTTCGGCAATGCGGCGGGACCGGCCCTGCCCGTCCGCGGGAGCAACGTCCGGGATCGAGACCCGCACGGTGAACAGTGGATCATGGTCGGGGCCGGAGCGCTCGACGATCTCGTATTGCGGCGTCACGGGCCCGCGCGTATGCGCCCATTCCTGCAGCGCCGTCTTGGCATCGCGGCGTGCGGCGACACTCTTGCCGAGCCGCCCGCCCCAGTAGCGCACGATGAAGTCGCGCGCCGTATCGAGCCCCTCACCCAGATAGATAGCCGCGATCAGCGATTCCACCAGATCGGCGCGAATGCTCTTGGTGCGATCGCTCTTCAGCTTCTTCAGGTCGCCGCCATGGCGGACGAACTCGTAGAGGCCCAGCTCGTCGGCGATCTCGGCGCAGGTATCGGCGCTGACCAGCGAATTGAGCCGCAGCGACAGCTCGCCCTCGTCGGCGCCGGGAAACATGTCGAACAGCTTTTCGGCGACGACGAGGCCGAGCACCCGGTCGCCGAGGAATTCCAGCCGCTCGTAGCTGCGTTCGCCCTCGCCCTTGCCGCCCTTGCTGGAGCGCAGGCTTGAATGGGTCAGCGCCCGCTCGAACCGCGCCTTTTCATGGAACGTGATGCCGATCCGGCGTTCGAGCTCCTCGAGCGGCTTGTCCGCCTTCAGCCGAGCCATGTCAGGATGCGGCCCGGCCGCAGGTCGGTCGGCCATTTCCAGATTTCCAGCGGGGACACGTCGCCCTCCACGGAGAAGAAGATCACCTGGGCCTTGCCGACGAGATTCTCGAACGGCACGTAGCCGACGTCGAAGCGGCTATCGAGCGAATTGTCGCGATTGTCGCCCATCATGAAGTAATGCCCCTCGGGCACCACGAATTCGCGGGTGTTGTCGCCGGCCGAATTCGGGCTGAGGTCGAGCGTCATGTAGCTGACGCCGTTCGGCAGCGTCTCGCGGAAGCGCGGCACCGGCGTGCCGTCCTCGGCGACGAAATCCTCGACCTTCTCGCGCTCGACCGGCTTGCCGTTGATCGACAGGACGCCGTCGACCACCTGGATGCGGTCGCCCGGCAGGCCGACCAGCCGCTTGATGTAGTCGACGTCTTCCTCGCGCGGCTTGCGGAACACCACCACGTCGCCGCGATCGGGCTGCGAGGCCATGACCCGGCCGTCGAACAGCGGCGGCGACAGCGGCATCGAATATTGCGAGAAGCCGTAGCTCCATTTCGACACGAAGAGATAGTCGCCGACCAGGAGCGTCGGCATCATCGAACCCGACGGAATCGAGAACGGCTGGAACAGGAACGTGCGGATGACGAGGGCGAGCAGGAGCGCCTGCACGATCACCTTGAGGGTCTCGCCGACCCCCCCGGATTCCCTACGTTCGGCCTTCTCGACCATGCTTCGCCTTTCGTCGCCCCATCGCAGCGCGGCAAAGCCGCCCGCGCCTTCTACCGGCTCGCTCCGACAGGAGCAATCCGCTCTGCGTCAAACTTCGCGCCGCCCAAACGCGCGCCCCGTCGTCGTCGCGGCGGCCTGTCAGGCTGCCCGTCCCGGGTCGCCACCGGCCGCATCCGGGTCGCGCAGACCGCGCGGCGGCCGTCCGGCGATGATCTGGCGGGCGCGGCGTCGCTGGAAGCTGCGCGCCGTGAAGAACACCAGCGCGTAGCTGGCCAGCCCGGCGATCAGCCCCAGCGGCAGGCAGCCGACGAGCATCGGCTTCACCACAGGGTCCCAGATGGCGATGAAATCCATGTGGCCGAGGGCCGTGCCGAGCCCTTCGGGCGATTTCTCGTGCACCGGCGGCGCATGCAGCATGAACTGGCCGGTTTCGTAGGTGATGCCCCAGATGAGCGGGAAGGTCAGCGGATTGCCGGCCGCCGTTCCCAGCGCCGCGGCTGCCATGTTGCCGGCGATGACATAGGCGATGGCGAAGGCCAGCAGGAAATGGAAGCCGATGAAGGGCGTGAACGACGAGGCGACGCCTGCCGCCACACCGGCGGCGATGGCATGCGGCGTCGCGTTCAGCCGCAGCACCCGCTTGCGCAGATAGCGGAAGGAGCGGCGGAACGAGCGGCGCGGCCACAGGATCGTGCGGATCCGCGCTGCTAGATTCTCCGGCTGGCGCCGCCTGAACAACATTCCGGTCGCATTCCCCAATCCGCGTCAGATCGCGGCGATCAGTCTTGCCTGCGCCCGGTGCGGACAAGGCCGCACGGTCACTGGCGATGGTCCCGCCCGGTCGGCTACAGGTTGCGGCTACCCGGCTTGACCGGCGGAATTGCGGCCAGTTCCGGCGGCAGGGCGTCGGCCGGATAGGCCGGCACCTCGTATTCGGCCAGCGCGATCAGCGGCACGCCCACATCGACCTTGCCGGCCGAGCGGTCGATGATGCAGGCCGCCGCCAGCACCTCGGCGCCCAGGCCCCGCAGGCACTCGACGGTTTCGCGGATCGACAGGCCCGTGGTGACGATGTCCTCGACGATCACCACGCGGTCGCCCGGCGAAATCTCGAATCGCCGCAGCCGGAACACGCCGTTCTCGCGCTCCACCCAGATCGCCGGCGCGCCGAGATGGCGGGAGGTCTCATAGGCCGGGATGAGCCCGCCGATGGCCGGGCCGACGACATAGTCCGGCGCCGGCGACACCTCTTCCCGAATGCGCTCGGCCAGCGCCTTGCACAGCCGCTCGGTCAGATGCGGATGCATGAACACCCGGGCCTTCTGCAGGAAGACCGGACTGCGCAGCCCCGAAGTCAGGATGAAGTGGCCTTCCAGATAGGCGCCGGCCTCGCGGAATATCGCGAGCACTTCCTCACTGGTCATGAACGGGTCTCCTCGGCTGCTGTTGCAGCGGTTCGATACGCTGGCTGGCCGTCCGGCTCAACCGTTGACCCGCACGACTTCCGAGACGCAGGGCTTGGCGCGCAGCTGCCGCAGGGTCTGGGTCAGGTGCTGGACATCCCAGACTTCCAGTTCCAGCACCATCTTGGTGAAGTCCGGCGCCGTGTTGACCATCGTCAGATTGTGGATGTTGGCGTCGTTGGCGGCGACCGTCTCGGCGATCTCGGCCAGCGAGCCCGGCTCGTTGATCGCCGAGATCATGATGCGGGCCGGAAAGCGCTCGTTCATCGCCTCGTCGATGTCCCAGCGCACGTCGATCCAGCGATCCGGCTCGTCGTCGAAGGCGATCAGCGCCGGCGACTGGATCGGATAGATGGTGATGCCTTTGCCCGGCTCGATGATGCCGACGATGCGGTCGCCCGGCACGGCGCCGTCCGGGCCGAAGCTCACTGGCATGTCGTCGCCGGCGCCGCGGATGGGAATCGCCTTACCGCCCTTCTTCGACTTCTTGGAGCGGCCGGGCACCCGGAAGATCATGCCGGCGGCGGTGCGCAGATTGACCCAGCCGTCCTCTTCCCGGTGCGGCGACTTGCGGGTGACGCGGCTGTCCTGGAAATCCGGATAGGCCGCCCGCACGACGTCCGCCGAGTTCAGCTCGCCGCGGCCCACGGCCGCCAGCGCGTCCTCGACCTCGCGCTGGCCGAGCTTGGCCAGAAGCGGCTTCAGCGCATCGCGCGAGAAAGTCTTGCCCGAGCGCGCGAAGGTGCGTTCGAGGATCTGCTGGCCAAGGCCGGAATATTGCCGGCGGATGGCGGCGCGATTGGCCCGGCGGATCGCCGAGCGCGCCTTGCCGGTCACCGCCAGGTTCTCCCAGGCCTGGGGCGGCGTCGCGCCCTTGGCCCGGATGATCTCGACCTCGTCGCCATTCGACAATTCGGTGACCACCGGCATGATCCGGCCGTCGATCTTGGCGCCGACGCAGCTGTCGCCGACATCGGTATGCACCGCATAGGCGAAATCGATCGGCGTCGCGCCACGCGGCAGCGCGATCAGCCGGCCCTTGGGCGTGAAGCAGAAGACCTGGTCCTGGAAGAGCTCGAGCTTGGTGTGCTCTAGGAACTCCTCGGGATTGTCGCCCTCGGCCAGAAGCTCGATGGTGCGCCGCAGCCAGCCATAGGCGTTGGAATCCTTGGACAGGTGGACGCGCTGGTCGCCGTCACCCTCCATGTCCTTGTAGAGCGTGTGGGCGGCGACGCCGTATTCGGCGACCTCGTGCATCCGGCGGGTGCGGATCTGCAGTTCGACGCGCTGGCGCGACGGGCCGACGATGGTGGTGTGGATCGAGCGGTAGTCGTTCTGCTTCGGGGTCGAGATGTAGTCCTTGAACCGGCCCGGCACCATCGCCCAGCTGCGGTGGACGATGCCGAGCGTGCGGTAGCACTCCTCCTCGGTCTCTACGATCACCCGGAAGCCGAAGATGTCGGAGAGCTGCTCCAGCGACAGCGCCTTGCGCTGCATCTTGGAGAACACCGAATAGGGCTTCTTCTGCCGGCCGCTGACCGTGGCGACGATGCCGTTCTCGCGCAGGCGGTCGGTCAGGTCCGTCTCGATGCTGGCGATCCGCGCCGCATGGCGCTGGTTCAGCTCTTCGAGGCGCGCCGAGATCGTCTCGTAGGCTTCCAGATTGACATGCCGGAACGCCAGATCCTCGAGTTCCTCGCGCATGTCGTGCATGCCCATGCGCCCGGCCAGCGGCGCATAGATGTCCATGGTCTCCTGCGAGATACGGGCCCGCTTTTCCGGCGCCATGTGGCCGAGGGTGCGCATGTTGTGCAGGCGGTCGGCCAGCTTGACCAGGAGGACGCGGATGTCGTCGGCGATGGCCAGGAGCAGCTTGCGCAGGTTCTCTGCCTGCGCCGCCTTCTTGGAGACGAGGTCGAGGCGCTTGAGCTTGGTCAGGCCCTCGACGAGCTGGCCGATCTTGGGACCGAAATGCTGGTCGATCTCCTTGCGGGTGGCGTCGGTGTCCTCGATCGTGTCGTGCAGCAGCGCGACGGCGACGGTCGCCTCGTCGAGATGCATGTCGGTGAGGATCGCCGCGACCTCCAGCGGATGCGAGAAATACGGATCGCCGCTCGCACGCTTCTGCGCGCCATGCTTCTGCATGGCGTAGACATAGGCTCGGTTGAGGAGCGCTTCATCGAGATCGGGCTTGTAGGCCGCCACCTTCTCGACGAGTTCATATTGCCGCATCATGGGATTGGGGATCGGGTCCGCAAAGAGAAAGGGGCGCGCCGTCAACGACGGCACGCCCCTCAATATAAGACTGTGAGGCCGCCGACCGAAAGTGCCGGCATTCCCAAAAGCTTAATAATCGTCGGTCTTTTCCGGCGGGACCAGGCCCTCGATGCCGGAGAGGAGCTCTTCCTCGGACATCCGGTCGAAGGACACCGGCTCGTCGTCGCCGGCCTCGGCGGCAGCGGCGATGCTGCGGGTCTCGGCCGGGGCCGAGGCGGGCTGCGGTGCCGGCTCCGGCTCGTCGACCTCGACATGCTTCTGCAGCGAGTGGATCAGGTCTTCCTTGAGATCGCCGGGCGACAGGGTCTCGTCGGCGATCTCGCGCAGCGCGACCACCGGGTTCTTGTCGTTGTCGCGATCGATGGTGATCGGCTGACCCTGGGAGATCTGCCGGGCGCGATGGCTGGCGAGCAGGACCAGCTCGAACCGATTGTCGACCTTATCGACGCAATCTTCTACGGTGACGCGGGCCATGCCTGTCTCCTGAGTATCTGAAATTCGAAGAGATGAACGCGTCGCATATACCGTTTGTGGGCGTACGGCAAGGGTCGGACGCTGCGCTATCCCCTGCCCTCGTTGACAGCGCCGCGGCGGCCAGAATAAGCGAAGCGCAACTCACCGGCGTTCGCCGACCGGCGCCGGCCCCGGCCTGAAACGGCCGGCCCGCAGACCCTCGTGCCGCCTGCGCTCATCCTGTCGAGCCTGCGGATGCGTGCCCTCCCTCATGCGAGAAAGCAGCCATCCATGTTCGATCAACGCGAAAAGATCGCTCTCTTCATCGACGGGGCCAATCTCTATGCCGCCTCGCGCGGGCTGGGCTTCGACATCGACTACAAGAAGATGCTGCGCAGCTTCGAGGCCCGCGGCTATCTGCTGCGCGCCTATTATTACACCGCCCTCGTCGAGGACAACGAATACTCCTCGATCCGGCCGCTGATCGACTGGCTGGACTACAATGGCTACCGCGTCGTCACCAAGCCGGCCCGGGAGTTCACCGATGCGAGTGGCCGCCGCCGGATCAAGGGCAACATGGACATCGAGCTCGCCGTCGACGCGATGGAGCTGGTCGACACCGTCGATCATTTCGTCCTGTTCTCCGGCGACGGCGACTTCCGCTCGCTGGTCGCGGCCCTGCAGCGCAAGGGACGCAAGGTGTCGGTCGTCTCCACCCTGACCAGCTCGCCGCCGATGATCTCCGACGATCTGCGACGCCAGGCCGACCATTTCATCGAGCTCGCGAACCTCAAGGGCGAGATCGGCCGCGACCCGGCCGAGCGCGAGGCGCGGATCGCCCGCCGCATCGAGGCCGAGGAAGCCGCCGCGGCCGTCGAAGAGGACGACGACTATTGAGCGCCACCATCGCGCCGCGCCGCCCGTCGACGCTCCGGATCGAAGAATGAGTTCGACACCCGCGCCCGAAAACCTGCCGGCGGAGCCCTCCCGCGACTGCCCGCTCTGCCCGCGGCTCGTCGCATTCCGCGAGGAATGGCGGGCAAAGGAGCCCGACTGGCACAATGCGCCGGTGCCGACCCTGCTGCCGCCAGAGGGGGCCGGCGCGGTGCGTCTGCTGATCGCCGGTCTGGCGCCGGGGCTGCGCGGTGCCAATCGCACCGGCCGGCCATTCACCGGCGATTATGCTGGCGACCTGCTCTACGCGACGCTGGCGCGCTACGGCTTTGCCAATGACCGCTTCGCCGCCCGCACCGATGACGGGCTCGAACTGATCGACACGGCAATCGTCAACGCCGTGCGCTGCGTGCCGCCGCAGAACAAGCCGGTTGGCGCCGAGATCAACACCTGCCGGCAGTTCTTCTCCGGACGGATGGCGACCTTTCCGAAGCTCGCGGCGGTCGTGACCTTGGGCCGCATCGCCCATGACTCGACGGTCCGCGCGCTGGGCGAACGCCCCTCGGCGGCCCCCTTCGGGCACAACGCCCATCACATGGTCGGCGGCATCGCGGTGTTCTCGAGCTATCACTGCTCGCGCTACAACACGAATACCGGCCGGCTGACCGAGGCGATGTTCCACGACGTGTTCGAGAATGCGGCGGCGTTCCTGAAGCGCTGAACGTCAGCGCCAGTGCGCCATGATCGCCGCCTGCACGTCAGCGCCCGGCGGACAGCCAGGCAGCGACATCGGCCGCGTTCCGGTCGGCCGGGACAACGGATAGAACACCTTGTCGATGCGCCCGTCGGTGACGACCATCGCCATGCGCTTCAGATACAGCCCGCCGTCGAGTTCAAAGAACGGCAGCTCGAGGGCGCGGCGCAGGTCTCCCGCGGCATCCGACAGCAGCGGATAGGGCAGATGCAGCCGCTCGGCCGCCTCGCGCTGCTCTTCGGTCGTCTGGGTGGACAGGCCGAACACCTGTGCGACGCCGAGCGCCTGCAATTCGGCATGATGGTCGCGGAAGCTGCAGCTCTGGGGCGTGCAGCCGCGTGCGCCGGGGAAGTCGTTCCAGCCTTCGGGCAGCGCCGCGTCGGGCCGGCCGGTCATCGGATAGACATAGAGGACGAGGCGGCCGGGCAGACGCGACAGGTCGACCTGCGTCCCGTCCGTTGCCGGCAGCGGCACCGCCGGAAGGCGCGTGCCTTCCAGATGCGCGGCGCCGCCGTCGTCGGTCGGCGGCGTCAGATCGTCCGGCAGTCTCGACACGTCGACCATCCGCCTCTCCCCTGGCTCAGGCTTCCTTCAGGATCCGCTGCTTCTGGCGGTTCCAGTCGCGTTCCTTCATGGTCTGCCGCTTGTCGGGCGCGTTCTTGCCGCGCGCCAGCGCCAGCTGCAGCTTGGCCACGCCGCGATCGTTGAAGTAGATCCGCAGCGGCACCAGCGTCATGCCGTCCTTCTGGATCGCGCTCGCCAGCCGGCTGAGCTGGGTGCGATGCACGAGGATCTTCCGCCGCCGCTTCGGCACATGGTTGAAGCGGTTGGCCTGCAGATATTCCGGCAGGTTGGAGTTGATCAGCCAGAGCTCGCCGCCCTCTTCGCTGGCGTAGGACTCGGCGATCGACGCCCGCCCCTCGCGCAGCGACTTCACCTCGGTCCCGGTCAGGACGAGGCCAGCCTCCAGCGTGTCGAGGATCTCGTAATTGAAGCGGGCCTTGCGGTTCTCCGCAGCAACGTTCGAGCCTGCCGATTTCTTCTTCTTCGCCATTCAAACCTCGCGCGCGGCCCGGCCGCGCTCCTCTCGCCCCATGATATAGGGGCGAGACGGCATGGTTTCGACCGTCGTGCGACGGCCGATCAGCCGGTCAGGCCGGCATGCTTCAGCGCCGCGTCGATCGCGCGCTCGGTGGATTCGTCGATCGGCACCAGCGGCGAACGCAGGCGGTTGCCCAGCTTGCCGAGCTTCGACAGGGCGTATTTCACGCCGGTCGGGTTCGGCTCGATGAACAGCGCCTTGTGCAGCGGCATCAGCTTGTCCTGGATCTCCAGGGCCTTGGCGTAGTCGCCGGCAAGGCAGGCCGACTGGAATTCGGCGCCCAGCTTCGGCGCGACATTCGCCGTCACCGAGATGCAGCCCTGGCCGCCATGGGCGTTGAAGCCGAGCGCCGAGGCGTCCTCGCCGGACAGCTGCAGGAAGTCGGGGCCGCAGGTGATCCGCTGCTCCGACACGCGCTCGACGCGGCTGGTCGCGTCCTTGACGCCGATGATGTTGGAGAAATCCGCCGCCAGCCGGCCCATCGTCTCCGGCCTCATGTCGATGACCGAGCGCCCGGGGATGTTGTAGATGATGATCGGCAGCGACACCGAGCGGGCGATCGCGGCGTAATGGGCGTAGAGGCCCTTCTGGTTCGGCTTGTTGTAATAGGGCGTGACGACCAGAAGCCCGTCGGCGCCGGCCTTTTCGGCGAACTGCGCGAGTTCGATCGCCTCGACTGTGTTGTTCGAGCCGGCACCCGCCACAACCGGCACCCGGCCGCGCGTCGTCTCGATGCAGATCTCGACGATGCGCTTGTGCTCGCCATGGGTCAGCGTCGGGCTCTCGCCCGTCGTGCCGACGGGCACCAGACCGTGCGAACCCTCGCCGATCTGCCATTCGACGAAGGCCGCGAACGTCGCCTCGTCCAGCGATCCGTCTTCGGCGAACGGCGTCACCAACGCCGGCAGCGAACCCTTGAACATGCTCTCTCTTTCTCCCCACATGCCGGTCATCGAACGGCGGCACGCGCTTCGTCTCGTGAATGTCATCTGGCCGACGACCGTCGCCCGCTGGACCACCCGAAGATGGCGTGCCGGAAGCTGCAATCGGTCCGGGATCGCGGCACCATATTGAAGCGGTCGGGGCGAAACAAGCAGCGCCCGGAGGCCGTCCCGCCCGAAGCCTCGTGACTGTTGCCGGTAACGGCGCTTTAATCGTGGTCGTGAGAGATTTGCAAACCATTCCGGCAATCCGCCATGACCCGATCGCGACGGTCACAGGCAGCGGCGATTGCGAGCGGAAGTGGCGGGGCCCGGCAGTCCATCTGCCTCGGTCCGGACGTCCAGAAGGTTGGCCATGACAGCACAGAATCTTGCGCAGCGGCTCGTGATTGCAGCGGTGATCTCCGCCATGACGGCCACGTCCACACTGGCCCAGGAGGCGGTGTTGCCCCTGCTCGGCCCGTTGCCGACGTCGCGTCCCGCCGTCCATGCGGCCGGCGTTCCGATGGATCCGTGGCGCTTCGGCCGAACGGTCACCGCGCGCCAGAACCCGGCCCTCGCCCAGGCCGCCCCCGCGGCCCCCCCGGCCGGCGCCAGCGCCTTCACCGCCTCCATCGCGGCGATGACCCCGCGCCTCGGTTCGGTGCAGCCGATGCGCGGCGAGTTGAAGGACGGCCTGCAGGCGCTCTCCGACCGCAACGCCCAGAAGGCCCGCGCCATCCGCGAGGGCATGGTGCCCGGCTCGCTCGACCGCCACATCCTGTCCTGGGCGATCGGCCTGACCGGTGGCAAGGACGTTCCGGCCGCCGAGATCGCTCGCACCGCCACCGAGCTTGCCAGCTGGCCCGGCACCAAGACGCTGCGGATCAACAGCGAGAAGGCGCTCTATCGCGAGCAGCTGCCGGCGGGCGAAGTGATCCGCGCCTTCGGCAACGGCAAGCCGGAAAGCCCCGAGGGCGCGATGGCGCTGGCCCGCGCCTATCTGGCCGCCGGCGATGCCGGCCGCGCCAAGGCGCTGGTGTCGCGGGTCTGGCGCGAGGAACGCCTCGACAAGGATGTGGAGCGCCAGTTCCTGGCGAATTTCCAGTCGCTTCTGTCGCGGGCCGACCACAAGCGCCGCATGGACATGCTGCTCTATGCCGAGCGCGTGACCGATGCCGGGCGCGTCGTCGGCATGGCCGGCGCCAAGGCGCTCTATGCCGCCCGCGCCGCGGTGATCCGCAACGAGGGCAATGCCGCCAAGCTGTTGTCCGCGGTGCCCAAGGCCGAGCGCGCCGATCCCGGCTACCGCCTCGCGCTGATCGAGTACAACCGCAAGCACGACAAGGTCGAGGAAGCCGCGCAGCTTCTCATCGACGCCCCGCGCGATGTCGATGCGCTGGTCGATCCCGACGCCTGGTGGAACGAGCGCCGCATCGTCGCCCGCGATCTCCTCGATCTCGGCAAGCCGAAGCTCGCCTATCGCGTCGCCGCCATGCATCTGGCCGAAAGCCCCCAGGAACAGGTCGAGGCCGAGTTCCACGCCGGCTGGATCGCCATGCGTTTCCTCAACGACCCGGTGACGGCGCAGCGCCATTTCGCCCAGATCGTCCAGATCTCCAGCATGCCGCTGTCCCTGTCGCGCGGCTATTACTGGCTGGGCCGTTCGGCGGAAGCCGGCGCCTCGGGCTCGGCGGCCGGCTATTACGCCAAGGCCGCGCATTATCCGGCGACCTATTACGGTCAGCTTGCGGCTGCGCGCCTCGGCCGCAAGCCGGAAGCGATCAGCTTCCCGCGTCCGAGCGACGCCGAGCGCCGCCGCTTCGAACAGCGCGAGGCGGTCCGCGCGATCCGGCGCCTGGAGGAGATCGGCTCCGACTGGCGCGCCGACAGCCTGTATCGCGCGCTCGCGGACGAACTGGAGAGCCCGGGCGAACTCGCGCTTCTCTCGGTCATGGCGGAGCGGCGCGGCGACCATCACCTGGTGCTGCAGGTCGGCAAGCTCGCCTATTGGCGCGGCATCGACGCCCCGGCCCTCGCCTTCCCGATCGGCGTGATCCCGGCGAGCGCCAACATCTCGGCGGCGGGCAAGGCGCTGGCCTATGCCATCGCGCGTCAGGAAAGCGCCTTCAACCCGAAGGCCCGGTCATCCGCCGGCGCGCTCGGCCTGCTGCAGCTCATGCCGAACACCGCAAAGAGCGTCGCCCGCAAGGTGGGTGTCAGCTATTCGCCGGACCGGCTGACCAGCGACCCCGGCTACAACGCCACCCTCGGCGCGCATTTCCTCGGCGAGCAGATCGCCGATTTCGGCGGCTCCTACGTGCTGACCTTCGCCGCCTACAATGCCGGCCCGCGGCGCGCCCGCGAATGGATCGAACGGTTCGGCGATCCGCGCGGCAAGCCGCTCGACCAGGTCGTCGACTGGGTCGAGCGCATTCCCTACACCGAGACCCGCAACTACGTGCAGCGGATCATGGAGAATTACGGGGTCTACAAGATGCGCCTCGGCGCCGGCTTCGACATCGAGCGCGACCTGCGCTTCGGCCGCGGCGGCTGACCGCCGCCTATTGAAGCCCCTGACATGGCGCGCCGGCCTCAGCCGGCCGCCTTGCCCTGGGACAGGGCACGGGCCTGTTCCACCCACGCTTCCCGGCCGATCCGGCCGCTGAAGCCGATCGCCGCTTCGATCGCCGCGATCTCGCTTTCGCCGAGGGCCGCGATCTGGTCGAAGCGGAAGATGCCCTGCTCGAACAGGAGACGCTCCACCGTCGGGCCGATCCCCTTGATCTGCGTGAGATCGTCCGGCGCCTGCGCGCCCTCTCCGGTGTCGGTCACCGACGCATCGGCGGTCCCGCCAGCAGGCGCCGCCTCGACGCCTGCATCCTCGCCGCCCCCACCGGCCGAACTGTCGGCTTCGGTTTCGCCCCCCGTCTCCGCACTCGCCGGCGCGCCGCGCAACGGCGCCGGCCCTCCGGCGGTGCGGAACGCGGCGACATAGGTCCCGTCATCGGCGGGCACCGGGGTGAGAGCCGGCGGCACGGCGCTGCCGTCCTCGACCATCCCGGGCGCTGCCTCGCCGCCATCGAGATTGGCATAATCCACCGTCCGGAAATCCTGGTCGAAACGCTCGGAACGGTGCTTCACCGCCAACGGGTCGGCCGGTATGCCTTCGCGATCGGCGAGATCGGGCGTCGGCGCATCGGGATGCGGCCCGGAGAACGCGATCCGTTCGCCGGGAAGCTGCGGCATGGGATCGGGAATGCGCCCGGCCTCGCCACCGCGGATCACCTCCGCGGCGACTACGCTGCCGCCGAAATTCGAGAACACACCCGACTGGCTGGGTTCGGCTGGTCGTCTCTGGTCCGGCGGCGGCGGGCTCCAGGTCGAATGCATGCGCCGCTGACGCGCGCGATCCTCAGCGATCGCCGCCCGGTCCTGCGACAATCGGGTGTAGTCCACCGAGCGGAAATTGCGGTCGAAGGGCGCGGCCCGGTGCTTGACGGCGAGCGGGTCTTCCGGCGGGACCGGTGCCGCAGATTTTGGCGCGGCGGCAGGTTTGGCGACGACCTCTGCCTTCGCGGCGTCTGCGCCCGCTCCGTTCGATGCGGACGACACGTCCTGATCGGTAACGTCCTGCGCGTCGGCCTTGGTCGCAGCAGGAGCAGGCCTCGCCGCAGCATTGTCGACGGCCTCGGCCCCGTCCATGCGCGCGGGGGCCGGTGTTTCAGCAGCTTGGGAGGTCTTGTCGTCCCTAGGCCCCCTGGGCCCTGCCCGGCCGCTGTCGCCGCGAAGAAGGCGGGACAGTCGGGTGAGACCCGCGGTCGTGGCGGCAAGCACGATCAACTTGCCAAGGAAGGACGTCATCTGGCCGGCTCCGCAGTCGATGAAGATGCGGGACTAGCTAGTGGGAGTGTGCAGCGCGGCAACCGCCGGTCGGCAGGACCGTCGATCCGCCGGCAGACCACCTGCGGTGACCATCACCTCCCCAAACAAAAAGAGCCCGGCGCGAACGCCGGGCTCTCTAGACGATATGTCTGCTCTATTAGAAGGAGCGGACGAAGCGGAGGAAGCCCGCCGTCTGGTCGAGGGAGTCGTCAACGAAGCCGTTCTGGCCGTCGAAGTCGATGTTGGCGTAGGAGATCTCAGCCAGCATGTCGAAGTTGTTGGTGATCTCGTAGCCGACGTTACCGACCAGCTTGTAGTACTCACCATCGCCACGGTTCGAGAAGGTGGTGGCGGTCGTGTAGCGGTAGGTGTCGAAGGTCTCACCGTAGACGCCCGAAACCGCGATGCCGAGCTTGCCGAACTGCTGAGCGTAGCCAGCGCCGATCTGCCACTCGACCGGCAGGGTGCCGACCAGGAGGTCGTTCTGCGTGCCGAGCGTAGCGGCGTTCGAGAACAGGCCCAGCGTGGAGTAGCTGGACGGGTCGAAGGCGTAGGAACCCTCGATCTTCAGCTCGGAGTCAGCAGCGATCAGGTCCGTGAGGGACAGACCGGCCTTCAGAGCGAAAGCGCCATCGTCTTCGCGCGGATCGGTACCGTTGATGATAACGGCCGAAGCGGGAACGATCACACCGGCGCTGTTGATCACGAAGCCCGAACCCGGGGTGAACGAAGCAACGTTGATCAGACCGCCCTGGACCCGCTCGTCATACGAACCGGCGAGGTAGATCGAGCCCCAGCCACCGGCATAGGCCAGGCGACCAACGACGTCCGGTGCGAAATCGCCCGAGCCATCGTCTTCCAGCGACAGAGCGGCGGTGAAGCCGTTCGCTGCGTAAGTGTAGGAGACGCGGTTGGTCTGGTAGTCACCGACCGGCAGGTCCGTGTCCGTCAGCAGGCCGTCGCCCTCGGTCCAGAGGCTGTCCAGGTAACCCATGGTCAGGCCACCGAGCTGGATGAAGCCCATGTCCATGCGGTAGTTGGCGTCGTTGCTGTAGGCGCCGAAAGCGTTCTGAGCCTGGACGCGAGCGAAGGCGCGCAGGGTGCCGAGCTCGGTCTCTTCACGAGCGTCGAAGTTCAGGCGGACGCGGACGGCGGAGCCGGCCTGGTAGTTGTCGCCCTCGGAGTTCGTGAGGTAGTCGTTGCCGAAGTCGTCCTCGATGCCGCCAGCGACGTTGTACTGGAAGCGTACATAGCCGTTGATCGACAGGCAGGTCTCGGTGCCCGGGATGTAGTAGAAGCCCGTGCCGTAAACGTCGCAAACGCGAACGTAGTCGACCGGCTCCGGAGCAACCGGCATAATGACGTCCGCAGCGCGGGCGCCGGAGACTGCGACGAGAGCCGCAGCGGAGCCGAGAAGAAGGCTCTTAATGTTCATGTCCTGACCTCCAGTCATTTTTTATAGGTTAGGGTTGGGCCTTATACGAAGGACAGCCTTCCCTGCCCCATCCCCTGTGCGAAAGTCCGAAGCGAATGCCCCCTCGATCTCTCTGTGGCGACAATATCCACCAGCGTTCTGGATGCAATCGCCTAAATGCCACATTGGGGCTTCTGGGGTGCTTTGGACACACCCCTGTTGCGAGGATGCCACTTTTTCATTCACCACTTGTTAAGAAACGCCGGTTTGTGGGGGTTTGCGGCCGCCTCTGACGGCCCTCGCCTAGAGCCTTGCCGGGTCGTGGACCGCGCGGAACAGGCCCTCCAAACGGCTTTTGCCCCATCGCGGCCCGAAATGCGGCGCGGGTGATTCCCGCCCCGAAGCGACCGTCCGGCGGGTCAGAGTCGGAAGATCGGCGCCCCGAGATCGCGGAAGTCCCGCTCGCGGCAGGTCAGGACGATGATCTGCAGATCCTCCGCCGCCTTTTGCAGGACGAG
The DNA here is from genome assembly GCF_026153195.1 of Aurantimonas litoralis. NCBI lineage: Bacteria > Pseudomonadati > Pseudomonadota > Alphaproteobacteria > Hyphomicrobiales > Aurantimonadaceae > Aurantimonas > Aurantimonas litoralis. The sequence goes on along the minus strand of NZ_JAPFBM010000004.1, from coordinate 305,693 downwards.
ATGCATCCGCTCCAGCCGCTTCTCGTCCGTATTGACCAGGGCATCGTCGAGGATCACCGCGGCCGGATGCCCGCCCTTCTTCAGGACATGGGCCAGCGCGATGCGGGTGACGACGGCCACCTGTTCCCGCGCGCCCGCCGACAGGCGGCGGAAATCCTCCGCGACGCCGGCCCGGTGCAGGCTGCGGATCTCCAGCGTGGTGTCGTCGAGCTCGATCTCGGTGCCGGGATGGATCAGCTTCAGATACGGCGCGACCTGGGTCTTGATCGGTCCCAGCCAGTGTTCGCGCGCCTCGCGCTGCGCGCCGATCAGTGTGCTGTGCAGCAGACGCGAGGCATCAGCTTCGAGCGTCAGGCGCGTCAGCCGCGTCTCCAGCGTGCCGATCTCGCCCTCGAGGCGGGCGATCTCCTCGCCGAGGCCGGTGGCGCCCTGGGCTCGCAGCTCGCCTTCCAGGGTCAGCGCTTCATCCTTCAGCGCCGCCATGTCGCGGCGGATCGATTCGAGCGCCTTCCTGCGCGTCGTCAGGGTCAGGCGCACCGTCTCCGGATCAGCATTGTCGCGTTCGCGCTGGCGCATCGCCGCCACGGCGGCCTTGGCCGAACGCTCCAGCTCCGCAGCCGCCAGATCCTCGGCCAGTGCCGTGCGGGGCCGGACGGCTTCGGCCTCGGCAAGATCGCGGCGCAGCCGGTCCGCCTCGGCCTGCCGGAAACCGGCTTCCGACTCTGCCGCGGCAATCCGGGCGAGACTGCCGGATGCGGCCCGGCGCACCTGCTCCAGTTCTGCGCCGGCTGCATCGAGGCGCCGCCGTGCTTCCTGGCGAATCTGCCGGATGCGCTCGCCGTCGGCCGCAACCGGCTCTGCGCCATGCTGCGCGACCTCCGGCGACAGGGCTGCGCGCCGGGCAAGGTCGGCCCGCAACTCCTCCAGCGTCGACACCGCCGTCGCTACGCCCTCGGGTAGAAGCGCCGCGAGCTGCCGGGTCAGCGCGGCCGCCTCGATCCGGCGCTCTTCGGCAACCCTGGCACGGGCGCGCGCGGCGTCGGTCGATTCCACGTCGAAACGTTTCAGCAGCGTCGCGCGCTCGGCCGCCGCCGCTTCACTGTCATGGCGGAGGGTCTCGGCGTCGCCGCCAGGCTCCACCACGATCCGGCCGAAGCCGTCGAGCGTGAAGCCGGTGGGGACCGTCACCCGGACGGCGGCGCCAAGCGTCACTGGCTGACCGGCCGCATCCGTGACACCGGTGTCGCCCTCCGGCTCGAACCGGATGGTCGGCGCGGCCACCGACAGGCGGACCGCGGCATCGCGCACCCGCTGGTCGGCCGCATCAAGCGCCTTGATCGCAGCCGCGTCGATCGCCGGCGCGCCGTCGGGCCGGCGCAGTTCGGCGAGGCGGGCGTCCAGCGTCCGGCCTTCCTTCAGGCGGCGCTCCAACGCGGCGATCTCGTCGGTCAGGCGCTTCGCCTCGGCGCGCGAACGCTGCGCCTCGTCGGCGGCGTCGGCCTGTTCGGCGGCCAGCCGCGCGGCCTCGCGTTCCGCTTCCGCCTGCTCCAGCCCGGCCCGCTCCTCGACACCGGCCGCCCGCAATTCGTCGAGCGTGGTCGCGGTCTCACCGGCAACCCGCGCCGCCTCGGCCACGGTCGCCATCAGCTTTTCGCGTTGGGACAGGCGCTCGGCCGCCGCATCACGCCGCGCCAGCGCATGCTGAACGTCACGCTCGGCCTCACCGCATTCCCGGTCGAGATTTTCCGCCCGGACCGCTGCCGCTTCGGCCGCTTCCAGCGCCTGCTCGGCCTTCGGCAGGGCGGCATCGCGCTCATAGGCGCGCAGCTTGCGCCGCCGCTCTTCCAGCCGGTCGAGCCGGTCCTGGAAGTCGCGCCAGAGCGACGTCTTGGCGGACAGCTCGTCGCGCAGCTCCGCCAGACGCTCTTCCGTCTCGCGCACCGGCGACGAGCGGGCGACCTTCAACGTCTCGGTAAAGAAGCGGTCCTGCAGCGCCTTGGCGCTGGCGATCAGGCTGCGCCCGCGCTCGCCGCCGAGAATCTGCCCCACCTCGCCTTCCAGCGACGCCGTCACCGCGTCGCGGCCGACACCGACGTCGAGACCTCCGGTGGAACGCCCCTGCTCGACCCACAACAAGCCGAAGGCGCCCTGGTGCTTGTCGAGCTTCGGCTCGCCCGCGCCCGGATGGGTGAAGCGGAACAGCTCGGCGAGATGCTCCTCCACCGCGTCGCCCGACAGCTTGCCGCCGGCCCAGACGAGTTCAGCAGCTGGGCGCTGTAGGAAGGCCTTGGTCAGCGTGTAGCTCGTCCCGTCGATCTCGAAACCGACCTCGACCTCGGGCCGTGCCTGCCGGTCATAGGGCCCGAGCGCCTTCACCGCCTCGCCGCCGGCCCGGTGCTTCTGGAAGAAGGCGGCGCGCAGCGCGGTCAAGAGCGTCGACTTGCCGGCCTCGTTGTCGCCGACGATGACATTGAGGCCCGGCTCGATCAGCGGCAGTTCGGCCGAGCGGATGCCGGCGAAATCGGTGAGGCGAAGCGACTTCAGATACATGGCTCAGCCCGCCTTCGAATGTGCGGAGCCGTCACCCGCCGTGCCCAGCAGCCGGCGGTGCTCGACATAGGCCATGCGCAGCGCCAGCTGGGCGGCGGTGCGGTCGGGGTCCTGCGGATCGGCCGCCCGTTCGCGCAGCCGGTCGATGGCCACCCGTACGAAGCCGCCGACATCGATCAGGTCGAGATCCTCTGCATCCGGTTCGTCGATCAGCCCGGCATCGCGCAGGCGCAGATCGAAAAGCCGCGCCGACCACTCGCCCAACGCCGCGTCCAGCCGCACCCGCTCGCGCAGCGGCAGGCTGCCGGTCAGGGTCAGGTCGAGCAGCGTCTCGCCGGGACGGGCCAGTTCCGCCAGCGCCGCGTCGAGGCCGTCGATGGCGCCGTCGAGCCTGAGGTCCATCGCGCGCCAGTCGAACCGGGCCGTGCGCACCCGCTCGATGCGCGGCGCCGCGCCCGGCGCGTCGATCTCGACGATCGCCACATGGCCGGGCTCGTTGGCCGGATAGCGGTCCGGCTCCGGCGTGCCGGCATAGACCGTGCGCGGCGCGATCTCGACGAAACCGTGCCAGTCGCCGAGCGCCAGATAGTCGAGCCGTGCCCGCTCGGTGCGGTCGTCGGCGATCGGATTGCCGGATTCGGCCTTGGCCGGAAGCCGGTTGGCGACCGAGCCATGGGCCAGCCCGATGCGCACGGCGCCAGCAGGCGTCTCGGCATGGTCGAACCAGGCCGTCAGATCCGCGCCCTCGTGGCGGCGGGTCAGCGGCGCCGGCAGGATTACCGCCGCGCCGTCCTTCAAATCGATCGGCTCCGGCCGGTCGGCGATGACCACCGCAGCCTGGCCGCTGCGCCGGCGCAGCCGCGTCCAGACGGATTCGCTCAAGGCCGCGTCGTGATTGCCCGGCAGCATGATCCACGGGCCGGAAAAGCCCGCGATCGCCTCCAGCGTCCGGTGCAGATCGCGATCGGACACCGTGTTGTCGTCGAAGGCGTCGCCCGCCACCAGCACCGCGTCGCAGCCGCGCGCCTGCGCCAGCGCCGCGATCCGCGCGACCACGGCGAAACGCTCGGCGCGCAGTTCGCCGCGACGGTCGGTCTCGAACTGGCCGAAGGGCTTTCCGACCTGCCAGTCGGCGGTATGGAGAATCCGGATCAAGGGCTTGGCGCGGTCAGTTCGGTTGCAGGGCGAGGATGGCATTCGCAGAACGTGCTGCCCGAGTGCCGGCCGATACGCAAGGTTGCGGCGGCAGAGCCCTTAGCCATCAACCACTTTTCACCAACCGCCAACGCGCGCAGGGCGGCGGGGTGACTCAACGGGAACGAGTCGCCGCCCGCGTCCGTTCTACCGGCGCGGCAGTCTGTCTTGTCTGGAGTATATGCATGGCGCCTCGTCCCATCTGGAAAGGCCAGATCCGGCTTTCCCTCGTCTCGATCCCGGTCGAAATGTTCTCGGCCACCCAGTCCGGCGCCTCGATCAGCTTCCGCCAGATCCATCGCGAGAGCGGCAAGCGCATCCATTACGACAAGGTGGTGGAAGGCATCGGCCCGGTCGACAAGGACGAGATCGTCAAGGGCTACGAGGTCGGCAAGGACGACTACGTGCTGCTCACCGACGAGGAGATCGAGGACGTCAAGATCGAGACCAAGAAGACGCTGGAGCTCGTCCAGTTCGTCGACACATGCTCGATCCCGCCGCTCTATTTCGACAAGCCCTATTATGTCGTGCCCCAGGACGAGCTGGCCGAGGACGCCTTCCGCGTCGTGCGCGACGCCTTGCGCCAGGCCAAGAAGACAGGGCTCGGCCAGTTGTCGCTGCGCGGCAAGGAATATCTCGTGGCGCTGCGCCCCTGCGGCACTGGCCTGCTGCTCGAGACGCTTCATTACGAGGACGAGATCCGCAAGTCCGATACGATCTTCTCCGACATCTCCGACGCGGAGACCGACGGCGATCTTCTCGACGTCGCGACCCAGCTCATCGAGAAGAAGACCGCCCCCTTCGACGCCTCGAACTTCAAGAACCACTACACCGCGGCGCTCAAGGCGCTGATTGCCGAGAAGCGCAAGAAGGGCGGCAAGGCCCGCGTCACCGTCGAGGACGACGAGCCGGCATCGGCGAGCAAGGGCAGCAATGTCGTTGACCTGATGGCCACCCTGAAGAAGAGCCTCGAAGGTGGCGGCGGCGAGAGCGGCGAGAAGAAGAGCGCCTCCAAGTCAGGCGCGTCGTCCGCACGGGGCAGCAAGGCCAAGACCACCGCCAAGTCGCGCAGCACCAAGGCGAGCGGCAGCAAATCGACGAAGACCGGCTCGGCTGCGAAGGCCACCACCAGCCGGCGCAAGAGCGCCTGACGGGTCGCGGTCATGGCAGCAAAGAGCGACGCCCTGCTCGAAACCTACCGGCAGAAGCGCGACTTCGCCAAGACGCGCGAGCCCAGCGGCTCGGAGGCCGAGGAGATCGCCGGCGACGGCCTGTTCTTCTGCGTCCAGAAGCATGACGCGACGCGCCTTCACTACGATTTCCGCATCGAGTGGGAAGGCGTCCTGAAGAGCTGGGCCGTCACCAAGGGCCCCAGCCTCGACCCCGCCGACAAGCGCCTCGCGGTCCGCACCGAAGACCATCCGATGGATTACGGCACCTTCGAGGGCACGATCCCGAAGGGCGAATATGGCGGCGGCACGGTGATGCTCTGGGACCAGGGGACCTGGGAGCCCCTGGAGGATCCCGACAAGGGCTTCGCCAAGGGCAGCCTCAAGATGCATCTCGAAGGCGAGCGCATGCGCGGCAACTGGGCGCTCGTGCGGATGAAGCCGCGAAACGGCGAGAAGCGCGAAAACTGGCTGCTGATCAAGGAGAAGGACGAGGCGGTCGATCGCCGGCGCAATCTCCTGAAGGCCGACAAGAGCGTGAAGACCGGGCGCACCATGGCCGCCATCGCCAAGGGCGACGACGTCTGGGACACCGACCGCACGGCCGATGACGAGAGCCAGGAAACGAGCGGCAAGAAGAGCAAGACGTCCTCGACCGAGGCGAAGAGCAAGAAGCCGTCGGCCAAGCCCGCCAAGGGCAAGGCGGGCAAGCCGTTGCCGATGCCCGCCTTTTCCCCGCCGCAGCTCGCCACCCTCGTCGACACGGCCCCGGCCGGGCGCGACTGGGTCCACGAGATGAAATATGACGGCTACCGCGTCCTGATCGCCATCGGCGACGGCAAGGTGACCTGCTGGACCCGCAACGAGCAGGACTGGACCGAGCGCTTCACCGGCATCGCCGAGGCCGCCGCGACCCTGAACTGCCGCAGCGCGCTGATCGACGGCGAGGTGGTCGCCTTCGACGCCGATGGCGGCACCGATTTCTCCACCCTCCAGAAGCATCTGTCGGAGGGCGGCCCCCTCTCCTGCTTCTGTTTCGACCTCCTGCATCTCGATGGCGAGGATCTGCGCGACCAGCCGCTGACCGACCGCAAGGCGGCTCTGCGCGATCTCCTCGACGGCCACGAGACCCAGACGCTGCTCTACAGCGAGCACATCACCGGCAGCGGCGAATCCGTCTTCAAGAAGGTCTGCGCCTCCGGTCATGAGGGCATCATCGCCAAGCGCGCCGATGCGCCCTATCGCGGCGGTCGCTCGCGCAACTGGCTGAAGGTCAAATGCACCCGCCGGCAGGAATTCGTCATCGGCGGCTGGAAACCGTCGGACAAGAAGAGCCGGCCCTTCTCCTCGATCCTGCTCGGTGTCATGGACGGCGACACGCTGGTCTATCGCGGCCGTGTCGGTTCGGGCTTCGACGAGGAGGCCATGGCCGATCTGAAGGCCCGCTTCGCCGATCTGGCGCGCAAGACCTCGCCCTTCGCCGAACTTGCCTCCGATGTGAAGCGCGCCGCCCGCTTCGTCACGCCGACGCTGGTGGCCGAGATCGAGTTTGCCGAGATCACCGCCGACGGCTCGATCCGCCACGGCGTCTTCAAGGGATTGCGCGAGGACAAGCAGGCCGGGGACGTGACCGACGAGCGACCGACATCCGCTCCGGCGTCGGGGCGCAAGGGCGGCAAGCCCGCCGCGAAGGCGACGCCGTCGCCGCAGAGCACCGGCGCTGCGCCCGATCGGGTGGCCGACGTTCGGCTGACCCATCCCGGGCGCGTCGTCTTCGAGGGCCAGGGCGTCACCAAGGGCGACCTTGCTCTCTATTACGAGAAGATCGCCGACCGCATGCTGGCCCATGCCGGCAACCGGCCGCTGTCGCTGGTCCGCTGCCCGCAGGGCGGCGACAAGCGCTGCTTCTTCCAGAAGCACGACAGCGGCGGCTTTCCCGACGCGGTCGAAACCGTCGCCGTCACCGAGAAGGATGGCAGCAAGGCCGACTATCTCACCGTCGGGAGCGCCGCCGGCCTCGTCGGTGCGGTGCAGATGAACACGCTCGAATTCCACATCTGGGGCGCCCACAACGACAGGCTGGAAAAGCCCGACCGGCTGGTCTTCGACCTCGATCCCGACGAGGGCCTCGATTTCGGCGATGTGAAACAGGCCGCCTTCGACCTGCGCGACAGCCTCGCCGATCTCGGCCTGACGACCTTCGCCATGGTCACCGGTGGCAAGGGCGTCCACGTCATCGCGCCGCTGGAGCGCCGCCAGGGCTGGGACGATCTGAAAGGCTTCGCCCGCGGTTTTGCCCATCTGCAGGCGCGCGAGGAGCCGGACCGCTACGTCGCCACCATGTCCAAGGCCAAGCGCACCGGCAAGATCTTCATCGACTGGCTGCGCAACGAACGCGGCGCCACGGCCATCGCCCCCTATTCCACCCGCTCGCGCGCCGGCGCCCCGGTGGCGACGCCCGTCACCTGGGACGAACTGGCCGAGCTCGACGCCGCCAATGGCTTCACCCTCGACACGGTCGCCGCCCGCCTCGACGAAGCCGATCCCTGGGCCGACTACGATTCGGTACGCCAGTCGCTGACCAAGCCGATGCTCAAGGCGGTGGCGGAATGAGGCGCCGCCGCCGCGCTTGATTCCCGCCCCCCGCTGACGCAGTTTCGCTGCGCATCAGCTCGGGAGGTTGCCCATGCCCATTTACGCGCTCGACGAAGACCGGCCGGAATTGCCGGACGATAACAGCGTATTCGTCGCGCCGGGGGCGCATGTCATCGGCCGGGTGCGGCTCGGCCGCAATGTCGGCATCTGGTTCGGCGCCGTTCTGCGCGGCGACAACGAATGGATGACCATCGGCGACGACACCAACATCCAGGACAATTGCACCCTGCACAGCGATGCCGGCTTTCCGCTGACCATCGGTGCCGGCTGCACCCTTGGCCACGCCGCCATCGTCCATGGCTGCACCATCGGCGACAATTCGCTGATCGGCATGGGCGCGACGGTGCTCAACGGCGCCAAGATCGGCCGCAACTGCATTGTCGGCGCCAATGCGCTGGTGACCGAGGGCAAGGAATTCCCCGACAATTCGCTGATCGTCGGCGCGCCGGCGCGGGTCGCCCGCACGCTGGACGAAAAGGCCGAGGCCGGGCTCAGGCTGTCGGCCGAGCATTACGCCCGCAACGCCCAGCGCTTCGCCAAGGGCCTCGTGCCGATCGAGCCGGGCAACGCCAAAGCGCCGAAGGCCTGACCCCACGGCCCGGCCATCGCCGCTGGGCCCCATGCCTGCCGCGTTGCGCCGCCTAGCGACGGCTCTTCCCATTCCCGTTCGGAGTTCCCCATGCCGCTCTTCACCGATCTCGTGCGATCGCTGCCCGCTTCGGTGCCCTTCGTCGGGCCGGAAGCGCTGGAGCGGCAGACCGGCGTGCGCTTCAAGGCCCGCCTCGGCGCCAATGAGAGCGTCTTCGGCCCGTCGCCGAACGCCATCGAGGCGATGACGCGGGCCGCCGCCGACAGCTGGGGCTATGGCGATTCCGCCAATCACCATCTGAAGGAGGCGCTGGCGGCACATCTCGGCCTCGCGCCGGACAACATCATGGTGGGCGAAGGCATCGACGGGCTGCTCGGCCTGCTGGTGCGCCTCACCTGCGAGCCCGGCGACCGCGTCGTCACCTCCCACGGCGCCTATCCGACCTTCAACTACCATGTCGTCGGCCACGGCGCGGCGCTGGACTTCGTGCCCTATCGCGACGACCGCGAAGACCTCGACGCGCTGATCGCCCGCACGCGCGAACTGAAGCCGAAGCTGCTCTACGTCTCCAATCCCGACAATCCAACCGGCTCCTGGTACGAGGCGGCGGAGATCGAACGGCTGATCGACGCCGTGCCGGCGGAGACGATCCTCGTTCTCGACGAGGCCTATGCCGACATGGCCCCCGCCTCGGCCCTGCCGGCGATGAGCGTCATGCGCCCCAATCTCCTGCGCTTCCGCACCTTCTCCAAGGCCTATGGCCTTGCCGGTGCGCGCATCGCCTATGCCATCGGCGAAGCCGGGACGATCGTGCAGTTCGAGAAGGTGCGCAACCATTTCGGCATTTCACGCGTGTCGCAGGTCGGCGCGCTCGCGGCGCTGCGCGACCAGGACTATCTGGCCCGGACGGTGGAGAAGATCGTGGCCGCCCGTGGCAGGCTGGCGGAGATCGCCACGACGGCCGGGCTGATCCCGCTGCCGTCGGCGACCAATTTCGTCGCCATGGATTGCGGCGGCGACGGGGCCTATGCCCGCGCGATTCTGGAGGCGGTGATCCGGCGCGGCGTGTTCATCCGCATGCCGGGTGTCGCGCCGCTCGACCGGATGATCCGCGTGACCGTCGGCCGCAACGAGGATCTGGCGGTCTTCGAGACCGCGCTCGGCGAGGCGCTGGCGGAGGTGGGCCGGCCCCGGACGGCCTGACGGCAGCCGCTTATGTCAGAGGCTGGGCGCCGATGCGCCCGATGCCGTGGAGACGCGTCGCGGGTGATCAGTGACGGGTCATCCACTGGCGCGCGGCGCGCAGCGCGGCGGCGACCTCGGCCTTCGACATCTGGCTGGCGACGTCCTGCCGGTGATAGGCGGCCGCGTCCGAACCCTTGCGATCGGCGAGATTGAAATACATGTGGGCGGCGACGAAATCGACCGCGCCGTCATGGCCGCAGGCCGCGCGCATGCCGAGGTCGAAGAGGATGTCGGCGTCGACGAACACCGCGCCGCTGGCCGAGATGTCGTCGTAGTTCTGGAAGTCGATGCGAGCCATTGTCTTTCGCGTCCCTGTCGCTGTTGATCGGCTGCTGTCCGATGGGTCGAGAATGACCGCGACGACTGAAGGGGTGCTTAAAGTTTTCGATTAATTCGAGATAAATGCGTGTGAGCATTTGGTTCGGGAAAATGCGCTCAAGCCACTGAACCTTCGGGGCAATCCGATCTGAGGACGGACCGCTTCCGTATCGGAAAATTCACCCATTGCTAACCGTGCCGTCGCATTCCATGCCTTTGCGGCAGATTTTCCGTCCTCGTGCCCATCGCCGATTTCGCGCATCCGGCAGGGACGCGAGCATTGCCATTTGCGGCGTCTCGTTTACTCTTACGTGAAGGGAAGCGTCACGGTGTCGAGGAGGACGCCGGCTTGCCCTGATGGGGAGCGAGAACATGAAGCGACTGATACTGGCGGCCGCCCTCGGCCTTGGCATGGGCGGCATCGCGCACGCCGATCCGATCGAGGGCAACTGGAAGATGCCGTCCGGCTACAATGCCAAGATCACCAGCTGCGGCGGCGCCTTCTGCCTGACCTACACGACCGGCCCCCACAAGGGGAAAACCTTCGGGCAGATGCAGCCGACCGGCAAGGGCAAATATGCCGGCACGGTCACCGACTACACGAAGGGCGGCAAGGAATATTCCGGCAAGGGCGCGCTGTCCGGCAACACGCTGTCGGTCTCCGGCTGCGTCCTCGGCGGCTTGATCTGCCGCTCGCAGAGCCTCACCCGCCTCTGATCCGGCCGGGTGGGCAGGCCTCCCTGCCCGCCCGTTCCGCGCACCACTTGGCGCGCACCGGCCGGCATTCGGCCTGTCGTCGATGGCAACATATCGACCGTGGCAACCCTTGGCGCGGCAGCGGCGTTCTGTCTGTTCGATCCTGAACAGACCACGGAGCCCGCCATGAAGACGATCCTCATCGCAGCAGCCGCCGCCACCATGGCGCTCGGCACCTCCGCATGGGCCGCCGAGCCCATCGTCGGCAAATGGCGCGCGCCGGGCGGCGGCATCGTGCAGGTGTCGAGCTGCGGCGGCGCCTATTGCGCCGAGGTGATCTCCGGCCAGCACAAGGGCAAGTCCGTCGGACGCATGACCGGCAGCGGCGCCGATTACGAGGGCGAGGTGACCGACCCCCGCGACGACCGCACCTACAGCGGCAACGCTGTGGTCAAAGGCGGCAAGCTGGAGCTCACCGGTTGCGCCCTCAAGATCTTCTGCAAGACCCAGACCTGGGTGAAACTCTGAGCCGCGCCGCCTGACCGGCACCGACAACCGGCCTCAGCCGCGCCGTAACGCTCGCCCCCTCCGCGGCTCTACATCCGTTCGCGCCCGGCCATCCGAGTCGGGCGCGTGTCAGCCTCGCTTCAGCGCCATGTGCAATTGTGGCGAAAATGCTGTAGGGCGGCACCATGATGACACGAATGACCGCGCTGACGGTCCTGATCGCCGGGATCGGCACTGTCCTGAGCTTCCTGGTGCAGGACATCGGCGAGCGCCCCGGCAGCGCCTTCGGATCCCTGACCGGCGACGATTGCGATTATCGCCGCGGCATCGTCTGCCCGCTGGTCCGCGATCCGATCGTTCTCCAGAACACCACCGGCGGTTTTTGAGACCGGGCGTCTTCTCGCTGCCGTGACAGCCGGTTAGACAGGGGCATGACCGAGATCGTTCCCGCCCCGGCCGAGAGCCGCATCGTCACACCCGAGACCGCCGAACGCCGCCCCTACTGGGATGCGCAGGAGGCCGTCGCGGAAGTCATCCGCCTCTATGGCCGCTCCGTCGCCTTCCTGTCCGACAGCTTCGACGCGGTCCTGAAGGACGGCGATCTCGACCATCGCTACCGCGCCTATTATCCGGAAATCTCGCTGGCCACGACGACCCATGCGCGGGTCGACTCGCGCCTCGCCTTCGGCCATGTGCCGCGGCCCGGCCGCTACGCGACGACGGTGACCCGGCCGGATCTGTTCGAGCGCTACCTCGTGGACCAGATCGCGCTCCTGATCCGCAATCACGGCCAGCCGGTGCTGGTGGGGGATTCCACCACGCCGATCCCGCTGCATTTCGCCTTCGGCGAAGGCACCTATGTGGACGGCAGCATGGCCGAGCGGCTCGACCGGCCGCTGCGCGACGTCTTCGACGTGCCCGATCTGGAAGCCACCGACGACCGCATCGTCAACGGCAACCACGAGACCGGCCCCGGCGAGGAGATGCCGCTGGCGCCCTTCACGGCCCAGCGCGTCGACTATTCGCTGCACCGGCTGTCGCACTACACCGCGACCCATCCGGCGCATTTCCAGAACTTCGTCCTGTTCACGAACTACCAGTTCTATATCGACGAATTCTGCATGATGGCGCGCGAGATGATGATGCGCGGCGGCGATGGCTATGTGGAATTCGTGGAGCCGGGCAATGTCGTCACCAGCCCCGGCGAGGCCAAGCCGCATCAGGGCGTCGCGCCCTCGCGCCTGCCGCAGATGCCGGCCTATCATCTCAAGCGCGCCGACGGCCACGGCATCACCATGGTCAATATCGGCGTCGGCCCGTCCAATGCCAAGACGATCACCGACCACATCGCCGTCCTGCGCCCCCACGCCTGGCTGATGCTCGGCCATTGCGCCGGCCTCAGAAACAGCCAGGAACTGGGCGACTACGTCCTTGCCCACGCCTATGTGCGCGAGGATCATGTCCTCGACGCCGACCTGCCGGTCTGGGTTCCGATCCCTGCGCTGGCCGAAGTGCAGGTGGCGCTGGAGAAGGCCGTCGAGGAGGTCACCGGCCTGTCCGGCTACGAGCTGAAAAAGATCATGCGCACCGGCACGGTCGCCACCATCGACAACCGCAACTGGGAGTTGCGCGACCATCGCGAACCGGTCGAGCGCCTGTCCCAGTCGCGGGCCATCGCCCTCGACATGGAATCGGCGACCATCGCGGCCAACGGCTTCCGCTTCCGCGTGCCCTACGGCACCCTCCTCTGCGTCTCCGACAAGCCGCTGCATGGCGAGTTGAAGCTGCCGGGCATGGCGACGGAATTCTACAAGCGGCAGGTGGCCCAGCATCTGCGCATCGGCATGCGGGCGCTGGAGCTCATGTCCGAACTGCCCTCCGAGCGGGTGCATTCGCGCAAGCTGCGCTCCTTCTTCGAGACGGCGTTCCAGTAGGCATCATGGCAGGGACCGGAACGACAGACGCGCCGGCGCGCGGACGAACCGGCGGTCGCCGCTGGCTGCGGTGGACGCTCGCGGCCCTGGCGCTGGCCTGCGCCGTGGCGATCGTCGCCGGCTTCTTCGGGGATCACGTCGCCGCCTTCGATTCCGTCGGGCATTTTCGCGCCCATCTGTCGGTTGCCGCCCTGCTCGCCGGCATCGCCGCGCTGATCGCCGGCCCGGCCATCCCGCGCATCGCCGGCGCCGCGGCGCTCGCGGCAGCGCTCGCCGGCTTCGCGACCGTGGCGCCCTATGTCCTGCCGGACAGCACCCCGATAGCCGCCGACGCCCTCGCGGGCCGACCGGCCTATCGCCTCCTGCAGATGAATCTGCGCTACGACGTCGCCGAGCCGGCCGAGGCCATCCGCCGGATCGCCGCCGAAGCGCCGGACATCGTCACCCTGCAGGAAACCGGGCGCGACTGGCAGGCGCGGCTCGAAACCCTGTCGGCAACCTATCCGCATCAATTCTACTGCAGCGGCCCCTTCGCGCAGGGCAACGTCGCCATCCTGTCGAAGCGTCCCTTCGTCGACGAGACCGGATATTGCGACGTGGTGAACGGTTTCGCCGCGCGGCGCATCGATTTCAACGGCACCGTCGCAACCATCGTTTCCCAGCATCTGCAATGGCCCTGGCCCTTCGGCCACTGGCGGCAGGTGGCAGAATTGCAGGAAACGCTGGGGCTGCTCCGCGGCCCGGTGCTGATCGCCGGCGACTTCAACGCCGCGCCGTGGAGCGCCGCACTGGCGACCTATGCGGCGGCCAGCGGCACGACACCGATGACGGGCATCGGTTTCACCTGGCTCCTGCGCGCCCTGCCGGGAGCGCTCACGCCCTATATCGGCCTGCCGATCGACCACGTGCTGGCGACACCCGGCATCGTGATCCGGCGGCTCGACACGCTGGCGCCCACCGCCTCCGATCACCTGCCGATCGCGGCGACCTTCAGCCTGCCGGCCGCGGCCCCGGCCGCCCCGGACACCCCGCTGGCCGCCGCGCTGTAGCTCGGCGGCCGTTCCCGCTCAGACGTTACTAGACAGACCTGCGCCCCGCCGCTCTGCGACGGCACCCGGTCATATCTTCAGGTTCGCATACTCGATGGCGTTGGGGTCCCCATAACGGTCCCGCCCCTTACTGCGGCGCGACCGACACCAGGATCTCGTTCAGCGCCTGCGTTCGCTGCGCGATGACGAAAGCCCGGCAGGACGGATAGGACAAATGGCGGCCGATCGAACCGTATGTGGCCGGATCCAGATAGAACAGGCAGGTCCGGTCGCGGTAGGCGAGCCATGCCCGCTGCTCGTCCCGCAGCATCTCCTGGCTCTCCTCGGGAAGCTCCGCCAGGAGCGCCTGCCACGCCTCGTTGAGGCGCGCATCCTCGCGCTCGATCCAGGCACCGCCGCAGTCCCCCATCTCCCGCATGCTGGCATCGGCCTCGCGCAGGCACGCATCATAGGCGTCGTCGGCGCGGGCCGGCAGCGCCAGCAGTTGCAGGGCCAGGACAATCAGCGGCAAAGCCAGGCGCATGGCGGTCTCCCCTTCACGACACGACGTGCAACGCTGCGCCGTTCGGCGCGACGCGGCTCCTACATCACCTGATAGACCGGCCCCTCGCCACCCTGCGGCGGCACCCAGTTGATGTTCTGGTTCGGGTCCTTGATGTCGCAGGTCTTGCAGTGGACGCAGTTCTGGGCGTTGATCACGAACTTCTCCTCGCCGCCCTCCTGCACCCATTCGTAGACGCCGGCCGGGCAGTAGCGCTGCGACGGGCCGGCATAGACCGCGAATTCGGAATCGTGCTGCAGCTGCGGGTCCTTGACCTGCAGATGGACCGGCTGGTCCTCCTCGTGATTGGTATTCGACAGATACACCGAGGAGACCTTGTCGAAGGTCAGGACGCCGTCCGGCTTGGGATAGTCGATCTTCTTGTGCTTGGCCGCCGGCTCCAGGCAGGCATGGTCGGGCTTGCCGTGCTTCTGGGTGCCGAAGAAGGAGAAGCCGAACAGCGAGTTGGTCCACATGTCGAGGCCGCCCAGCCCGATGCCGAGCAGGGTGCCGTATTTCGACCAGAGCGGCTTGACGTTGCGCACCGGCTTGAGGTCGCGGCCGATCGCCGACGTGCGCCATTCGTCGTCATAGGCCGACAGCACGTCGTGCGCGCGTCCCGCCTTGATCGCCTCGGCGGCCTTCTCGGCGGCCAGCATGCCCGAGGTCATGGCGTTGTGGACGCCCTTGATGCGCGGCACGTTGACGAAGCCGGCCGAGCAGCCGATCAGCGCGCCGCCCGGGAAGACCAGCTTCGGCACCGACTGCCAGCCGCCCTCGGTGATGGCGCGCGCGCCATAGGCGATGCGCTTGCCGCCTTCCAGCAGTTCGGCGATGTCGGGATGCGTCTTGAAGCGCTGGAATTCCTCGAAGGGCGACAGATACGGGTTCTTGTAGTTCAGGTGGACGACGTAGCCGACATAGACCTGATTCTCGCCCAGATGGTACAGGAACGAGCCGCCGCCGGTGCCGCTGTCCAGCGGCCAGCCGAAGGAGTGCTGCACCCGGCCCGGCTTCGACTTGGCCGGATCGATCTCCCACAATTCCTTCAGCCCGATGCCGAACTTGCCCGGCTCGCGCCCCTCGTCGAGGCCGTAGCCGCGGATCAGCTGCTTGGCCAGCGAGCCACGCACGCCCTCGCCGATCATCACGTATTTGCCCATCAGCGCCATGCCGCGCTGGTACATCGGGCCGGGCTCGCCGGTGCGGGCAACGCCCATGTCGCCGGTGGCGACGCCGATCACCGCATTGCTCTCGTCGTAGAGGATCTCGGAGGCCGCGAAGCCCGGATAGATCTCGACGCCCAGCGCCTCGGCCTTCTCGGCCATCCACTTGCACACGAGGCCCAGCGACACGACGAAATTGCCGTGATTGTTCATCAGCTTCGGCATCAGCGCATTGGGCAGGCGAAGCGAGCCGCTGGCGCCGTAGAGATAGAACCGGTCGTCGGTGACCTTGGTCTTGATCGGCGTCTCTTCCTCGCGCCACTCCGGCAAGAGGATGTCGAGGGCCGAGGGATCGAGCACGTTGCCGGACAGGACATGAGCACCGACCTCGGCGCCCTTCTCCAGGACCACGACGGAGAGCTCCGGGTCGATCTGCTTCAGCCGGATCGCCGCCGACAGACCCGCCGGCCCGGCGCCGACGATCACCACGTCGAATTCCATCGACTCGCGTTCGGGCAGGCTCTCGGTCTGGCTGGCGGTATCGCTCATCGTCTCTGGGTCCTTTCGGTGGCGCGGGCAGACGCCGCGCATCCTCGTACACATTCGCACCGTGTGCCGTCGTTCCAAGACTAGGGCACGGGCCTGTTTGGACGAGTTCTAGCCTGATTGACCTTTCCGTCAAACAGCCGGCGTCGTGCGGATCGTCGCGGACGTCCCCGGCCCTTGACGCGCCGCCCGCGGGCGGATCAGACAGGCCCGGCCCGACACAAGGAGACCGGCTTGAACGCGCTCTATCTCGGCATCGCGATTCTCTGCGAGATCGTCGGTACCACCGCCCTCAAATCGACCGAAGGCTTCACCCGGCTCGCACCCTCGCTGGTCACCGTGGCGACCTATGTGCTCGCCTTCTACTTCCTGTCGCTGCCGCTGCGCACCATGCCGGTCGGCATCGTCTATGCGATCTGGTCGGGCACCGGAATCGTGCTGCTGGCCCTCATCGACATCTTCTGGTTCCGCGTCACGCTCGACCTGCCGGCCCTGCTCGGCCTGGCGCTGATCGTCGGCGGCGTGCTCGTCATCAACCTGTTCTCCCAGTCGCTCGGCCACTGACGCCGCCGTCGCGCCGCGCGGAAAAATCGGCTAGGGAATGGCCATGAACGCCGAGCCCCACCCCATCGACCGCGAGGCGGCCATCGCCCTCCTCGAATGGTACCGCGCCGCCGGCGTCGATGCGGTGACCAGCGAGGCCGCGCGCGACCGCTTTGCCGAGACGCAGGCCGAGATCGCCGCCCGCAAGGCCCGGCGCAGCCAGCCGGCAGGCGCCGCCCCGGCAGCGTCCGGCGATGCTCCGCGCCCCGCGCGGGAAGCGAGGCCCGCCCCGGCCAGGACGCCGCAGCCGGCCGAGGAGCCCGGCTTCCCCTCGCCCCGCATCGCGGTGCCCGACGACATCGCCGTCGCCGATGCCCGCGAACGCGCCCGCTCGGCCACGACCCTGGCCGAATTGCGCGCCGCGCTCGACGATTTCGACGGCTGCAATCTGCGGATCTCGGCCCGCTCGACGGTGTTCGGCGATGGCAGCGAGACCGCCGATCTGATGCTGGTCGGCGAGGCGCCGGGACGCGAGGAGGACACCGCCGGCGTGCCCTTCGTCGGCCGCTCCGGGCAGCTTCTCAACCGCATGCTGGAATCCATCGGGCTCGAGCGCGAGGCGGTGCGGGTAACCAACACCGTGCCCTGGCGCCCGCCCGGCAACCGCCCGCCGACGCCGGCCGAGACGCAGATCTGCCTGCCCTTCGTCCAGCGCCATATCGAACTGGTGGCGCCGAAGATCCTGGTCTGCCTCGGCTCGCCTTCGGCCAAGGCGATCCTGGGGGCGCAGGAGGGCATTCTGCGGGTGCGCGGCCGCTGGACCACCTACAGTTTCGGGCTGGAGCAGTGCGACGCCATCGACGCGGTGGCGATGCTGCATCCGGCCTATCTGCTGCGCCAGCCGGCCCAGAAGCGCCTCGCCTGGCGCGACCTGATCGCCCTGCGCGAGCGTCTGGCGCAGAAATCGACGGCGGGCTGACGCGGGACCGGGCCGCCGCACGAATCGGCAGCGAAAAGGCACTCGCCAAATCGGTCCGAAACGCCTAGCTCTGCCCGCGAGGCAACGCGCCGCATCGACCACACCGTTCCGGGGCCGTCCCATGCCACTGCAGATCCTGCCGATCGCCGCACTGCTCGCATCGACCTTCTTCCTGATGGCCGGCGCCGGGCTGATGGGCATTCTCCTGCCGGTGCGCGGCTCGATCGAGGGCTGGTCGAGCTACCAGATCGGCGCCTTCGGCACCTCCTACGCCATCGCCTTCACGGTCGGCTGCTTCGTCATGCCGGTGATCGTGCGCAGCGCCGGCCATGTGCGTACCTTCGCCAGCCTCGCCGCCCTCCTGGCGATCTCCGTGCTCTTGAGCGGCGTCCTCATCGACCCGCTGGCCTGGATCGTCTTCCGCGCCATGGCCGGCTTCGCGCTGGCCGGCACCTACATGGTCGTCGAGAGCTGGCTCAACGAGCGGGTGACCAACGAGAGCCGCGGCAAGATCTTCTCGATCTACATGGTGGTCACCATGGCGGCGATGATGGGCGGCCAGTACGTCATGCCCCTCAGCCGGCCCGAGCTGACCATTCCCTTCATGCTCTGCGCGATCCTGTTCGCGCTGGCGGTGATCCCGACGGCGCTGTCGCGCGCCGCCTCGCCGAAGCCGCTGACCAGCGTGAAGATCGATGTCGGCCTGATCTTCCGCAATTCGCCGGTCGCCGCCGTCGGCGTGCTCCTGGCCGGCATCATGTCCGGCGGCTGGAACAACATGGCGCCGGTGTTCGGCCAGAAGATCGGCCTGTCGACCACCGAGATCGCCACCCTCGTCGTCGTCGCCATGGCCGGCGGCATCGTCTTCCAGGTGCCGCTCGGCCGCTTCTCGGACCGGATGGACCGACGCTATGTGATGACCGCGGCCGGGCTGATCGGCTTCATCGCCGCCGTCCTCGGCGTCTATGTCGATGCCATGCCCTGGGGCGCGACGGTCTATTTCGTCGTCGCCTTCATCCTCGGCGGCATCGTCTATCCGTCCTATTCGCTGGCCGTGGCGCATGCCAACGACTACGCCGCCGACGAGGATTTCGTGAAGATCTCCAGCGGCCTCCTGATCCTCTACGGCGTTGGCACGATGATCGGCCCGATCTATGCGGCATTCCTGATGGAGAGCTTCGGCCCCGAAGGCATGTTCCAGGCGGTCGGCACCTCGGCCGTCGCCTATGCCGCCTATTCCTACTACCGGACCTACCGCCGCGAGGCGCTGCCGGTGGACGAGCGGGCTGACTTCCAGACCGTGCCGCTGGCCCGCACCCAGACGCCGACCAGCTTCACGCTGGATCCGCGCGCCGAAGCCTCGATCACCGCCGAGGAGGAACTGGCCGCCAGCGACGAGGCCGAGGCAGCCGAGGCAATGGCCAGCGCCGAAGCGGAGGCCGAAGCAGAAGCGGCGGAGGCCAGTGCCGAGTCAGAAGCAGCAGCGAAGGCGGAGGCAGAGGCGGACCGAACCGACCGCCATGCTGCCGCCGCGCGCCCGGTCGAACCGGTGACCCCGCCGGACGACAAGGCCGGCGGCATCTGAGCGCCAGGCGCGGACGCCAGCTCCCTCCCCGGCCGATTGCGATCATCAGCGCCGGGGCGAAAGCCGGAAACAGACAACGTCTCCGGGCCTTGCACCCACACAAACGAAAACGGGCGGCCGTGATGGCCGCCCGTTTCGCGTTTCGGAACTGTCCGGCGGTCAGCCGATGCGGCCGCCGCCCTGCTTGGTGATGGCCACCACCGACGGACGCACCGGCATGTCGTCCTTGAAGTCCGGCCAGCGGGTGGAGAGATCCTCGTAATAGGACGGCCGGCCGAAGCCTTCCCAGTCCTCGCCGCCATCGGCCGGGTGCTGGACCGCCACGAAGGCCGTCTGCATGTCCGGCAGGATCAGCGGACCGCACATCTCGGCGCCCACCGGAACGCGGAAGAACAGCTTCGACGTGCCGCGGGCCGCGCCCTCGGTGTCGACGGCGAAGAGACCGTCGGTGCGGCCCGTCGCCTTCGGCGAATTGCCGTCGGTGGAGACCCACAGCCGGCCCTCGGCATCGACCGCGCAATTGTCCGGCATGCCGAACCAGCCGTTCTTCGTCGTTTCCGTCGAAAAGGTCGCGCCGACATCGGCGACCGACGGGTCGCCGCATTTCAAAAGGACTTCCCACGTGCCCTTGGTGGCGGCGAAGTCGCCGCCGTCCTCGGCGATCTCGATGATGTGGCCGAAGGCGTTCTTGGCGCGCGGATTGGCGGCATCGGCCTCCTCGCGCTTGGTGTTGTTGGTCAGCATCACGTAGA
This sequence comes from Aurantimonas litoralis, assembly GCF_026153195.1. Classification (NCBI taxonomy): domain Bacteria; kingdom Pseudomonadati; phylum Pseudomonadota; class Alphaproteobacteria; order Hyphomicrobiales; family Aurantimonadaceae; genus Aurantimonas; species Aurantimonas litoralis. The sequence goes on along the minus strand of NZ_JAPFBM010000004.1, from coordinate 285,675 downwards.
CGCGGCCATTGGTGCCGTTCGGCTCGATGTCCTCCGGACGGTCCATCTTGGTCGCCTCGAGGAGATCGGCCGCGCGCCGGGTCTCGATGACCACGTCGGCCTGGCTTTCAAAACCGTTCTCGGCGGTCAGCGGGCCTTCGCCGAAGACCAGCGGCATCCAGGTCAGGGAGCCGTCGTCCTCGAACTTCGCGACATAGAGCGTGCCCTCGTCGAGAAGGTCCATGTTCGCGGCCCGGTCGTCGGGATTGTAGGTGCCCGCGGTGACGAACTTGTAGACATAGTCGAAGCGCTCGTCGTCGCCGAGATAGAACACCACCCGGCCATCCGCCGCGACGATCGACTCGGCGCCTTCATGCTTGAAGCGGCCGAGCGCGGTGCGTTTCTTCGGCACCGAGTTCGGGTCCTCGACATCGACCTCGACGATCCAGCCGAAGCGGTTGGGCTCGTTCGGCTCCTTCGACACGTCGAAGCGATCGTGGAAATTGCCCCATTCGTAGCTGCCGTCCGGCACGCCGTAGCGCTCGTAATTCTGTGCTTCCCGGTGATCTGCCGGCAGTTCGCCGACGAAATAGCCGTGGAAGTTCTCCTCGGCCATGATGTAGGTGCCCCACGGCGTGACGCCGCCGGCGCAATTGTTGATGGTGCCGAACACCTTGGTGCCGGACGGATCGGCCTTCGTCTGCAGGCGGGCATGGCCGGCGGCCGGGCCGCGCAGCTCCATCTCGGTCCCGGCGGTGATGCGGCGGTTCCTGGCGCCGTCGGTCACCACCTGCCACTTGCCGTTCTCCTTGCGGATCTCGACGATGGTGCCGCCATGGGCCGCCATCTCGATGTCGACCCGCTTCTGGTCGGCCGCGGCGACCGTGAGCTTGTCGCCCTCGACCTTCACGATGCCCGGGAACATCAGGTGTTCGTTGGTGTATTCGTGATTGACGACGAGCAGGCCATGCTCCGACGAACCGTCGATCGGGATGAAGCCGACATAGTCGTTGTTGTAGCCGAACTGGCGCGCCTGGGCTTCCGGCGTCTGGTTCGCCGGATCGAACTCCGGTGAATCGGCGAAGACCGGGTCGCCCCAGCGCAGCAGCACGTCGGCATCGTAGCCTTCGGCGATGTGGTGCATCTCGTCGACGCCGGCCTCGACCTCGGTGAAATCGAATTTCGAGCCAGTGGCGCCTTCGGCATGGGCCTCGTCGGCGGCCATCAGCGCCAGCGGGCTCACCGTGGCGGCGATCGCGGTGGCGGCCATCGAGCCGCGCAGGAAGTCGCGGCGCGAGAAGCGCGTCGCGATCACGTCGCCCATGGTGCGGTTGTCGGTCGGGTTCAGACCGTCGCCATCGGCCTCTTCAAGCTGGCTGGTGCGGAATACCGCACGGCTTGCATGTTCGTTCATCGACGCCCCCTGATCTTGCGAAATCCGGCACCGTCCAACTTTTGGAACGGTTCCAGCATCGCATAATCAGGCAAGGTCACAAGCCGATGACACGCCACTGTGAAGGCCGAGGAAGGCGCGCGGGCCTGCACCGGTGGGCGTTTCAGCCCGTCGGCGGGGTGACCCGGCGGGCCCGCGAGCGCTCCAGGCCCAAGCGGTGCTCGCGCCAGATGATGAAGATGCCGGCCGACACGACGATGGCTCCGCCGAGGATCGTCGTGCCGCTCGCCGCCTCGTCGAAGATCACATAGCCGATGATGATGGCGAGGATCAGCGAGGTGTATTCGAAGGGCGCGATGGTCGAGGTGTCGGCATAGCGGTAGCAGGCGGTCAGGAGCAGCTGGCCGACGCCGCCGCACAGGCCGGCGAGGATCAGGAAGCCGGCCTGCTCCCATGTCGGCACTACCCAGCCGAAGAAGATCGACAGCGCCGCCAGCGCCGACGAGGTCAGCGAGAAATAAATGACGATGGTGGCGGTCTTCTCGGTGTGGACCAGCCGGCGGATCTGGATCATGGCGATGGCGGCCACGGTGGCCGAGACCATCGCCGCGGCAATGCCGATCGCCTCGCCATCGGCCAGCCCGTCGCTGCCCAGCGACAGTTTCGGCAGCGTCACGACCATGATGCCGATCAGCCCGACGAGCACCGCCGACCAGCGGTAGAGCCAGACGACCTCCTTCAGGAAGATCGCGGCGAACACCACGGTCAGCAGCGGCGCACCATAGGTGATGGTGATCCATTCGGGATAGGGCAGCCGCGTCAGGGCGAAGAAGCCGAACCCCATGGAGGTGACGCCGATGACGCCGCGCCAGACATGGCCGCCGAGATGGTCGGTCGTCAGCGCCGTGCGCAGATCGCCGAGCCAGGCGAGATAGATGACGACAGGCACCAGCGCGAAGAACGAGCGGAAGAACACGATCTCGCCGGCCGGAATACCCTGGGCCCCCGCCTTGATGGAGGTCTGCATGCCGACGAAGACCACGACGGAGATGCATTTGAGCATGATGCCGAGCATCGGATTGGGCGAGGCCGCGTCGCCAGGCACCTGTGGCATTCGTCCCCTCAGACCGCCGCGCCCCTTTGCAGGCGCCGGCATCGTCGATCATGCGTTTCTGTCATCGCCCGGCAGGCCGTTTCATGGACGACCGGGCGACGTTCGGGCCCCTAGCGGGCGGCCTGCAGCGCTTCCCAGACCCGTAGCGGGGTCGCCGGCATGTCGATATGGGCGACGCCCGCCGGCCGCAGCGCGTCGACGACGGCATTCATCACCGCCGGTGCGGCGCCGATCGTGCCCGCCTCGCCGGCGCCCTTGATGCCGAGGGCATTGGTGGTGGACGGCACGTTGCGCGTCTGGAAGTCGAAATACGGGAAGTCCCAGGCCCGCGGCATGGCGTAGTCCATGAAGCTGGCGGTCACCAGCTGGCCGGTCTCGTCATAGACGGCGTTCTCGATCAGCGCCTGGCCGATGCCCTGCGCGACGCCGCCATGGATCTGGCCGGCCAGAAGGATCGGGTTCACCGTCACGCCGAAATCGTCGCAGATCGTGTAGGACAGGAGCTCGGTCATGCCGGTCTCCGGGTCGATCTCGACCTCGCAGACATGGGTGCCGTTCGGATAGGTCGCCTCGTCCTGCTTGAACTCGCCGACCGCCTTGCGATCGTCGTCGGACTTGGCCGCCGCCGCCAGCGCGGCGAAGTCGATGGCCCGGTCGGTGCCGACGATCCGCGCCTCGCCGCCTTCCAGCTCGATGTCGGTCGCGGCGGCTTCCAGCTCGTCGGCCGCCAGCTTCTTCAGCTTCTCGGCCAGCGACTGGCTGGCCCGGCGCACCGACACCGCGCCCAGCGGGATGGAGCGCGAACCGCCGGTGCCGCCGCCGGTCGGGGTCTCGTCCGTATCGCCCTGGCGCACGTCGATCCGGTCGTAGTCCAGCTTCAGCGCCTCGGCGACGAACTGGGCATAGGCCGTGGCATGGCCCTGCCCGTTGGTCTGGGTGCCGATCTTCAGCTCGATCCGCCCCTCATGCGTCAGCTCCACATAGGCCGGCTCGGAACCGGGAAAGGCGCAGGCTTCCACATAGGTCGCAAAGCCGATGCCGCGCAGCTTGCCGTTCTTGCGGGCCGCGTCTCGCCGGGTCTCGAAGCTGGCCCAGTTCGCCCGCCGCAGGCCGGCGTCGAGATGGCCGGCGAAATCGCCGGTGTCGTACAGTCGGCCGATCGGGGTGCGGTAGGGCAGCTGATCGGAGCGGATGAAGTTGCGCTTGCGGATCTCGTCGCGTCCGAGGCCCAGCTCGATGGCGCATTCGTCCACCAGCCGCTCGATCAGATAGGCGGCTTCCGGCCGCCCGGCGCCGCGATAGGCGTCCACCGGAACCGTGTTGGAATAATAGAGGTGGCAATCCACGTCGATCGCCGGGATGTCGTAGAGGCCGGTCGCCATCGACATGCCGAACCACGGGATCATCGGCCCGAACTGCGAGGCATAGGCGCCGAGATTGGCGTGCAGATCGATTTTCAGCGCCAGGAACCGACCGTCGGCATCCATCGCCATCGAACCGGTGACGATGTTGTCGCGGCCATGGGCGTCGGTGACGAAATGCTCGGTGCGGTCGGCGGTCCACTTGACCGGCTGGCCCAGCCGTTGCGCCGCGACCAGCACCAGCGCATGCTCGCGATACAGGAACGCCTTGGTGCCGAAGCCGCCGCCGACGTCGCGGGTGACGACGCGGATCTTGTCCTTGCCGACCTTCAGGACGCGCGCCGCCAGCGTGTCGCGCATGCCGTGCACGCCCTGGCTGCCGGTGGTCAGCGTGTAGCGTTCGCTCTCGGCGTCATATTCGCCGACCGAGGAGCGGACCTCCATGTAGTTGCAGACGAGGCGGTTCTGCACGAGGTCGAGGGTCGTGACATGCGCTGCCTGCGCGAAAGCCGCGTCCGTCTTCTCCCGGTCGCCCTCATGCATGTGGCCGGCGATGTTGCCGTCGCGATCGTCCCAGGCGAGGAGGTGGCCGTCCTTGGCCGCCGCCAGATCGGGCACCGCGTCGAGCACGTCGTAGTCGATCTCGATCAGCTCGGCCGCGTCGCGCGCCTGGATCGCCGTCTCCGCGACGACGAAGGCCACCGCGTCGCCGACATGGCGCACCGTGTCGCGGCACAAAACCGGCGCGTCATGGGGCTGGAACGGCTCGCCGCCCACCTGCTTGGGGCTGGCGAGACAGGGCACTTCGCCGAGTTCGGCGATATCGGCATGGGTCAGCACCATGCGCACGCCCGGCGCGCTGCGCGCCGCTTCCAGGTCGCCGATGGTGAAGCGGGCATGGGCATGCGGCGAGCGCACCACGGCGGCGTGCAGCAGGCCGGCGCGGGTCTCGTCGTCGGTATAGTGGCCCTCGCCCCGGATGAAGGCGTCGTCTTCCTTGCGCAGCACCGACGCGCCGAGGCCAAACTTTGGGGTCATGACGTTCATGGGAAAGCTCCTTCGACGCGAACCGATCGCCGTGGACAGCACCCGTTCGCAACGGGAGGGTCGGCCACAATGGTCTTAAACACCACTTATTGCTTCCGGCGCAGCCCGTCGAGGGTGGAGGTTGCCGGCCCGCCGCATGTGCCCCACCGCCGCACGCGATTGGCAATCTGCGGTTTCCGGTCTAACTGCCGGGAAAATCAGGAAAGGGAAGCCCATGCTGCGCAGTGAAGACGGCCAGACGATCCGGCTGGAAGATTATCGCCCGACCGATTTCATCCTGCATTGCGTGGACATGACGGTCCGCCTGTTCGAAGGCCGGGCCGAGATCGACACGCGACTGGTGCTGGAGCGGCGCGAGGGCGTGGCCGAGGATGCGCCGCTGGTGCTGGACGGCGACGAACTGACCCTGACCGGCCTTGCCCTCGACGGCGCCGCGCTCGAGGCCGACGCCTATACGGCGGCGCCCGACCGGCTGACGATCCGTCAGGCCCCGGCCCGCGACCGCTTCCTTCTCGACATCGCGACCCGCATTGTCCCGGAAGAGAACACCAAGCTGATGGGGCTCTACCGCTCCAACGGCATCTGGTGCACCCAGTGCGAGGCCGAGGGCTTCCGCCGCATCACCTATTTCCTCGACCGACCCGATGTGCTCGCGCCCTACCGGGTCCGCATCGAGGCCGACCGCACGGCCGCCCCCGTCCTCCTGTCGAACGGCAACCCGACCGAGAGCGGCGATCTCGGCGACGGCCGCCACTACGCCGTCTGGGACGACCCGTTCAACAAGCCGGCCTATCTCTTCGCGCTGGTCGCCGGCGATCTCGATTCCATCCGCGAACCCTTCACCACCGCCAGCGGCAAGCCGGTCGAACTCGCCGTCTACACCGAGAAGGGCCGCGCCGGGCAGGCCGGCTACGCCATGGACGCGCTGAAGCGGTCGATGGTCTGGGACGAGCGCCGCTTCGGCCGCGAATACGACCTCGACGTGTTCAACATCGTCGCCATCGCCGACTTCAACATGGGCGCGATGGAGAACAAGGGCCTCAACGTCTTCAACCACAAATACGTGTTGCTCGATCCGCAGACGGCGACCGACACCGACTATGCCGGCGTCGAGACAGTGATCGCCCACGAATATTTCCACAACTGGACCGGCAATCGCATCACCTGCCGCGACTGGTTCCAGCTCTGCCTGAAGGAAGGCCTGACGGTCTATCGCGACCAGGAGTTCAGCGCCGACGAGCGCTCCGCCACGGTCCAGCGCATCGGCTCGGTCCGGCGCCTGAAGGCGCACCAGTTCCCCGAGGATCAGGGCCCGCTCCAGCATCCCGTCCGGCCGACGGAATACAGGGAGATCAACAACTTCTACACGGCGACCGTCTACGACAAGGGCGCCGAGATCGTCCGGATGCTCGCCACCATCCTCGGCGAGGACGGCTTCCGGAAGGGGATGGACCTCTATTTCGAGCGCCATGACGGCGACGCCGCCACGATCGAAGATTATCTCGCCTGCTTCGAGGCGGCCACGGGCGTCGACCTCTCGCATCTGGCGGTCTGGTACAACCAGGCCGGCACCCCGACCCTGTCGGTGCGCGAGGACTACGATGCCGGCACCGACCGGCTGACCGTCACCCTGCGCCAGTCGCTCGACGAGGGCGCCGCCGGCACGAGGACCGATCCGGTCCATATCCCGATCCGCTTCGGCCTCGTCGGCTCCAACGGCCAGGACAAGGACGCCGTGCCGACCCATGGGCCGGACGTGGAGGGCGACGTCATTCACCTGACCGAGGCCGAGACGACACTGGTCTTTGAGAATCTCGGCGAGCGCCCCTACCTCTCGATCCTGCGCGACTTCTCCGCCCCGGTGAATCTCGACTTCGCCCAGAGCGAAGCCGACCGCCTGGCGCTCGCACGGCTCGACCCCAACCTCTTCAACCGCTGGAGCGTCCTCAACGACCTCCTCGGCGAGGCGATGGTGCGTGCCTGCCGTGCGGGCGGCGCGGCGACCGCCTCGCCGCTGCCGGCGGAGATCGTCGACGCGGTGCTGGCCACCGCCGCCGACCCCGCGCTGGAGCCCGCCTTCCGGGCACAGGCCCTGGCCCTGCCGGCCGAACCGGACGTGGCGCGCATGCTCGGCCGCGACGTCGACCCGCAGATCGTCCACGACGTGGTAGACGCCGCCCGCCGGGCGATCGGCACCGCCGGCGTCCAGGTCTTCGAGCGGCTAGCCGCCGAGATGGCGACGGTCCAGGCCTTCTCCCCCGACGCCGAAAGCGCCGGCCGGCGCTCGCTCGCCAATGCGGCGCTCGCCTATCTGACCGCCGCCACGAACGACCCGGCGGCGGCCGAGGCGCAATATGCCAGCGCCTCCAACATGACCGACCGCCTCGCAGCGCTCGGCATCCTCGTCCATCGCTTCCCGGATGCCGCGGCGTCGCAGGCCGCGCTCGACGATTTCTACCGGCGCTTCGAGACCGACGAGCTGGTGCTCGACAAATGGTTCGCCCTGCAGGCGACCGTGCCCCGGCCCGAGACGCTGGAGACGGTGATCGCCCTCACCGGCCACGCAAAGTTCTCCATGCGCAACCCGAACCGCGTGCGCGCCGTCATCGGCACCTTCGCGGCCGGCAACCAGCTTGCCTTCCACCGCCCCGACGGTGCTGGCTATCGCTGGGTGGCGGAGCGACTGGTCGAGCTGGACCGCCTCAATCCGCAGATCGCGGCGCGCATCGCGACCACCTTCCGGTCGTGGCGCAGCTTCGAGCCGACCCGCCGCGGGCAGGCCGAAACGACTCTGCGGCAACTGCTTGAGACTGAACATCTTTCGACGGATCTTGGAGATATCTTGGGAAGGTCTTTGAAATGACTCGTCAATTCGTTGACTCCCAGATTCTGCCGCAATTCCACGCTGGACAAGGTGATTCGCATTTGCTCAATTGGTAATGATTCGGATCGGCGGCGTTCCTGATCGTTAAGATGCGGTTTACGAGGGGTGAGCATGCGAGCGGACGCGTCCAACGCGCCGGCAGGGGGACTATTGTCCCGATTCGAGGCCCTGCTGACTGCGCGAACGGAAATTGCTGGACACGCCAAGATGTTGGCGGCCCCGGCCTACCGACAGCTTCTGCGCTCCGAGAAGGCGCTTCGCCGCTCGATCCCCATCCTCATCGTCTCCTTCCTGGCGCTTGCGGCGGTCATCCGTCTGGCGACCCTCGTCGAGGAGCGGATGGCACTGGAAGAGGGTGCCGTCCGCGACCTGACCATCGCCACCGCGCTGATGCGCGCCGAGAGCCACGCCATCGAGGCCGATGGCGACGGTGTCGCGCTGGCGGCGGATCTTCTCGCCAGCGCCCTGCCCGCCGAGCTCCTGCGCCACGGCCGCTTCGCCGTGGTCAGCGACAGTGACGGCATGATCGTCGCGGCCATGCCCGGCTTCGAGAACCTCGTCGGCGGCGACCTCAAGCGCCTGATCGGCGAGCATCAGGAACTGTTGATGTTCGGCGAGCGCGCCGGCGTGCAGGACACCCGCTTCGGCAGCGAACCGGCCTTCGTCGCCAGCGCCCGCCTCGCCGACAATCAGGGCATCCTCACCTTCGTCCAGCGCGAGACCGACCTGCTGTCCGAATGGCGCCATTCGGTCTCGGTCAACGTCACGCTCTTCGCGCTGACCTCCACGATCATGCTGGTCGTGCTCTATGCCTATTTCCGCCAGGCGACGCGGGCCCAGGACGCCGACGCGCTGTATCTGGAAACCCATCAGCGGGTCGATACCGCCCTGTCGCGCGGCCATTGCGGGCTCTGGGACTGGGACATCGCGCGCGGCCGCATGTACTGGTCGCGCTCCATGTACGAAATTCTCGACCTCTGCCCCAGGGACAGCGTCCTGGCCTTCGGCGACATCGCGCCGCTGATGCATCCCGACGACGGAAGCCTGTTCGAGGTCGCCCGGCAGGTCGCCGCCGGCAAGATCACCAGCCTCGACCGCGTCTTCCGCATGCGCCACCGCAACGGCAGCTATGTCTGGCTGCGGGCCCGCGCCGAGGTGTCGCGCACCGCCGAGAACGAGGTCCACCTGATCGGCGTGGCCGTCGACGTGTCCGAGCAGCAGGAGCTGGCGCGCCGCACCGACGAGGCCAACACCCAGCTCAACAACGCCATCGAGAACATCTCCGAGACCTTCGTCCTGTGCGACAGCCAGGATCGCCTGGTCCTGTGCAATTCCAAATATCGCGAGACCTTCGGCCTGACCGAGGCGGACGTCGCACGCGGCACGCCGCTGGCCACCGTCATGGCCAAGGCCCGCAAGCCGATCGACAGCCATGCCGTGACCAGCCCGACCTTCGCCAGCGGCGAGCGCGCCTCCGAGGCGCTGCTGCCGGACGGCCGCTGGCTGCTCCTGTCCGAGCGCCGCACCGCCGACGACGGCTTTGTCTCCATCGGCACCGACGTCACCCAGCTCAAGCTGCATCAGGCCCGCCTGTCGGATTCCGAGCGCCGGCTGATGGCGGTCATCGACGATCTGTCGATCGCCCGGCGCGACGCCGAGCGCAAGGCGGTCCAGCTGACCGAGATGAACCAGAACTACGCCGCCGAGAAGGAGCGCGCCGAGACGGCCTCCAGCGCCAAGACCACCTTCCTGGCCAACATGTCCCACGAGCTGCGCACGCCGCTCAACGCCATTCTCGGCTTCTCCGAGATCATGCGCCAGGGCACCTTCGGCCCGATCGGCTGCCCGAAATACGGCGAGTACGCGGAGGACATTCACCAGAGCGGCCACTACCTGCTGAAACTGATCAACGACATCCTCGACATGGCCAAGATCGAGGCCGGTCGCCTGGTCCTGAACCACGAGACCGTGGACCTCAGCGAGATCGCCACCGAGACCGGCAAGATCATCGAGGTCCAGGCCGACCAGAAGGCCATCCGCCTCAATGCCGACGTGCCGGAGCGCATGGAGCTGACGGTGGACCGCCGCGCGACCAAGCAGATCGTGCTGAACCTCCTGTCCAACGCCGTGAAGTTCACCGACGATGGCGGCACGGTGAAGATGAAGCTGCGCACCGTCGGCGACGCGGCGCTGATCACCATCGCCGACAACGGCATGGGCATTCCGCGCGCCGCGCTGAAGAGCCTCGGCAAACCCTTCGAGCAGATCGAGAACGAGCTGACCCGCACCAACAAGGGCACCGGTCTCGGCCTCGCCATCGCCCGGTCGCTGGTGGCGCTGCAGGGCGGCCGCATGCGGATCAGCTCGCAGGTCGGCGAAGGCACCATCGTCGCCATCCGCCTGCCGCTAACCCCTGCCCAGACCGAAGCCCTTGACCAGGCCGCCGTCGCCTGACGCCTCGCGCGGCAACGCCGCGCGGGTACGACCACGTCCGCGGGGCTGCGGGAGATCAATCCACGCTAAGGAGCCAGGCGGCCACGCATCGCGCGGCCGACAGGGCGCAGGACGTCATCAGCCCCCTTGCGCCGTCGTCGCGGCATCGGCCGGCGCCGTCTCGTCCTCGCCGGAGACCGGCAGCAGCGTGTTGAAGGCGTGCCGCACCCGCGCCGCCGTCTCGGCAAGCAACGGCGCCACTTCGCCCGGCTCTTCCAGCCCCAGCGCCCGCGTCAGCCGGTCGGCCAGCCCGGGCGGCAGATCCTCGATGCGCTCGACCCCGGTCGGGCCGAGCCGCAGGATCTGGATGACCGACGTATAGGTCCGCATCGCACCCGGCAGGTCCACCGGCGCTCCGTCGGCATCAACGGCGGCGAGATCGGCGGCGGAAAGGACGGACACGGTCGGGCTGCCGACGAGATCGGAATCGGCCCGCCCGGTCAGCAAGGCCCATTGCGCCAGGAACTCCAGGTCGATCAGGCCGCCCGGGATCAGCTTCAGATCGAGCGGCCCCTTGGGCGGCTTATCGCGGTCGAGCCGCGCCCGCATGTCGGCCACGTCGCGGCTGGTCGTGGCCTCGTCGCGGGCCTCGCCGAGAATGTCGCAGATGGTGTGCCCGACCTCGTCGCGGAACTCCGGATCGCCGGCGATCGGCCGCGACCGTGTCAGCGCCATGCGCTCCCAGGTCCAGGCGTCGGTCGCCTGGTAGCGGCGGAAGGAATCGATGCGGGTCGCCAGCGGCCCCATGTTGCCCGACGGGCGCAGGCGGAAATCGACCTCGTACAGGATGCCCTCGCGCATCTGCACGGTCAGCGCCGCGATCAGCCGCTGGGTCAGCCGGGCGAAATACAGCCCCGTGGCGAGCGGCTTGTCGCCGTCCGATTCCTCGACATCCGGGTCGTGGTCGTAGAGCAGGATCAGGTCGACGTCGGAGCCGGCGGTCAGCTCGCAATTGCCCAGCCGCCCCATGCCGAGCAGCGCCAGCCGCGCGCCGGGCACCCGGCCATGCTTCTCGGCGAAGGCGTCGCCGACCGCCTTGAGCGTGGCGTCCAGCACCACATTGGCGATGTTGGAGAAGGCCGGCCCCGCCTCCCCCACATCGACGACACCGCTGAGCAGGCGCGCACCGACAAGGAAACGCTGTTCGGAGGCAAAGATCCGCAGCCGCGCCAGAATGTCCTCGTAGCCATTCGCCTCCGACAGGAAGCTGGCCAGCCGCTTCTCCATCATCGCACTCTCGGGCACCTCGTCGAAGAAGGCCGGGTCGAGCAGCGCGTCGAAGACATGCGGGCGCGCCGCGATGGTCTCGCGCAGCGCCGGGGCCGAGGTGATGATCAGCGCCAGCAGGTCGAGGATGCGCGGGTTGGAGGCGATCAGCGAGAAGAACTGGATGCCCGCCGGCAGGCCCGCCAGGAACGTGTCGAAGGCGGCGATCGCCCCGTCCGGGTCCTTGGCGTTGGAAAAGGCCGCCAGCAGCATCGGCAGGCCCGAGGCCAGGCGCTCGCGCGCCGTCTCCGACCGCGTCGAGCGATAGCGGCCGAACCCCCATCCGCGCACAATCCGCGCGACGTCCTCCGGCCGGGCAAAGCCCAGCTCCTTCAGCCGTGCCAGCGCGTCGGGATCGTCCTCGCTGGACAGGAGCCGCTTGGAGACCGCCTCCTCGCCCTCTCCCGCATCGCGCTCGCGGCCATCGTTGAACAGGCTCGTATAGTGCCGATCCACGCGGCGCAGATGCGACAGCAGCGCCTCGGCGAAGGCCTCGTGATCGGAAAAGCCGGCCAGCCGCGCGATGCGTTCCAGCCCTTCCTCGTCCTCCGGCAGCGTGTGGCTCTGCTCGTCGGCGACCATCTGGATGCAGTGCTCGATCCGCCGCAGGAACCAGTAATCCTCGAGGAGGTCGCGGGCCGTATCGGCGGTGATCCAGCTCCCCTCGGCCAGTTCGTGCAGCGCCTCGTCGGTGCGCCGGCTGCGCAATTGCGGTGCGCGTCCGCCGGCGATGAGCTGCTGGGCCTGGACGAAGAACTCGACCTCGCGAATGCCGCCCCGGCCGAGCTTCACATTGTGGCCGCCGACGGCGATGTCGTCGAAGCCGCGATGGCGATCGATGCGGGTCTTCATCGCCTGGATGTCGGCGATCGCGGCGAAGTCGAGATATTTGCGCCAGACGAAGGGCGTCAGCTCCTGCAGGAACGCCTCGCCCGCCGCCCGGTCACCGGCGATGGTGCAGGCCTTGATCATGGCGGCGCGCTCCCAGTTGCGCCCCGAACCCTCGTAATAGCTCATCGCCGCATCGGTGGAGATCGCCAGCGGCATCGCGCCCGGGTCGGGCCGCAGCCGCAGATCGGTGCGGAAGACATAGCCGTCGGCGGTCCGTTCGCCGACGATCCGCACCAGCCGCCGCACGATGCGCGAGAAGGTGTCGACCGATTCGGTCGGATCGGCAGCGACCGACTGCTCGGGATCGAAGAACACGATCAGGTCGACATCGCTGGAATAGTTCAGTTCGCGCGCGCCCAGCTTGCCCATGCCGAGGACGAACAGGCCGCATCCGGCCTCCGGGTCGGCCGGGTCGGGCAGCACGATCTTGCCGCCCTTGTGGGCCGCGATCAGGCAGAAGCGCAGCGCCGTCGCGACCGCCGCTTCGGCCAGCTGCGACAAATCCTCGGTGGTCTCCTTGACGCTCGCCGCGCCGAACAGGTCGCGCAGCGCGATCAGCAGCGAGACCTCGCGCTTGATCAGGCGGATCGTCGCCATCAGCGCCGTTTCGCCCTGCTCCGCCACCTCCATGTCGCGCAGTTCGCCGATGCGCTGCGCGATTCTTTTACGCGCCGGCGCATCGAACAGCGCGTCCAGCCATTCGGGGTGCTGGAGCATCTGGGTGTTGAGATAGGTCGACAGGTCGAGCACCGCGCCGAGCCGCGCCACATCCGGGCCGCCCCGTGCGAGAAATTCGCCGAGCCGCGTCAGATCCTGCGCCGCCGCCGCCTTGCTCAGGTCAGTGAGCCACGCCTCCGCCTTGACGGGATCGAGCGGCGTCGGGGCGATGTCGCCGCCGATGCCCAGACCGCTGTCATGCTCTTGCGCCGTGTCCTGTTTCGCCATCGGCGACCGTCTTTCCATCCTGAGGAAACTCCAGGACCACTCTAAGGCCCGGAGCCGCATCCTCAAGCGCGAGACGTCCGCCATGCACCCGCGCGATCGCCTGGACCAGCGACAGGCCGAGGCCGGAGCCCGGCAGCGAACGGCTCTGGTCGAGGCGGTAGAAGCGCTCCAGCACGCGCTCGCGCTGGTCGGCGGGCACGCCGGGACCGTCGTCCGACACCGACAGGCGACAGACACCGTCGGTCAGTTCGAGCCGCACGGCGATCCTGGCGCCGCCGCCATCCGCGACACCGTATTTCAGCGCGTTGTCGATCAGGTTCGACAGGGCCTGGGCGATCAGTTCGCGGCTGACGGAGGCCTGCACCGGCGGGCTCGGCGCAAAGACCAGCGTCGCGCCCGCTTCCTCGGCGAGCGGCTCGTAGAGTTCGCAGACATCCGCCACGATCCCGGCGACGTCGACGCGGGTCTTGATGACCGGATGCGATCCAGCCTCGACCCGCGAGATCATCAGCAGCGCGTCGAAGGTACGGATCATCTGGTCCGCCTCGGAGATCATCCCCTCCAGGACGGTGCGCGTGCCGGCGGCGTCGACATCGGCCGACAGCGCCGCCTCGGCGCGGTTGCGCAGGCGCGTCAGCGGCGTCTTCAGATCGTGGGCGATGTTGTCGGAGACCTGGCGCAGGCCCTCCTGCAGCAGGGCGACGCGGGCAAGCAGCGTGTTGAGATTGTCCGACAGCCGGTCGAACTCGTCGCCCGTGCCGGTCACCGGCAGGCGTTCGGTCAAATCACCGGCCAGGATCCGCGCGCTCGCCCCGGACATGCGGTCGAGGCGCTGCAGTGCCTGCCGTCCGACGAGGAACCACGCGAACAGCGCCGCCGCACCCATCAGGGCGAAGGCCAGGATCAGCGCGCTGCGCACGATCTGGCGGAAGCGTTCCTGCTCGGTCTGGTCGCGGCCGACCAGCACCCGCATGCCGTTCGGCATGCTGACCACCTGCGCCACCGCCAGATGGTAGCGGTCGCCCGGATCGTCGGCGAAGCGCTCGTAGCCGAAGGGCTGTTCGGTGAAGCCGCCCTCGTCGAGGACGCCCGCCTGCAGGCTCTCCACATTGCCGGCGAGAATGCGCCCGGTGGCGTCGGTGACGAGGTAGAGCGAGGCACCCGGCTGGCGTGCGCGGCGGTCGATGGTGCGCACCAGCCCGGCGATGCCGGCGGCGTCGTAGATCTGCGCGATCTCGCCGATTTCCTCGTTGATCGCCGCCCGGCTCTGGTTCTGCAGGATGCTCGACGCCGTCGCGGTGACATAGAAGACGAGGATCACGGCAGCGACCGAGAACAGCAGGAAATAGACCGCCGACAATCGGACGGCGGTCATCCGCATCAGGGCCTTCAACCGCGCCATCGGGGCTTACGCGTCGCTGCGCATGATGTAGCCCGAGCCGCGCACCGTGTGCAGCAGCGGCGTGTCGAAGTCGCGCTCGATCTTGGAGCGCAGCCGCGAGATATGCACGTCGATCACGTTGGTCTGGGGGTCGAAATGATAGTCCCAGACATTCTCCAGGAGCATCGTGCGGGTGACGACCTGGTTAGCGTGCTTCATCAGATATTCGAGCAGCCGGAACTCGCGCGGCTGCAGCACGATCGGCTTGCCGTTGCGGCGCACCTCGTGGGACAGCCGGTCGAGTTCCAGGTCCCCGACCCGGTAGCTGGTCTCCACGTCCTTGCTGCCGCGGCGCCGTCCCAGCACCTCGATCCGCGCCAGGAGCTCGGAAATCGCGAAGGGCTTGGCGAGGTAGTCGTCGCCGCCCGCCCGCAGGCCGGTGACCCTGTCGTCCACCTGCCCCAGCGCCGACAGGATCAGCGCCGGCGTCTCGTTGCCCTTCTCGCGCAGGCCCGAGATGATCGACAGGCCGTCGCGCCGGGGCAACATGCGGTCGACGACGAGAACGTCGTAGCTGCGGCTGTCGGCCATGTGGAAGCCGTCGTCGCCATCGCCGGCATGTTCGGCGACGTGACCGGCCTCGCGCAGCGCCTTGACCAGATAGGCGGCGGCTTCGCTGTCGTCTTCGATGATCAGGATGCGCATGGGGTCGGGCAGCGTTGCGGGGCTCGGGGAGAAGGGCATCTCGGTTTCTCCTATGTGAACCATTCGGCGCAAAAGAAAAGCGGCTGACCGGCGTGCCGGGCGCAGGCCTGGCGCGTCGGTCAGCCGCCGCGGGTGGAGAGAGCGAGGCCCGAAGGCCTCGCCATCATCGTCGGAAGGATCAGCTCTTGGCGATCGGCAGCGCCACGAAGCGGTTCTGACCGTTGGTCTGGAGCTGGAACAGTGCCGCCTTGCGACCGGATTCCGCAGCGGCGTCGATCGCCGACTGCACGTCCTTCTGGGTCTCGACCGTCTCGCCATTCACCGCGATGATGATGTCGCCGGCCTTGATGCCCTTCTCGGAGGCCGAGGAATCTGGCTTCACGTCGGTGACCACGACACCCTCGCCGTCTTCCGACGGGGTCAGGGTCAGGCCGTAGCCCGACAGCGACGACGGATCGACCGGGACGCCCGAACCGCGGGCCGAGGCGGCCTCGTCGAGGCTGGACAGATTGCCCAGTTCCACCGACACGTCCTGCGCCTTGCCATCGCGCCATATGGTCACGTCGACCTTGGTGTCCGGGCGGTAATTGCCGATCATGCGGGCCAGTTCGCGCGGACCCTCGACGGTCTCGCCGTTGACCGCGGTGATCACGTCGCCGGTCTTGATGCCGGCCTTGGTCGCCGGGGTCTCGTTGTCCGGCAGGGTGACGATGGCGCCCTTCTCCTCGTCGAGGCCGACCGCCTCGGCGATGTCGTCGGTGACCGGCGCGATCTGCACGCCCAGCCAGCCACGCTCGACGCTGCCGTCCTCGCGCAGCGACTGGATGACGTCCTTGGCGACCGAGGCCGGGATCGCGAAGGCGATGCCGACATTGCCGCCCGACGGCGAGAAGATCGCCGTGTTGACGCCGATGACCTTGCCGTCGAGACCGAAGGCCGGGCCGCCGGAATTGCCGCGGTTCACCGCCGCGTCGATCTGCAGGAAGTCGTCATAGGGGCCGGCGCCGATGTCGCGGCCGCGGGCCGAGACGATGCCGGCCGTCACCGAGCCGCCGAGGCCGAACGGATTGCCGACTGCCACGACCCATTCGCCGATGCGCACGGCGTCGTCGTCGCCGAACTCGACATAGGTGAACTTGGTGTTGCTCTCGTCGACCTTGAGCAGCGCGAGATCGGTGCGCGGATCGGTGCCGATCAGTTCGGCGTCGTACTCCGTGCCGTCATCCATGACGACCGTGTACTGGCTGCCGCCCTCGACCACGTGGTTGTTGGTCACGACGAAGCCGTCGTCGGAGATGAAGAAGCCCGAGCCCTGGCCCATGCGGGTGCGCGGCTCGCGATCCGGGCGCATGCCGTTCGGGGCGTTGTCGCGGCCCGGCACGTCGAAGAAGCGGCGCAGCGGGTGATCTTCCGGCAGGCTGTCGAAGGGGCTGCCCATCTGCGGGCCGCGGCCCTGCGACATGGTCGGGGTCACTTCCTGGGTGACGCGGACGGAGACGACGGCCGGCGAGACCTTCTCCACCACGTCGGCAAAGCCGAAATTCTGGACCGGTGCCTCGACCTTCACCGGCTCGGCGAAGACCGGCACGGTGTTGCCGACGACGCCGGTCAGCGCGACGCTGGCGACGCCCGCGGCCAGAACGCCGGCAATCAGACCGCCACGCTTCGTCTTGTTCGCATCGTTGCGCATTGGAAACCCTCTTCGATTGGTCTTCGATCCCTGTGGCGCCGGCACGAGCCGTGCGCCATCGATGGATGCCAATCTAGGGATTGCCAGATTACGGGAGCTTTTCGGGCGTGTGAAATCTTCGTAAGGTTGGCGCCCTGACGCCCGGAACCGTCAGCCGCGCGAGCGCGTGACCTCGGCGATCGCCGCTTCCTCTTCCGGCGAGAGCGCCGTCGGCGCCGCAGCCTGCCGGCGGCCGCGCACGGTGATAATGGCAAAGCCGATCCCGGCCAGAAGCACCACCACCGGCGTGCCCCACAGCGCCAGCGTCGCCCAGTCGAAGCGCGGCTTCAACAGCACGAACTCGCCATAGCGCGAGACCAGATAGTCGATGACCTCGTCATCCGTGTCGCCCGCCACCAGCCGCTCGCGCACGAGCAGCCGCAGATCCTTGGCGAGATCGGCATTGCTGTCGTCGATCGACTGGTTCTGGCAGACGAGGCAGCGCAGCCCCGTCGACAATTGCCGCGCCCGCGCTTCCAGTGCCGGATCGCTCAGCACCTCGTCGGGCGTCACCGCGAATGCCGGTGCCGCGCCCTGCGGCCCCACGATCAGGAGCATGGCGAGGACGAGGCTCGCGGCGATGGCGCGCCAGCCGGGCCGGGTCACGCTTCGGCTCCCGCCGCCAGCTGCCGCTTGCGGCTGCGCGCCGGCGCACCGACCCGCAGGCGCCGGTCGAACAGCGACACCGTGCCGCCCACCGCCATGAAGATCGCGCCGATCCAGATCAGCGTGATCAGCGGCTTCCACCAGACGCGCACCACGATCGAGGCGCCGTCCGGCGAGGGATCGCCCAGCGAGATGTAGAGCTGCGAGAACCAGCGTGTGTGGATGCCGGCCTCGGTCGTCGGCATCTGCCGCGCCGGATAGAAGCGCTTGGCGCTTTCGATCGTGCCGGCATCGAGACCGTCGCGGCGCAGCGTGAACGTGCCCACCTGCTCTTCGTAATTCGGCCCCTGCCGCTGCTGGGCGCCCTCGTAGCGCACCTCGTAGCCGCCCGCACTCACCGTCTGCCCGGCCCGCATCGCGGTCACGGTCTCGGTCTGGAAGGCCGAGGCGGTGATCACGCCGAGCACCGTCACGCCGAGGCCGAAATGCGCCAGCACCGTGCCGAAGGCCGAGCGCGGCAGCCCGCGCATGCGGGCAAGACCCGTGCGCCAGCCGACCTTGGCGAAATTCGCCCGCACGAACAGATCGGTCAGGGCGCCGGCCATCAGCCACACCGCGAGGCCGAAGCCGAGCGCCGCCAGGATGCGCGTGCCCGAGGTCAGCGCCACGGCGATGAGGATGGTCAGCATCGCCGCGCCGATGGCGAAATACAGCCGCTGCGCCGCGGCCAGCAGATCGCCGCGCTTCCAGGCCAGCAGCGGGCCGAACGGCACGGCGAACAGCAGCGGCACCATCAGCGGGCCGAAGGTGAGGTTGAAGAACGGCTCGCCGACCGAGATCTTGGCACCACCCAGGACTTCCAGCACCAGCGGATAGAGCGTGCCAACCAGCACCGTCGCGGTGGCCGTCGTCAGGAACAGGTTGTTGACGACCAGCGCCCCCTCGCGGCTGATCGGCGCGAACAGGCCGCCCGCCTCCAGCGACGAGGCGCGCAGCGCAAACAGCGCCAGCGACCCGCCGATGAACAGGCACAGAATGGCGAGGATGAAGACGCCGCGGGTCGGATCGGTGGCAAATGCGTGCACCGAGGTCAGGACGCCCGAGCGCACCAGGAAGGTGCCGAGCAGCGACAGCGAGAAGGTCAGGATCGCCAGAAGGATTGTCCAGATCTTCAGGGCCGAGCGCTTTTCCATCACCAGCGCCGAATGCAACAGCGCGGTGCCGGACAGCCACGGCATGAAGGAGGCGTTCTCCACCGGGTCCCAGAACCACCAGCCACCCCAGCCGAGCTCGTAATAGGCCCAGTAGGAGCCCATCGCGATGCCGGCGGTCAGGAACACCCAGGCCGTCAGCGTCCAGGGCCGCACCCAGCGGGCCCAGGCCGCGTCGATGCGGCCGTCGATCAGCGCGGCCACGGCGAAGGAGAAGGCGATCGAGAAGCCGACATAGCCGAGGTAGAGCAGCGGCGGATGGATCGCGAGACCGATGTCCTGCAGGATCGGATTGAGGTCCTGCCCCTCCATCGGCGCCGGAAAGACGCGGGTGAACGGGTTCGACGTGGTCAGGATGAAGAGCAGGAAGCAGGCGGTGATCCAGGCCTGCACCGCCAGCACATTGGCCTTCAGGCTGGCCGGCAGGTCGCGGCCGAACAGCGCCACCAGCGCGCCGAAGAGGCTGAGGATCAAGACCCACAGGAGCATCGAGCCCTCGTGGTTTCCCCACACGCCGGTGACCTTGTAGAGCATCGGCTTCAGCGAATGCGAATTCTGAAAGACGTTGAGGACCGAAAAGTCCGACGTCACATAGGCCGCCGTCAGGGCCGAGAAGGACAGCATCAGGAGAACGAAGGCACCGGTCGCGGTGATCGTGCCGGTTTCCATCAGCCGGGCGTCGCCGCTGCGCGCCCCGATCGCCGGCAGCACCGATTGCACCAGCGACAGGGACAGCGCCAGGATCAGGGCGTAATGGCCGATCTCGACGATCACGAGCCGGCCCCCGACGTCTGCGTCACCACGGCCTCGGGCGTGTCCTTGTTCACCATGCCCTTGCCGTCCTCCCAGAGCCCGCGCTCCTTCAGGTCGTCGACGACCTCCTTCGGCATGTAGGTCTCGTCATGCTTGGCCAGCACCGTGTCGGCGATGAAGATGCGGTCCGGCCCCAGCGTGCCTTCGGTGACGACGCCCTGTCCCTCGCGGAACAGGTCTGGCAGGAGCCCGGTATAGGCGACCTCGACGCTCTCCAGCGAGTCGGTGACCTTGAAGCTGACATGCTGCGAGCCGTCGCGCACGACCGAGCCGGTCTCCACGAGACCCCCGAGCCGGATGCGCTGGCTCTGCGCAGGCGCCTTGGCGACGATGTCGCTCGGCGAATGGAAATAGGCGACGCTGTCGGACAGGGCGGTCAGGACGAGCGCGGCCGCGCCGCCGATGACGACGAGGATCGTGGCGATCGAGGCGAGGCGCTTCTGCTTGCGGGTCATTGTGTCTGCGTCTCTCCCTCGGCGGTCAGCCCAAGCTCGTCGCCGAAAGCGGCGATTTCCCGGCCGGCTGCGGAATCGGCGGCGAAGGTCCGGCGCGCCGTGCGATAGGCCGCGCCCGCCGCCTCGTCGTCACCGAGGACGGTATAGGACCGGATCAGGCGCTTCCATCCTTCCACATCGTTCGGGTTGGTTTCCAGCCGGGCGGCCAACTGCGACACCATGCCCTCGATCATCGCCTGGCGATCCTCCGCCGCCATGTCGGCGGCAGCGGCGATGTCGGCTTCGCCGGGCCCGCGCGCCGGTGCCGCGGTTCCGGCGTCCGCCGTCGACGCTGCCGGGGGCGCTTCGCCGCGCGCATCGGCGATCGCCGCATTGGCGATCTCCAGCCACGGCGCATCCGGCGGGCTCATCTCGACGAGCTGCGTCCAGGCGGTCACGGCCTCGTCGCGGCGCCCTTCCTGCGACAGGTTCAGCGCCAGGAAGAACTTCGCCGGCAGATGCGCGGGATTGGCGGCGACAGCCCGTTCGAAGGCGGCCTCAGCCTCGTCCGTCACCTCGCCGCCGGCGAGCTGCGTCAGCGCCTCGCCCAGTCCGCTCTCGCGGGCGGCCGACGAGCCGTTGAGACGAATACCGTTGCGAAAGGCCTCGGCCGCATCCTCGACACGGCCGATCCGCAGATAGATCGGCGCCAGCACGTCCCAGCCGCGGCCGTCCTCCGGCTCGGCGCGCAACCGTTCCTCGGCGCCCGCGATCAGGGTCTGGATGTCGCCGGGACCGCTCGCCGGCGCGCTGCGTCCGGCCAGCGGCACATCGGGGCGCCCCGCGCCGCCGAGCTGGGCATACAGCACCACCGAGCCGATCGGCACGAGAAGCGCGACGGCCACGATGGCGGCCAGCATGCGCGGCCGCTGCCACGACGCGGTGCCCGCCTGGCTCTCGCTCTTGCCGCGATCGGCGGCCCGCAGCAGGCGCCGGCCGATCTCCGCCCGTGCGGTCTCGGCCTCGGCGGGCGCCATCGCGCCGCGCGCCACATCCGCGTCGAGCTCGCGCAATTGCGCCGAATAGACTTCCACGTCGTGCTCGGCACGACTGGCCAGATGCTCCTGCCGGGAGCGCAGCAGCGGCCACAGCGAGAGAAGCGTGACGGCCGCCGTCATCACGGCGGCGATAAACCAGAAGATCATGCCATCCCTATACTCACGGCGACGGCCAAAGGAAACGCGGCCTTCGGCCTCGCCCGCCCTCTGCGGCGAAGCAGGTCGACCGCGCGCCGCATGATCGTCAGACGACCGGCTTCCAGAAGCCGCTGGCCGTCCGGCAGGCGGTTCCCACCGCCTTCACCGCCGGCGATTCGCCCTGGAACACATGCGAATAGCCCCGGCAGTCCTGCGAACCGACGCGGTAGAGCTGGGTCGGCACGACCTCGCCGCTGTAGCCGTCGGCGTTCCACGCGACCGGCTGTCCGGCCGTGGCGAAGTTCAGCGCCTGGAATTCCGCCTCCAGCGCCCGCGCACGGGCGTCCTCCGGCAGCGTCCGGCCCACCGGATCCTGCCCGATCAGCCCGCCGTCCAGCGCCGCGACGCCCTCGGTCGGCGGCGACAGGGTTCCGCCGCCGAACCCGGCGCTCAGGCAACCGGACACGGGAAGCGCCAGAACCGGAACCAGAAGCTTCAAGACAATGCGCATATGATCCATCCGAATACGGCAGGCCCGTCGCAAGACTGCGCCAGGGAAGGCCTGTCGGAGATCATGGGTCTTGCCCGGCATGTCAAGCGGCCAGGCCGCCCGGCGCGCGGGGAAGCGTCACCGTGGCTTTCAGGCCACCCAGTTCGGAGCGGCCGAGATCCAGGACGCCGCGATATTCGCGCACCATGTCGAGAACGATGGACAGGCCCAGCCCGCTGCCAGGCGTCGCCTCGTCGAGCCGCGTGCCGCGCTTCTTGGCCTCGACGATCTGTTCCGCCGTCAGCCCCGGCCCATCATCCTCGATGCTCACCGAGACGCGGTCGGCGCCCGTCGCCTCGGCCGAAACGCGGATACGGGCCTTCGCCCATTTCCCGGCATTTTCCAGGAGATTGCCGGCGATCTCTTCCAGATCCTGCTTCTCGCCGGCAAAGACCAGATCGGCCGCGGCCTCCGCGTCGAAATCGAGATCGACGCCCGGGTTGAGCTTGGCGACCACCCGCACCAGCCGCTCCAGCGTCGGCGCAACCGGCGTGCGGAACACGCCGCCCTCGCTCTGCGCCGCCACCCGCGCCCGGTCGAGATAATGCTGCACCTGCTGGCGCATCCGCTCGGCCTGGTCGCCGATCACCTGGCCGCGCTCACGGCCCATCGCGCTCGCCTCGTTGACGAGCACGGCGATCGGCGTCTTCAGCGAATGGGCGAGATTGCCGACCTGGGTGCGCGAGCGCTCCACGATGCGGCGATTGTTGTCGATCAGCGCGTTCATCTCGACCGCCAGCGGCTCGATCTCGATGGGAAAACGCCCTTCAAGCCGCTCCGCCCGGCCCGTTCGCACGTCGCTCAGCGCCGCGCGCACCGCCCGCAGCGGCCCCAGCCCGAACAGGATGGCGAGGCCGTTGACCAGCACCGTCCCCAGCCCGACGGCGCCGAGATAGAGGGTGAGGATGCGGTCGAACTCGCCGATTTCGGCGGCCACGACGCTGGCATTGCCCATCACCCGGAACCGCGCCGCATGGTTCTGGCTGTCGAGCACGACCTCCGTCTCGATGATCCGCAATTGCTCGCCGTCGAGGCCGTCGGCATCGTAGCTGCGCCGATAGGCGGCGTCGAAGGGCACCTGCGCGGTCGCCGTCGGCGGAACGTCGAGGATCCCCAGCGAGCCGGAACTCAGCCTCCCTTGCGTGTTGGCGCTGGCCGGCACGACCTCCCAGTACCAGCCCGACAAGGGCTGCAGGTAGCGCAGGTCGCCGAGGTCGGGCGAGCCCGACAGATAGCCGGAATCGCCGACGCTGACGCTGTTGACGAGATTGTAGAGCTGCGCCGTCAGGAGGTCCTCGAACCCCTTGCGCGCGGTCCGCTCGTACAGCGTCGAGATCAGACCGCCGGCCACCGCGAAGGCGACGATCGCCCATACGCTCGACAGCAGGATGACCCGGGCGGTGAGCGACCTAACCGCCGGTGCCGCCATCATGCATCCTGTAGCCCTGCCCGCGGACGGTTTCGATCAGTTCGGCGCCGCCGAGCTTCTTGCGCAGCCGCCCGACAAACACCTCGATCGTGTTGGAGTCCCGGTCGAAATCCTGGTCGTAGAGATGCTCGATCAGTTCGGTGCGCGAGACGATCTGGTCCTGATGGTGCATCAGATAGTCGAGCAGGCGGTATTCGTGGGAGGTCAGCTTCAGCGCCGTGCCGTCGAGGGTCACCCGGGCCGCACGCGTATCGAGCCGCAGCGGCCCGCAATGGATCTCCGAAGAGGCATGGCCGGCCGCCCGGCGGATCAGCGCCCGCAGCCGCGCCAGCACTTCCTCCACATGGAAGGGCTTGGTGACATAGTCGTCGGCGCCCGCGTCGATGCCGGCGACCTTGTCGCTCCAGCGGTCGCGGGCGGTCAGGATCAGCACCGGCATGGTGCGGCCGTCGCGCCGCCAGCGCTCCAGGACGCTGATGCCGTCCATCAGCGGCAGGCCGACATCCAGCACCACCGCGTCATAGGGTTCGGTATCGCCGAGAAAATGCCCCTCCTCGCCGTCCATCGCCTTGTCCACCACGTAGCCGGCGCCGTTCAGCGCCTCCACGAGCTGGCGGTTCAGTGTCTGGTCGTCCTCCACGACGAGTATCCGCATGCGGATCGTCCCCTCTCTGCAATTCGTCCGGCATCACTCGAAGCCGGATCGCGCGCTTGCCCGGCCGGACCCAGCGCTGCCAGGCTTACGGGCGAATGGTCACCGTCGTCTTGCGCGGTCGGCCGCCATCGGTGCCCGGCACCAGCACCGTCACCACGCAGACCGTCTGGCCGCCTTCGGTGCGGGTCGAGACCGACAGCACCTCGCCGCCGGTCTGCGCCGCGGCCTTGGACCCGGCGCTCGAGCAATCGGCCTGGGCCAGGCGCACCAGACCGTCCGTCACGGGCGCCGCCCGGCGAAGCTGCTGCGGCCAGTCGCCCGCACCGTCACGCGCGACGACCGGCCCGGCCCCCAGCGTCAGGGCGGCGAGAAACACAAGAAAGATGGTACGAATTCGGGTCATGGATTGCCCAGCTAGATCGGAACGCCACCGGCCACAGACATGGCAGCCGACCCCTTCCTAGCAAGGTCTCGCTGAACCGCCCATGAATGATGCGGGTTCGCGCGACGATTCCGGCAGGCTCCGGCACTTCCGGCGTGCCAAACCGCCACGCATCCGGGCGGACGCGTGACGGCTCCGGCCCCAGCCGTCCGCTATCGCAGGGTCTTCTGCGCCGCCAACCGGCCGAGGATCGCCACCACCGCGCCGATGGCCGCGGCGCCATTGGTCAGCGACAGTATCAGCGTCTCGCTGGTGGCCGCGTCGATCTCGACGCCAACCATCCCGCCGACGCCGGCGACCAGCGCCACCAGCCCGCCCCAGATGCTGCGCGACTGGTACCAGGGTTTTGCATCGCTCATCTCGCCTCTCCTCCTGTTGCCTTGAATTGCCGGGTCAGCCCGGACGGATGAAGGTCTGGACGGATGGCGTCCCGTCGCCCCAGACCGGGCTCGTCTGGGCGACGGTCACCGTCACCGTCGTCGGCAGCGCGCCGAAGGCGGCGTGCTGTTCCGCCGCCGTGACTGCCAACGCCGGCAGCTCGGTCTGCCGGGCAAGAACCGCCCCCGATCCGTCGTCGATTTCGATGCTGTAGAGTTCGCGCTCCTCGCCCAAAGGCACGTCGAGCCCGTCCCAGCCATCGCCGCCGATCCGCGTCCGCCGGATCCACGCCAACTCCAGCGCGCCGTCCGGCTGGAACTCCGCGCGCAGATGCACCGGCGACAGCGGCCGCACCGAGCGCGCCCCCAGGGTGGCGGGCAGTGTGACGACCGCCGGATCGTCGGCGAGCCGGCCGAGCGGCGATACGCGGATCGCCAGGTCGCGCCCGACCTCGCCGGTACCAAGGCCCAGCGCTTCGCAGGCCGCGTCGAGCAGCACGAAGGCCGCCCCCGGCGCAGCGCCCGCCGCCATCGCATCCTCGGTGCCTCCCTGCGCCCGCAGCAATCCGCTCAGCTCGAAGACCTGCGGCGCGGTCTCTGTGGCGCCGGCGAACTGCAGCACCTCCCAGGCGCCCGACGCGCTCTCAACGGCGCAGAGATTGCCGCCATCGAGCAGCGCTCCCTCGTCGATCGAGGACAGCGTTCCGCGATGCAGCCGCACGACCAGCCGGGTGCCCCGGTCGAGCACGCCGCGGGGACCCGGCTCCAGCGCTTCGATCAGCGCCCCGGTCGTCGCCGCTCGGGTGGCGATGCTGCGTGTGTCGAAGCCGTCGCCCGTACGCGACACGCCGACGGCATAGCCCGCGAAAGGCCTCGCGTGGATCGCGAAGCGCGCCCCGGCGATCGCGTCGCCGCCCTCAGGCAGCGGCAGGTCGAGCAGATGCACCAGCGGCCGCGAGGCACCCAGCGGCACCAGCGGGCCGGGCCCCGGCGGCGGTTCCCCCTGGTCGGGATAGGCGCGACGCCGGGGCGGCAGCAGCCGCGCTTCCATCTGGCGGGCGAGCCCCGTCTCGATCCGGGTGATCAGCCAGGCCCCGCCCCGGCCGTCGAGCCGCACCGTGTCGCCGGCCTCCAGCGCCAGTTCCGATGTCGCGGTCCCGAAGCGCGCGGTCTCGGCATGCCCGCCCATTTCCGCCAGCATCGCGGCCGCCAGTTCCCGCGCATGGGCTTCATCCAGCACCACCGGCAGTTCGACGATCTCCTTGCGCGGCCGGTCGGCGCTCGCCCGCACCGCCTCGGCGGCGCTCGGCTGATAGGCCCGCGCCGGATCGAGATAGCCCAGCGAGACCTCCTCTGCCCGCTCGCTCGCATCGGCCCGGCGCAATTCCACATAAGGGCCCTCCCCGTCGGCAAAGGCGGTAATTGTCGCTTCGGGCCGCAGCCGCTCCAGCGAGCGCAGCACCAGCCGTCCCGCCGCCACATGGCCGACCGTCCCGGACAGCCGCATCAACTCCTCCAGCGCCTGGCGGGCCGAGCCGGGCCCACCCGCAACAAAACCGGTCACGACCGCATCCACCGCCGAGACGTCGAAATCCGTGATGCCGTGATCGCGCAGGATCGCCGCAAAGAGCGCATCCGCCGGGGCGTTCGCCAACCGGCCGCTCAGCCAGTGGCCGCGCCGCCAGTTGTCGCCATCGGCCCAGACATCGGACCGCTCGGGAAACGGCGGATAGGGTCGCGCGTCCCACGTCCACAGATGGATGGCGTCCGGCACCACCATTCGCCCGCCATAGACCGGCGAAACCGGGTTGGCCGCCGCATCGAAGACCGGCGAGGCCGGATCCCAATACTCCAGATGCGCCTCGACGAAGCGGCGCTGGGCGAGATCGTCACGGCCCCCCGCCGAGAAATGCGGCGTATGGCTCTCCGAGGATTTCGGGTCGACGAAGACATTCGGTTGGTTGGCGCCCTTGTCGATGGCTGGGCAGCCGAGCTCGGTGAACCAGATCGGCTTGCCTCTCGGTACCCAGGGCGAGGTCCCGGCAATCTCCACGCCGCCGCGCCGCTCGACATGCGCATTCGCCCACCACCCTGCCAGATCCTTGGCGCGATAGACCCAGGGCTTGCCATGGGCACCGTCGGTGATCGGCGTGCGCAGCCCCGCCGCGCGGTCGCGCGCGCTGGCATAGTACCAGTCGAAATATTCGCCGCCGGCGATGCCGCTCCGCAGCGCCGCCCGGTCGTATTGCGAGGGCGTTTCGTCCGCCGACGCATCCTCGCCTGCGTCCCGCAGATCGGCGAGCGGCAGGTAATTGTCGATGCCGACCACGTCGATCGCCGGCGAAGCCCAGAGCGGATCGAGATTGTAGAAGACGTCGCCCGAACCATCCGCCGGCTGGTAACCGGCATATTCGCTCCAGTCGGCGGCATAGGTCACGACCGCCTCCGGCAGCATCGCCTTCACGGTCTCGGCAATGGCGATCAGCCCCTCGACAAAGGGAAACGCCCCGGTCTCGTCGCGGATGCGGGTCAGTCCCCGCATTTCCGAGCCGATGACGAAGGCGTCGACGCCGGCCGTGGCGGCCAGCGCCGCCTGATGGAAGATCATCCGCCGATACGACCATTCCGCCGGCCCCGCATAGACGACCTCTCCGCCCGCGACGGAGAAATGCTCCGGCCCCGCCGTGCCCAGAAAGGCCGCGATGGCGGCGCGGGCCGACGCCGTGCCGTCGGTCGAGCCGGCCCGGCCCGGTTCCAGATCCAGCGTCATCCGCCCGCGCCAGGGAAACGCCGCCTGTTCGCCCGCGCCATAGGGATCGGGCAGCCCGTTGCCCGGCGGCACGTCCATCAGGACGAAGGGATAATAGGTGACCGCCAGCCCGCGCGCCTTCAGATCGGCGATCGCCCGCGAGACGCCCCGGTCGCTCGGCGTGCCGCCGAAGGCCGGCCCGCCATCGACGCGGCTGACCAGCCTTGCCCCGCCGCGACCGACGCCGCCTGCCCGCCATTCCTCGGTCTCGTCCCGGGCTCCGAGCTCGATCCCCGGCCGCAAGGTGCAGTGTCCGGCCCTCAGATCGTCGCCGAACCAGGACACCACCAGCGCAGCCCGCTCCAGCGCCGGGCACAGCGCTTCCAGCTCGTCCAGCGATGCCGTCCAGTCGCTCGGTCCGAACAGCATGTTGCGGTTGATCAGCCGGTCCTCGCCCGGCCCCAGCCGCTCGCGCACCGGCAGCGGATCGAGCCCGTGCTCGCTGGCGCCGGGAATGATGGTGACGGCACGGATCTGCGTCTCCATCTGCCCGACCGGACGCAGGATCTCGCAGGTGATCTGCGGCAGCCGGTTGCCCCAGCGCTCCAGCGGCAGCCGCTCGAAGACGAGATAGGCAAGCCCGCGATAGGCCGGCGCATTGCCGGCCCCCTGCCGCGCCTCGATCAGCGGATCGGGCGCCTGGATCTCGTTCCCCGGATAGACGCGGTGAACGACCTGCTCGCGGTCGATCTCCTCGCCATCCGCCCAGATCCGGCGAATGCCGGCGATCGGCCCCTCGCACAGGCCGACGGCGACATTGCCGTAATAGCTGTAGGTGGTGCTCTCGACCTTCGGGCCGCCGCCCTTGCCGCCGCGCCGCTCGGTGGCCGAATCCTCCTCGAAGCGCGTCGCCCAGATCACCTGCCCCGCCACCCGCGCCGTGCCGTAGACCCGCGGAATGCCGGCGCCCTCGTCGGCGCCCATGATCCGGCTTTCCGTCAGCCGCGGCCCTTCCGTCCGCTTTGTCGTGCCGAACAGCGCCGCGTCGATCGAGGCGCCCGCCAGGGCGCCGGCCGCGCGGCCGAGCACCGCGCCGAAAGGCCCGCCCAGCACACCGCCGACGAGACCGCCGGCCGCCTGCAACAGGATCGTCGCCATGGTCTACTCCGGAAAGCGAAAGGCGCCGGCAATGCAGCGCGTCCAGGCATGCGGCATCGGCGAGGAAACGACCGAAGCGCCCTCATAGGCGTGGATCAGACGATCCCCCGCGTCGAGGATGCCGCAATGGGTGGCGGGCGCGCCGACCCGCCAGCGAAACAGGAGGACGTCGCCGGGCCGCGCATCGGTGCGGGCGATCTCCCGCAGGTGTCGCCGTGCGCCCTCCAGTAGCCGGTCCGGCCCCGAACGCGTCGCCCAGTCGACCCGGTAGGGTCCCGGATCCTCCGGCTCGGCGCCATGCAGCTCGCGCCAGACACCGCGCAACAGGCCGAGGCAGTCGCAGCCGACGCCCCGCCGGCTGCCCTGATGGCGATAGGGCGTCCCCAGGAAGCCGCGCGCCACGATCAGCGCCAGCGGCAGACCATCATCGGCGGCCGCCCTGCCGCCATCGCTACCAACACCACGCGCGCCTGTTTCCACCATGCTCATGGCACCACCGGCGCGCCATCATGGCGCCCGTCGCTCTTGGCGATGGCCAGCGCCGCATCGCCGCCCGGCATGTGCGGAAAGCCGCGAAAATTCGCCGCATTGCCGAACCGGTCGCGGCAGGTGGCAAAGCGCTTGTCGCATCCCTGCACCAGTCGTACCGGGTCCCCCGGCGACGGCGTCGCCCCCGGCGCCTCCGCCAGCGCCAGCGTCACGGTCCCGCCGCCGCCCGGCATGGCCGAGACGATGTCGGCCCCGAGCCCCTCGGCCATTCCGCCCAGCACCGTCACCCGGCCGTTCTGGAACAGCGCCGGCGCACCGCCGAGCGTGCCGGCGACGACCATCCGCGATCCCTCGCCGCCCACGACAGTCGTCTCGATCGTGTAGGGCGCCGCCGAGGCCGCGAATCCGCAGCGCGCATCGCCGAACACCGCATCGCATCGCCGCCGGTAGATCCGCCCCCGCACCCGGTCGAGCTGTGCTGCGACACCGCGCAGTTCGGCGGCAAAGCCGGTCTCGCCGCGCTTCACTTCGCCGAGTTCCGCCACATCGACGAGGACGTGTTCCTCCGGGCTCTGCCAGTTGACGACGAAGGTCTCGATCCGCGCCGCGTCGTAGCGCCCTGCCCGGATGTCGGCCTCGTCGATGGCAGCGGAATCCAGCGCTCCCTCGACCTCGCGGCTGGCCGCCGCCAGCCCCAGCATCTCCTCGGCCTCGCTGCCGGTCAGGCCCGTCGCGGCCTCGAAGCGGGTCCCCGCAAGAACCAGCGCCGCATCGTGATCGGTGAAGCCCAGCACAACGCCGTCCCGGCGGGTCAGGCGCCAGCAATGGGCGAGCGTCGTCTGCGGTCCCTGCAGATGCGCCGCCAGTTCCGGGGGAATCTGTCTCATGGGCGCACCTCGATCAGCGGGATGGACGGGATCTCTCCGGCCTCGAAGGCCGCGACATTCACGGTCAGCTGGTCCATGTCGAACCGCACCGGCACGTCGAAATCGTAGCCGGCGGTGATCGCCGCGCCCTCGGCCGGCGGGGTGGCGAAGGTGACGATCCCCGTCGCCGGGTCGACGGCCATCCCCGCCGCGACCTCGCTGCCGTCCACCGCGACGCGGACCGTGTCCCCGGCCGGCTTGGCGATCGGCCGGACATAGGCGTCCGCCCCCAGGCCATAGCGCTTCACCAGCGCAAACTCCGTCGTCACCCCGTCGCCCACGCCGATCGCCTGATCGAGGGCGCTCGGGCTCCCCCCATAGGCGCAGGAACGCCAGTCCAGCGGGTCGCGAAAGCGGAACCCCGTCAGCCGGCCCCGCCGCGCCTCGAAGAAATCCAGCACCGCCACCAGATCGGCGAGACTGCGCACGCCCGACCCCGCATCGTAGCGGCGCACGGAATGGCGGTGGCGCTGGTTGCGATGTTCGAAGCCGGTCGACAGCCGCACGATCTCCGTGCGCCGCTCCGGCCCTCCGCTGGTCCCGAAGGACACGCGCAGCGGAAACCGCGCCTCGCTGAAGGCTTCGATTGCCATGGTCACAATCCCCGTCGGCCGCGGCTGGCGGCCCGCGCCAGCATCGCCTGGATCTGCGCCTCCGACCGCCGGAAGCTCGTCGCATCGGGCGTCGTCACGTTGAACACGATGGACGGGCCGGCCGGCGCACCGGTGCTCGCCACCCCCAGCGTTCCGTCGGCGCCGCGCTGCAGCGGCAGGATCGCCTCCGCCCCCGCCTCGCCCATCAGGCCCAATTTGCCGGCCGTCGGAAAATAGCTCGGCGCGGCGACCACACCGCCCTTGGCGAAGGGCACGATGCCGGTCGCGGCGCGCACGCCGCCCCCGCCGCCGAGCCCGCCCAGCGCATTGCCGACGACGTTCGACGCCAGGTCCGTCAGCGGCTTCAGCGCCGCATCCAGCGCGATCGTCGAGATCCGCTGGCCGAGCTGGCGCAGCACGCCGTCGAGCGAGCGTCCGCCCGTCACCGCGCCCTTCATCGCCGACGCGATCGCCGCGCCGAAGGAATTGGCGCGCTGCGTCAAGTCCCCCATCGCCTGCTCGAACCCGCTGGTATCGGCGACGATCGCGACGTTCATGGTCTCGTCCGGCTCCATCCTGTCACCTCGTCAGTTCGAAGAATCCCGGTCGGGAAAGCGCCGCATCAGGGCGACCAGCGCGGCGCGTGCAGGCGGCTCGTCCGCAACGGTGCCGAAGGGCGCCAGCGCCGCCGCCAGCTCGCGCGGCGTCGCGGCCCAGAAGGTGCGCGGCGACAGCCGCAACAGGCCGAGCCCCGCCTGCATCGCCTCGGTCCAGGGAAATGCCGTGCCGGGCGCCGGTCGATCCGGCACGGCGTTCAGGGGTTTGGCGGAGCCGGCTCCGTCTCCTCACCCGGCGTGCCGAAGGCCGCGGCCAGCAATTGCGCGGCAACAGTCGCGGCACCCGCCGCCCCCCCGTCGATCCGCATGGCCGCCACTTCGGCCTCGCCGACATCGGCGCCGCCGCCGCGCAGGCCCGCCGCCAGGATCCGCGTCAGGTCGCGCGCCGACAGCCGGCCGGAGCCGAAGCGCTCCGCCAGCCCGGCCAGGCTGTCCGCTGCGAAGGCGTCCTCCAGTTCGGCCAGCGCCCCCAGCGTCAGGCAGAGCGTGCGCTCGCGCCCGTCGATGATCGCCGGCACCTCGCCGCGATGGCGATTGACCGCCATCGTCAGACCGCCGCGAAAACCAGCGCGCCGGCCGATTCCAGCGTCGCCTCGAAGGTGATCTCGCCATTGTGCTCGCCGGCATACTCCAGCGCCGTCAGCTGGAACGGCCCGGTAATCGTGCCGAATTCCGGGATCGCCACCTGATACGGCACGACGTCTCCGGCAAAGAACACCTGCCGCAGGCTGGCGTCCGAGGCGGCATCCTTGAAGATGCCCGATCCCGACAGCGATGCCCGCTGCACCCCGGCCCCGCCCAGGAGTTCGCGCCAGCGGCCGGCGCTCTCGGCGTCGGTGATGTCCACCGTCTCGGCGTTGAAGGCGATCCGCCGGGTCCGCAGGCCCGCCACGGTGACGAAACTCCCGTCCCGGTTCTCGTCCATCTTCAGGAGAAGGTCCTTGCCTCTCTGTGCGGCCATTCGCGTTGTCCTTTCCGCCCCGGTGCCGGTCGGCACCGGCCAAAGAAAAGGGCGGCCCCGAAAGACCGCCCGTGTCGATGTCGCCTGGATGTCCGCGGGACCTTTGCCCCGCGCCGGCTGGCCGTCAGGCCAGCGGTTCGGTTACCGCCCGGAACCGCAATATGCCGTGATAGGTGGCCGAGTCCGGTTCCTGCCGGGCCTCGGCGAATTGCAGTTGCAGATTGACCAGATGATGGCCCTCCAGCGGCAGATGCGCGTCGTTCAGCCGGCCGGCCACCTTGTCCATGATCTCGTAGGTCTCGGCCTTGCCGCCACCCTTCGCCCAGACATGCAGGGTCAGGATGTGCTCGGAGCCGTCCTCGGTCCCGGTCGACCAGTCCACCACCGCCGTGCGGCCGAGCGTCAGATAGGGAAAGCTCGCATGTTCGGGTCTGCGGTCGAACACTTTCGGCCCGCCCAACAAAGATGTCAGCGATGGGTCGGCGGTCAGCGTCTCGAAGATCGTCGTCTGGAGTTCGGCACTGGGATGCGCCATGTCATCCTCCTCGCTCACGGATGTCTACAAGATGATATATGGCGTGCCCTTGCGTCCGCCAGACGAACTGCGACCTCTTATTCCACGTCGCGCACAAGTGATCGCACCCGCCCGCAAGATCAGACCGTCGCCGGCGAGCCCCGCGCATCGCGCGGATCGTCGCCAGGCCCCGTATCGCGATCATCCAGCGTGCCGAGATGCCGCGGCACGTTCGAGGTCGACGGCCAGGTCCCCTTCGCTACGGTCGAGCGCAAGCGACCGGGGCTGCGAACCGCGCGCACCAGCCGTTCGAGCGGCAGGCGGCTGCGCAGCCGCCGCATCTCCACCGAAATCCGCATCACGCCTCCTCCTCGCACCGGCACATCAGAAAGCGCCCCGTCTCGTCCGGATCATGCACCGAGGCGATGACGAGGCGCCGCGTCCCGATGCCGAAGGCACGCCCGCGCACCACCTCCTCGCTCGAACGGCAGATCACCCGATGCGTGATCGTTGCCTCGTGGCGGTCGAACCGCTCGCGTGCCGCCGCGGACACCGGCTCCACATGCACCGACAGCTCCCGCACCTCGGCCCAAACCGTTGCCGCGCCGCCGGCGCCGTCCGGCTCTGCTTCGGGCGCCAGCAGCGCCGCGCGCTTGCGCAACAGCCCCGGATCGAGGAACAGCGGCGCCATCAGATCCGCACCCGCCGATAGGGCGCGATCAGCGACCGTGCGAGCTCCGGCATCACCGCCGGCTGCTGCCCGGGATCGACCGCCGCCCGCATCTCGTAGGATGCCGCCACGATCACCAGCAGCGCGGTCCGCAGGTTCTCCGGCACCTTGCCAGCCGCAAACCCCGCCTCGAACTCCACCTCGACGCCGTTCACCGCTGCCGTCCGCACGCCCGGCGACACCCGGATCGCCTCCACCCCCAGCGCCCGCTCGACGATGGCCTCGCCGGCGTCGAACATCACCGGCACGCCGCCCGACGCGTAGGCGGTCACGCCGGTGATCGCCCCCAGCGGCCGGCGGGCGATCTCCACCCAGCCGTCGGCCGGCACCGGATCGAGCGCCAGCCGGAAGGACCGCTGCACCAGGACCAGCCCGGCCATCGCCTCGATGGACTCGCGCGCCGCGCGGATCAGCGCAGCGATCAGTCCGTCCTCGTCGTCCCGGTCGATCCGTGCCCAGGCCTTCGCCTCGGCCACGCTTGCCGGCTCCTCGGCCTCGCCGAGCCCCAGATCGATGATCGTCATCCGTCCCTCCGCCAAAGCAAACGGCCGGGCATCCGCCCGGCCGTCATCCGTCTCGCCGCTCAGCCGCCCGTCAGGCGGCGAAGTCGAGGAACTTGGCGGCGTCGAAGTCCTGGATGCCGCCGCCGACCCGCTTGGTCGTGTAGAAGAGGACGTAGGGCTTGGCCGAATAGGGATCGCGCAGGACCCGCACGCCCTGCCGGTCGACGACCAGGTAGAAGCGGCCGAAATCGCCGAAGGCGATCGCCTTCGCGTCCGCGGCGATATCCGGCATGTCCTCGGCCTCGACCGTCGGAAAGCCCATCAGCGTCGCCCGCGCCCCGGCGCTGGCCGGCGGCTGCCACAGATAGTTGCCGTCGCCATCCTTCAGCTTGCGCACGCTCGCCTGGGTGCGGCGGTTCATCACGAAGCTGGCGTTCTGCCGGTAGCCGGCCTTCAGCGCATAGACGAGGTCGAGCAGGCTGTCGGCCGCCTCGCCCGGCGCAAAGCCGCCGTCGGCGCCGGTCGCCACCGTGCCCACCGAGCCCCAGGCCCAGGCGCCCTCGTCCACCGTCGGATAGGTCATGAAGCCCTTCGGCTTGGCCACGCCGTCGCCATTGACGAAGGCCGCGCCCTCCTGCGCCGCGAAGGCCTGCTCGACCTCGTCGCCGATCCAGCGATCGATATCCACCGCCGCATCGTCGAGCAGCGCGTTGGTCGCCGCCGGCATGGCGTAGAGTTCCATCGTCGGAAAGGCGAGTTCGGCGAGCTGCGGTGCGGTGGTCTGCGGCCGGGCATCGGCCTCGCCCACCCAGCCGGTCTGCGCGCCGTCGATCGCGAAGGGCTTCTTCAGGACGGCGGCCGAGACCATGCGCACCGTCGCGATGGCGCGGATCGGCGAGATCGCCGCAAGCCGCCGGCCGATCTCGGTCTCGGTTTCGTCCGGCACCAGGAAGCCGCCATCGGCGCCGGTCAGGCTCGACATCGCCTTTTCCTCGAGCCGCCGCAGTCCCTGCTCGTCGCCGCCGCGCACATAGCGCTCGAAGGCGCTGCGATGCTCGCTCGGCCCCGCGGCCGGCCGGCGTTCGCCCCCGCCAAGGGCCGGCCGCGCCTCCTTCAGGATCAGCCGCTCGACACGCCGCTCCTGTTCGTCGAGGCTCTTGGAAATCCTGTCGACCTTCTCCTCGGTCAGGACGTCGGCGCTCATGCGTTTCTCTATCTCGCCCAGGCGCTCGTCATTGGCCTCACGAAAGCTCTCGAAGGCCTGCATGAACTCGTGAAAGGCCGCTCCGGCCTCCGGCGCATGCGCCTTGGTCTCGAGGGACGGATGGGAATGGTCGCTCATGCGGATTCTCCGTTTCGCTTCAGAAGAGTTCAGATGTCAGGCGCCAAAGCCGGTCGCGGTCCGGGCGCGCCGCGGTACGGCCAGATCGGCCGCGCTGGCCACGCCGGCGAACAGGCGGGCCCGCTCCTGCATCGGGAAGGTCACCAGCGAGACCTCCCACAGATCGATGGTCACCAGCCGCCGCCGGGCCGTGCCGGCGCCGCGGCGCGCGAGCCTGGTGCGAAAGCCGATGGACAGGCCGTCCAGCGCCCCCGCCGCGATCAGCCCGGCCGCCTCGCGCCCGGCCGCCGTCGCCAGCGCCAGGACGCCCTCGACATAGAGGCCGGTGCGATCCTCGCGCACATGGTGCCAGCGCCCCACGGGCCGGCCGGGATCGTGCTGCCAGAGCATGGCGATGCCGGCCATGCCGCGGCGCAGGACCGAGGCGGCAAAGGCCCCCGGCTCGATGACGTCGCCGGCGAGATCGGTCTCGCCGAAGATCGCCGCATAGCCGCGGATCGCCCCGTCCTCGGTCACGCCCGGCGCCGTGCGGGCGCGCAGCCCGCCGGTCATCGCTTCCTCCACGGCCGGTTCTCGCCGCCGCGGAACAGCCCGTCGGCAAAGCGCGACAACACGCCCAGCGCCCACCAGGCGCACAAGCTCGCCGAGGCCGACCCCATCAGCGCCAGCTCCATGGCGCTCAGGGTCTGGCCGAGGTCGAGATGCTCGGCCAGCATCAGCCCGGCCGGCGGGCCGAACACCACGCCGGTCACCATGCCGATCAGGAAGCGCGACGCCGCCTCGCGCCGCCCCTTCGGCAAAAGATAGGCGACCGAGATCGCCGACCCGGCCGCCGCGCCGAGGATCTTCGACGCCCAGAGCGCCAGAACGGACACGGGTTCGACGTTCATCGGCACCTCCATGGGATGGTCGCGCGCCGGCCGGCCCGCTCTCACGGACCCCGGCACATGTCATGTCTGTCGATTGCAGAAGACGTTTCGGGTGTTTCCCGAACCGCCGGACGCCGGTTTCGGCCACACAGCAACAGCGCCCACCCAGGCGGCGGGCCACGCGGGAAAACCGCGCGGCCCCATCAGCCGTCGGGCGCGATCAGGAGATCCACCAGAACACGATGCCCCAGAACAGCAGGCACACGAGCAGCAGGATCAGCCCGGCCCTGGCGCAGCCAATGGCGCCATCGTCGTCTTTCACGGCGGGCTCCTCTCGCATTCATCGAAGCCGCGACACTGCAGCTACAGACAGGCACGAGAAGGATGGCCGCATGGTTTCCACGGGCTTACCTCGCCCGGTGGTTAGCGAGGTCTTGACCAAGTGTCGCGATTGCTCTCGGACGCCTCACCCCTCGGCGCCGTAGCCCACCGCCTCGCGCTTTTCCGAGCGCGACAGGAAGTCCGCCGTCCCGACCCGCGCCCACAGCGCCTCGCGCTCGGCGCTCAGCCCCTCGACCCAGTCGAGATCCTGCGCCAGCCGCAGGTCGGGCGCGCCGAAATGACCGCCCAGCCAGTCGCCGATCGCCCCGGCCAGGCGTCCCGCCAAGGGCAGCACCGTCAGGCGGAAGAAGGCGCGGTTGGCCTCGGCATAATTCGCATCGGTCAGGTCGCCGGGGATCCCCAGCAGCATCGGCGGCACGCCGAAGGCCAGCGCGATGTCCCGCGCCGCACCGTTGCGTGCCTCGATGAAATCCATGTCCTTGGGCGACAGCGCCATCGCCTTCCAGTCGAGCCCGCCTTCCAGCAGCATCGGCCGCCCGGCCCGGGCCGCCCCGGCATAGCCGCTTTCGAGCTCGGCCTTCAGCCGGTCGAACTGCTCGGGCGCCAGGTTGCCGCCGTCGGCCGGCTGATAGACCAGCGCGCCGGACGGCCGAGCCGAATTGTCGAGCAGTGCCTTGTTCCAGCGCGACGCCGCATTGTGCAAATCGAGCGCCGTCTGCGCCGCCGCCAGCGGGGAGTAGCCCGCCGTTTCGGCCAACGGATGGAACAGCCGCACATGCAGGAGCGTCGCCGGACGCTCGCCATTCCCCTCGGCGGCGATCCGGCGCACCGCGTGGCCGGCGCGATATTCATAGGCCTCCGGCCAGCCGTCGCTGCCCTCGACGATCCGCACCCGGTCCGGCCGCAGCGCATGCAGCGCCCGGATCTGCCCGTCGATGCCGGTCGCCTCCAGATAGGCGTTGCCCGACAGGAGCAGATGCCCGCACAGGGTCTCGGTCAGGCTCTGGCCATCGCTGGCCGGGTTCGGCCGGCGCAGGAGGTCGAGGATCGGATGCGCCGTGACCTCTCGGCTGCCCTCGTAGAGCAGCATCGGGATCGCCGCCGCGGTCTCGGCGATCAGCCGGACCGAGCGGTAGACCACCGGGTTCTGCATGAAGCCCGCACGCGCCAGCCCCTCATAGCCGCGCTCGCTCCATCCGCCCGGATCGCCGCCGCCGGAAAACACCAGCGCCCCGCCGGCAGACCCCACGCCCTTGCGCTCCCCCGGTGCCGCTGCCGCACGCGCCCCGCTCCCGCCACCAAGCCAGTCGGCGATCCGTGTCTTCAAGCTCATGATGGTCTCCGCAGCGTCGATCACGGCGCGCCAGGCGCCATGCTGACAACAAAAACCCCGCCGGAGCGGGGTCACAGAACTCGGATAGGGGCGACACTTCGCCTGCCTTCAGTCGGCCATCGACGCCAGGATATCCTGCGTGGCCATGATCAGCTTCAACGGACTGATCTTGGTCGGCTGAAACCCCAGATTCTGGTAGAATTGCGCTGCCTCTTCATCGAGCGCGTCCACCACGACCGCGCGAAACGCCACCGCCTGCGACGCCGAAGCAGCATTGCGCAGCGCATTGGCCAGAAGCGCCTTCCCGATGCCGTGTCCGTGCAGATCCTCATGCACCGCCAGCCGGGCGAGAAGCGCGATCGGAATTTCGCTCGGTGTGCCGTGCGGCCGCTGCGAACGCGGCACGTCCTTGCGCAGGATCATCCCCGCGCACAGCGCGTAATAGGCCCGCACATGCATGTTCGCGTCGCGCACCACGAAGGTCCGCGTGTAGTTCGCGCTCTGATTATGGAGCGCCATGTCCGACAGCCATTCGTCGAGGCTCGGCTTTCCGCATCGGAAATCCGAAAAGTCGTGGCTGTCGGTCAGTGGCTCGGGGGCGAAAAGCCCTAATGCTCGGAAGTCGCCCACTGGCTACCGTTCCGAAGCAGGGAGGCCAGTTCCGGATGTACCTTCGCCGGCTGGGAAATCGTCTCCGCGATCGAGTCGAAGAGCGCCGCATCGAGATGCAGGAACCGCTGGTCCATGAGTTCCTTCTGCGCGCTGAACGTCGCAGCCTCGATGACAAAACTCGACAGGCTCTTGCCGCACGTTTCTGCCGCGCGCTTGATCAAGGCCAGTTCGTCGCTCTTGATCCGAACGTTGAGATTGTTTTCTTTTTTCAAAGCAGTCATTTTCGGTCCTCCATGACCGATCCGGTATCGTCGTCTCGATACCTCGTCGACGGTTCCCCTAGCATAGGCTCAACCGTATTGACAATGTGTGGACGAGCAACGGTCGAAACAAGAATATGTTGCACCTAATAACACCTGCTGACGCCATATAGCCCTCAAAGCCCGCGCACCCGCGGGTCGCGCACCGGGCCGGTCAGCGCCGTCACCGCCCAGACCAGCGCGTCCAGCCGGTCCGGCGAGCGCCCGCCGCTCAGGCCGTCCGGGCCGAAATCGGCCATCTCGTCTTCCAGTTCCGGAAACCGCCCCGCATGGCGCACCCGGCCCTGCTCGTAGAGCGCCGCCACCGGCTCGGCCCGCAGCCATTTGCCCCGCGACGCCCGCACGGCGCGAAACGGCACGCTCGGCGCGCAGGCGCGGATCACCGCCTCCACCATGTCGCCGCCCTGGTTCACCTCGGCGACGATCCGGTCCGCCTCCAGCCGTTCGAACAGCGCCACCGCGGCGCCCGCCCATTGATGCGGCTTGGCCCCGCGCCGGCTCGCATCGGCCAGCACATAGATCGTGCCGTCCGCCGCATGGCCCGCCGCCACGATGCCGCAGGCGTCCGAGCGCGTCGTCGCCGTCGCCGGCGGATCCACCGCCACCACCACCCGCCGCAGCTCCGGCGCCACGCGCACCCGCGCCCTGTCGATCGCCGCCACGTCGAACAGCGCGTCCTCGCGCGCCTCCAGCATCAACCCTTCCAGTTCCTGCCGGCCGAGCCGCGACCCGCCGTAGCGGGCCTCCATCGCCGCCAGGAATCCCGGCGCCAGATTCGCCGCGTTCTCCGCCGTGCGCATGTGCGTCGTCGCCGTCCCGGCATCCGCCATCAACTGCTTCAACAGCGGGATCGGCCGCGGCGTCGTGGTGAACAGCGCCCGCGGCCGCACCCCCAGGCGCAGACCGAACTGCAGATTGTCGAAGCACGCTTCGCCATGTACCCATTTGGCGAATTCGTCGCCCCAGGCCGCATCGAACTGGTAGCCGCGCAGCGCGTCCGGGTCCTCCGACGAGAACACCTGCGCGATCGCCCCGTTCGGAAACAC
The DNA here is from genome assembly GCF_026153195.1 of Aurantimonas litoralis. NCBI lineage: Bacteria > Pseudomonadati > Pseudomonadota > Alphaproteobacteria > Hyphomicrobiales > Aurantimonadaceae > Aurantimonas > Aurantimonas litoralis. Next base: position 245,670 of record NZ_JAPFBM010000004.1, on the reverse strand, counting down.
CAGCCGCCGCCGGCTCACCTCATAGACCGGCCGCCCCTCCACCGAGGCCGCCACGATCCCGCTTTCGCCGGCGATCATCACCTCGCGCGCATCGCCCAGGGTTTCGGCGATCAGCGCGATCCGGCCATGCGGGCGCGCGGCGATCGGCGGTGCCCCCGCCGCCATCGCCCGCACCCATTCGGCGCCGGCCCGGGTCTTGCCCGAGCCGCGCCCGCCGATCAGCAGCCATTGCCGCCAGTGGCCCGGCGGCGGCAATTGCGAGCGCCGCGCCAGCCGCAGCCAGTGCGGCGACGCGCTCGCCAGCACCGGTCCCGGATACTCGCCCGACAACGCGGCCACTTCCGCCTCGTATTCCGCCTCCGACAGCAGCGGCAGCGCCGCGTCGTCCCCTGCCGCAGCGCCTTCGACCTCCGAACCGTTTTCGCCCCCGCCCGCAGCGCCAGCGCCGCCATCGCCGCCCGACGCCTCGCTCGCGTCGATCCTGGCCGCTACGCCCGCGCCCCGCGCCAAACCCGCACGGTCCGACCCGCCATCGGCACCTTCATCGCCGCCGCCGCCCTCGCTTGTCGCGCCAGCCCGCCGCCCGCCGGTCATGCGCTGTCCGTCGGCGCGGAAGGCCCCGCCGGCCCGTCCTCCACCGGCCGCGGATCGCCCGCATAAGCGCCGTCGGCATCGAACAAGGTCGCCCCCTCGCGCCGCCGCGCATCGAGGCTGCGCAGCCGCGACAGAAACTCGTCGCGCAGCCGGGCCGTCTCCGCCGCATCCGCGTCGCCGCCTTCCACCGCCAGCCGTTCCAGCCGCTTCAGTTCCAGGAGCTTTTCCAGGGTGCGCGCCGCCTGGCCGATGCTCTCGACCCGCTCCTTGGCGCTCGCCCGACGCGGCGCCGGCGCGGCCTCACCACCAGCCTTCGCCGGCGCCCGCCGCTTCGCCCCGTTGGCGGTCGCCGTCCTGGCGGCTTGGGCCCGCGCCGCGCCGGCCGCCCGCGATAAAGGAATATTGTCCGAAAACTCGGCCTGCAGCGTCTCGACCTCGCGTCGCAGCAGCACGAACAGGCGCTCCGACAACAGCTCCGCCATGCTGCGCCTGCCCCCAAGCATGTCGCCGGCCACATCGGCCAACAAAAAGGGCGCCGGAGCCAAACCCCGCCGCCCGCAATTTCTCGACTGTATATGAACACTACCCGACCACCGTCACGCCGTCAAGGACTTTTTTCCTAGCCCTTTCATGCCCCCCTAAGCGGCATCGTCCATCGGGTTCTCGCCCGGCCAGGCCGCCAGATGATCCTCGTAATCCTCCAGCGCCATGCCGGCCTCGCTGACCGTGCGGCCGCGCACCGAGACGCCGGCCTGGTGCACCGTGTCGGGATCGCCCGAAACGAGGTGGTGCCACCAGTAGAGATCGCTGCCCTCGGCCACCAGCCGGTAGGCGCAGCTCGGCGGCAGCCAGCCGATCGAGCGCACCGTCGCCACATCCAGCGACACGCAGTCGGGCACCGTCGCCTGCCGGTTGTCGTAGTCGCGGCAGCGGCAGCTTTCGCCGTCCAAGAGCTGGCAGCCGACATTGGTCCAGGCGATCTCGCCCGTGTCCCAATCCTCCAGCTTGTTGAGACAGCAGCGCCCGCAGCCGTCGCAGAGCGACTCCCACTCGTGGGGGGTCATCTCCTCGAGGCTCTTGGCCTGCCAGAAGGGCTTGTTGCCGGAATCACGCATGGTTGAAATGTCTGCACTTCCTCGCGACTTTTTCATGATCTCGACGTATAGGGTACAAGCACTTCCTGATGAAGGGACGTCGCGTCGCGGCCGCAGATGCGTCGCGGGCGCGGGGTCCGGCCGAGAGTGACAGGTTGACCTTGGACGAAACTCCCGAAAAACGCCGGCGGCGCAGGCAGCCCTCGCGACTGATCGAGATCGACGCCTGGATCGACTCCAGCCTGTGGCGCTCCTTCCATGCCTTCGCGGCGTGGTGGGAAGGCGTCACCGTGTTCTCCCGCAAGTTCCGCGTGCGGGGCTTCAACCGCTTCCTGTTCGAGGTCATGGGCGAAGGCCTGACCCTCGGTCTGGCCGGCTTCGTGCTGCTTCTGGCGCTGGCCCAGCCGGCGATGAAGGTCACGGCAAAGGGCCTGCCCCAGGAAACCGACTATTCCGTCCAGTTCCTCGACCGCCATGGCGACGAGATCGGCCGCCGCGGCGTGCTGCGGGCCGCCGCCGTGCCCATCGACGAGATGCCGGATTCCTTCATCAAGGCGGTGCTGGCCACCGAGGACCGGCGCTTCTTCGAGCATTGGGGCATCGACTTCTTCGGCCTCGCCCGCGCCATGTCCGAGAACGCCCGCGCCGGCGGCGTCGTCCAGGGCGGCTCCACCCTCACCCAGCAGCTCGCCAAGAACCTGTTCCTGTCCAACGAGCGGACCATCGATCGCAAGATCAAGGAAGCCTTCATCTCGCTCTGGCTGGAGTCGCATCTGACCAAGCGCGAGATCCTCGCCATGTATCTCGACCGCGCCTATATGGGCGGCGGCACCTTCGGCGCGGCCGCCGCGGCGGAATTCTATTTCGACAAGAACATCCGCGACGTCTCCATGGCCGAGTCGGCCATGCTGGCCGGCCTGTTCAAGGCCCCGGCCCGCTATGCGCCGCACATCAACCTGCCGGCGGCGCGGGCCCGCGCCAACGAGGTCCTGACCAACATGGTCCAGGCCAATTTCGTCACCGAGGGCCAGGTCGTCGCCTCCCGCCGCCAGCCGGCCGTCGCCGTCGACCGCTCCTCCACCCAGTCGCCGGACTATTTCCTCGACTTCGCCTTTGAGGAGGTGCAGCGCCTCGCCCGCGAGGCTGGCCTCAAGCAGCGCAGCTTCCTCGCCCGCACCACCATCGACATGCGGCTGCAGCAGCTCGCCGATGAATCGGTCGAGTATCATCTGCGCCAGTTCGGCACGAATTACGACGTCGAGCAGGGCGCCATGGTCGTCATCGGCGAGGATGGCGGCGTGCGCGCCATCGTCGGCGGCCGCGACTACGGCGTCTCCCAGTTCAACCGCGCCACCAACGCGCTGCGCCAGCCGGGCTCTTCCTTCAAGGTCTTCGTCTATGCCGCCGCCATGCAGGCCGGCATGACCCCGTCCGACACCATCGTCGACAGCCCGATCACCATCGGCCGCTGGTCGCCGCAGAATTACGGCCGCTCCTTCTCCGGCCGGGTCACGCTGGCCAATGCGCTGGCCCGCTCGCTCAACGTGCCCGCCGTCAAGCTCAGCCAGAAGGTCGGCATGGACAATGTCACGGCGCTGGCCAGCGAGATGGGCGTCGAATCCCCGCTGCGCGGCGACAAGACCATGGCGCTGGGCACCAGCGAGGTCACCGTCCTCGACCAGGCGACCGCCTATGGCGTCTTCGTCAATGGCGGCATGGATTCCCACCGCCATGCCATCATGCAGCTGATGGACGCCTCCGGTCAGACGATCTGGGATGCCCGCCGCGACATGCCGCCGCGCAAGCGCATCCTCACCGAGGACGCGACCAAATCCATGAACGAGATGCTCGTCGCCGTCTCCGAGCGCGGCACCGCGCGCCGCTCCCAGCTCTCCATGACCCGCGTCGCCGGCAAGACCGGCACCACCCAGAGCTACCGCGACGGCTGGTTCGTCGGCTACACCGGCAATTTCACCGCCGCCGTGTGGTACGGCAATGACAGCTTCCGCCCGACCCGCAACCTCACCGGCGGCTCGCTCCCGGCCATGACCTGGCAGCGCTTCATGGAGACGGCCCACAAGAATATCGAGCTGAAGCCGATCCCGTTCATCGACGATCCCTTCCCGGCCGAAAAGCGCGAGGTCGCCACCAGCGATGGCGAGGCGCCGCCGCCCGAGGGGCCGCAGATGCTGTCGCGCGCCGCCCAGGCGGTTCTCGACGACATCGTCGAGCGGCTGGAAGCCCTGCCGCCGCTCGAACCCGAGCAGCTCGCCGCCGCCAGCGCGTCCGGCGCCCCCGCCGCCACGCAGCGCTAGACCGCCATCGGCCTCCCCGGATCTGACCGCCCATGCGTCTTGCGCTTCTCGTCCTCATTGCCCTGTCGATCGCCCTCGGCCTCGGCGGCTGGTCCGCCGACTGGGCGCTGCAACGCTCGACCGAGATCGGCACCGTGTCGGTCGGCCCGTGGCAGGCCAATCCCTTTGCCGGCGCGCCGGACGCCGATCCCTATTCCAAGGCCCGGCTCGCCCGCCTCGGCAATCTGACGCTCGGCATCGGCGAAGGCATCCTCTTCACCGCCGACCAGGACGGCGCCGGCAACCCGCTGCGCCGCCAGTGCAATTACCGCCTTGCCGGCCAGACCCCGCCGGCCCGCATCTGGACGCTGGTGCCCTTCACCCCGGAAGGCCGGCTCATCGCGCCGGCGGCCGGGCGCAATGGCTGGCTCACCTCCAACAGCCTGATGCGCGAGGAAGACAATTCCTTCGCCATCGCCCTCGGCCCCTCGGCCCGCTCGGGCAACTGGCTGGCGACCTCCGGCACCGGTCCCTTCACCCTCGCCTTGGCGCTCTACGACACGCCCGCCAGCGCCTCCACCGGCGTCGACAGCCTCGCCCTGCCCAGCATCACCCTCGAGACCTGCTATGATCGCTAGGCTGCTCTACGCCATCGTCGTCGGCCTCATCGGTGCCGCGCTCGTCCATATCGTGGTGATCTTCGCCATGCCGCATCTGGCCGAGAACAATGCCTGGGGCCGCTTCGCCCGGCTCGGACCGCTCAACGAGACCGTCCGCGTGGAGGCGCTGCGCAGCGCCGGGCCCGACACCATTGCCGCGACGCCCGGCTCCGATCGCCACGACTTCGCCTTCGTCGATCCCGCCTTCGTCAATGCCAGCTGCCGCTTCTCGCTGGCCGACGGCCCGGTGCGGATGATCGCCAGCTACGGCCCCACCACCTTCTGGTCGGCCTCGATCTACGATCGCAACGGCGACAATCTCTACAGCATCAACGATCGCTCCGCCGTCGACGGCATCTTCGACCTTCTGGTCGGCACCCGCGAACAGATCGTCGATGCCAATGCCGACATCGACAGCGGCGACGACACCACCATCCCGGTCGAGGTCGATCTCAGCGAAGGCTACATGACCATCCGCGTGCTGGTGGACGAGGAGAGCAAGCGCCCCGCCGTCGAGGAATTCATCGGTTCGCTGGCCTGCCGCCCGCTCGGGCCGGTCACCGCCAATCAGCCCGCCGCCAACCGCGACGGCTGATCGCCGTCCCCCTCGCTCGCCCGGGAACGCCGCATGGGGCGGCATGCCGCCCGGCACCGCTCGCTGGGGAAGGACGATCGACCGACGCCGGACCGCTGCGATCAGGCCTGCCGTTTCATCACGACGGCGCCCTTGCCGGCCCGCTCCGGAATCGCTTCCCGGCGCACGCAGGGCAGGAGAATGATCTCCGCCGTCGTGCGGCCGCCCGGCGCGGCCGGCCGCGCCCGCTGATATCTGTCCGACTTGCTGTTCAGGTTCACAATGACTGCCATGGTACGATTCCTCGTCCAATGGAGCACGGCAACATCCAGTATCTGGCGCTGTCGACCCAGGGGCTGACCATCGCGCATCGACCATGATCCGGATGGTCCTGATACCGGCGCATTCGTCATTCGCGCCGTCCGCAGGGCAGCAGACCCTACGACAGTTAACAGCTTGCTAATGTTTCTTAGCTAATCCTTCCTCCCGGCGAAACCAAAGGTCAACCATACGGGAGCCCCATGAAGGACGTCCTGCCGCGCATCTACCGTTCCCTCGAAAAGGACATCCGGCGCGGCGGATTCGACACCATCGTGACGGCCGCGACCATGAGCTTCCTGACCCAGGCCGCGCCCGGCAAACGGCAGCTGCGCGAGTTCGGCGACCTGGTCGCTTCGGCCTGGCCGCAGCTCGGTGCCGACACCCAGCGCACGCTCGCCCAGTCCCTCGCCTCCGCGCCCAACCTGCCCGTCGGCATCGTCGACCGCATCTGCAGCGCTCCGCTCGAGATCGCGGCGCCGTTCCTGCGCGCCAGCCCGTGCCTCGAGAGCCGGCATCTGGAGGCGCTGGCCCAGCGCCCGGACGCTGCCCTCCACGCCATTCTCGCCGAGCGCGAGGCCGCCAATGCGGTCCCCGCCGCTTCGGCCCCGAGCGCAATTCCCGCCGCCCCGGCAAAGCCGGCGACCGCGCCCGTCGCGGCCCAGCCCTCCGCCTCCTCGCCCGTCCGCCCGGATGCCGCCGCAGCCGCCCGTGCCGAGCTGTTCCGGCTTGCCCGCCCCGGCCGTGCACCGGCGACACCGGCCGCGCCCCAGGCAGCCGAGGCACCGCTTGCGACCTCGATCTCCGGCCTCGTCACGGAAGCTCGCGCCGGACGGATCGAACGCTTCTATGCCGGCCTCGGCCGCATGCTGACCCTCGACGCCGCGACCCTTGCGACCATCGCCGACGATGCCAGCGGCGAATGGCTTGGTCGTGCCTTGAAGGTGCTGCGGGCCAGCCCGACCGATGCCCTCACCGCGATCATGCTGGTCAAGCCCCGCATCGGGGCCGATGTCGCGGCCTTCGAGGCGATGAAGACGATCTATCGCGGGCTGGACGTCGACGACTGCCGGTCGCGCCTTGGCCTCGCGAGGGCCCGCATAATGGTCGACGCGCCGGCGCTGCAGCCGCAATCGGCCGATCTGGTGATCCGTCCGGTCGCCGGTGCGCCGCGGCGCAGCTTCGGCCGCCGCACGCTGCCGCCGGCTGTCGAACGCTCCATCGGCAAGCGCTGAGGCCGATCGGCCGCCGCGCTATTCCGTGGCCAGCTCGATGAAGGCTTCGGGGTCGCGGGTCTCGATTTCCACCACCCAGAAATCCGGGTCGAAGCGGGCTTCGCGGGCCAGCCGCGCTTCCAGCGCCGCCTCGTCCGTCGCCGGTTCGAGAACGAAGCGGCGCTCGCCGCTCTCCTCGCTCAGGCTCTGCGGCGCCGGCCCGTACAGCTGAAACGCCCCGCCCGGCTGCCGGGCCACGATGAAGATCGCGCCGGCCTGATCGGCGCCGCGGCGGGCGACGACGGCGAAGTCGCCGGCCGAGAACAGCCGGCGCACGAGCTGCGCGACATGGAGTTCGCTGGTTATCCGCATCGGCGCGCGCGACCGCTCACTGGATCGCGCCGATCTCGATCAGCCGCTCCAGGATCCGCGGGTCCGGCGCACCGGTGACTTCCAGCCCTTCCAGCGCCTCGAAGGTGCGGATCGCCTCGCGGGTGCGCTCGCCGGGAATGCCGTCGGCCGAGAGTTCGGCGACCTGCGCCGAGGTCAGCCCGGCCTGGATCCGGCGCACCAGCTCGCTGTCGCTGAGCTTGCCGATCTCGGCCTGCAGGGCGTCGTCGGGCGCGTCGGTGGAATTGTCGGGCACGTTCCGCGGAATGCCCCGCATCCGCTCCTCGATGCTGGCGATGGCGTTCGGCCGCGGCGACGGGTTCGGCGCCTGCGCCGTCACCTGCCGGATCTGCGACAGCAGCAGCGGCGTCGCCGCGCCATCCGTCGGCAGGCCGTGGCGGCTCTGGAACGTGCGGATCGCAGTGTCCGTCGCCGGCCCCGGGCGGCCGTCCACCGGCGCCTCGTAGATGCCCGCCTCGGCCAGTGCCGTCTGCACCTCGCGCACCAGCGGCACCGGCATCAGCGCCGGGTTGTTGCCGGCCACGCGCGTGCCGCCGCCCTCGCCCGGCTCGCGCGTCGCCAGGAACGGGCTCGGATGCGGTCCCGGCTGGTGCATGGCGTTGATCGCCACGCCGCCGAACAGGATGGCGAACCCGGTCAGGCCCGCCGACAGCGCCGGACGGCGTGCGAGCGCACGCGCCACTCCCGCCGCGCCGCGACGGGTCAGGGCCAGAAGCGTCGTGCCCATGCTAGGCCGAGCGGCGCGCTTCGAGGGTCTGCGGGGGGAGATTCGTTTGGGTGCGGGCATCGCTCAGAGCTACGACATTTTCCTTGAGGTTTGGTGTGGATTCGGCACCTTCGACATAGACCGCCGGCAGGCGGACCGTCACCATGGTGCCGACGCCCGGCTGGCTGCGGATCGTCATGTCGCCGCCATGCAGTTCGGCCAGTCCCTTGACCAGCGACAGGCCGAGGCCGGTGCCCTGGTAGCGCCGCGTGGTGCCGGACGAGACCTGCACAAAGGGCCGGCCCAGGCGCTCGATATCGCTTTCGGCAATGCCGATGCCGGTGTCGCTGACCGAGAACTCGACCATCGGGCCGACCCGCCGGCTTTCCAGCGTCACTACGCCGACCTCGGTGAATTTCAGCGCGTTCGACAGAAGGTTCAGGAGGATCTGGTGGCAGGCGCGCCGGTCGGCGGTGATCTCCTCGTCGCGGCAGCCGGGCCGCACGTCGAGGCGCAGATCCTTGCGCCGCGCTTCCTCGCGCACGACGTCCACCGCCAGGTCCATCGCCTCGCCGAGGCCAAAGGCTTCCGGCACCAGCTCGTAGCGGCCGGCCTCGATCTTGGACACGTCGAGCAGGCTGTTGACCACCGACAGGAGGTGCTGGCCCGACTGGCGGATCAGCCCGACATATTCCTTCTGGCGATCGCTCTCGAAGCCCCCGAAGAATTCCTGGTCGAGAATGTCCGAGAAGCCGATGATCGCGTTGAGCGGCGTGCGCAATTCGTGGCTGACCGCCGCCAGGAACTGGCTCTTGGCCGCCGACGATTGATTGGCCGCGTCGAGCGCCGTCTGCAGGTCCGCCGATTCGCCCGCCGCATGCGCCGCGACCGCGACGGCCACATGCACGGCACCGGTCTCGGCGCAGCCGCGAAGACGCAGGCCTGCCGGATGATAGGTCCCGTCGCCGCGGCGCAAGCGCGCTGCCGCAATGACGACCTGCTTCGTGCGCCGCGCATCCGCCAGCGCCTGCAGGAACACCACGCGGTCGCCGACATGGACGAGGTCGACGAGGCTGCGGCCGGTCACGGCGTCGCGCTCCTGTCCGATGCCGGTCAGCGCGGCGGGCGACACCGCCGTCACCATGCCGCGGGCGTCGAGCGAGATCAGCGCCGCATCCAGCAGGGCGGCCGCGTCGTCGATCGACGGACCGGCAACGGCAACATCCGAGGTCGTGACCGTGGCGGTGGTGGAGCCGGTCGAACGCCGGGCCAGCCGGAGGACGAGCGTCGCGCCATAGCACAGGATCAGGGCGGCCGAGGCGGGGTCGAGACCGGCGGTGAAGACCGGCGGGCCGACGGCGAGAAGGCAGGCGGCAAAGACCAGGGTCGACCCGGCCAGCGCCGCAGCCAGTCCGCGACGGCCGGCGATCAGCAGTTCGGCCGGCAGGATCGCCAGCAGGATCAGCCAGGCGGCCGAAGAGGATTGCGCGAACAGCGCGCCCCAGCCGATCAGGCCGGCGACGAGCGTGCCGCCCAGCCAGGTCGCATGGTCGATGGCGCCGGTGGACGACAGATAGGCCGCGGCCGCCAGCGCCATGCCGGCGACGATCAGCGGCGCGGCCACGGCGAGAATGCCGGACTGGAGCAGCGCCAGGATGGGCGATGCAATCGCGGCGAGCAGACCGGCGCCGATCAGGCCGCCGATCGCCAGCGCCTGCACCCGGCGCTCACCCGCGTCGCTGACGGAGTTCGGAACGAGAACATCGAGCCGTTCGCCGATGAGAGACAGCGCACCACCGGCCGGTGTTCCTGTCTGTCGCTCGTCCAACGCCTCGGTCATACAAGAACTCGCACTCACATTCAGGCCGCCGGGCGTCGAGGACAATTCGAGGTCCGGCGGCGGTCGACCGTGATAATGCGACCGACGGTTTAAGGAAGCCATAAACCACGGCTTTTCCCGTTGGCGTTGCCGTCGGATACCCGGCGCAGCGCAGATTCGGACATCGTCCGTCTTCGCTTATGGTTAACGCTTCCTTGCGCCGCCCGATGCCCGCATCGCCGGCCATCCGATCCGAAGCGGCGGTGGAAAACGGACAATTTGAATCAACTACGCGTCGCAGTTTCAACGTCCCCTTGGAACGGCCATGGCATGGTGGCGCTTATCGAACGACCGGTCGACCAGGACCGGATGCATGCTCTGCCATTTCGGGGATTGAAATGATCCGCTTCATCATCAGATCGGCCTTCCTGCTCGGCCTCGTCGCCCTGTTCCTGCCCAGCGGCCAGAACGACGGCGACGACGCGGCGACCGGCATCGATCCCTTCACCGCCATGATGGGGGCCCAGGCCGCCATTGCCGACATCTGGGGCTTCTGCGACCGGGCGCCCGCCGCCTGCTCGGCCGGTGGCGATCTGGTGCAGTTCGCCGGCGACCGGATCGGCGACGGCTTCGCCCTCGCCTATCGCACGATCCAGGGTCAGGCCGGCGAGCCGGCGACCACCGACATCGCCGCCGTAAAGACGCCCGCGCCGCAGCACCCCGTTCCGGCCGGCGCGATCCCTGCAAGCAGCCGCCAGGACGACATCGTCACCGGCGCCGTGGCGCAGGTCCTCGAACTCGCCCGCCCCGCAACGCCCGGCCGCACTGCAACGCCGGCCGCCGGCACATTCGCCATGCCGGCGCTGGAGGAGACCCGGACGGTTGCCAGCCAGCCGCGTCCCGACGCCGCCGTGCCCGCCGCCACGACGCCGGCCCGCCTGCCGATCCCGCAGCCCGCGCCGCGCGCCTGACACCTTCCACCGAGATCGCATCCCCGGCCGGGCCTGACATCGCCGCCCGCTGACCTTATATCGCGACCAGAGCGGTCCCACGGCCGTATCGGGCCAGACCGGAGGCGGAATGCAGACGATCGAAGACATCACGGCGGATTTCGAATATCTCGACGACTGGGAAGACCGGTACCGTTACCTGATCGAGCTCGGCCGCGCCCTGCCGCCGATGCCCGAAGGCTCCCAGACCGAGGAGAGCAAGGTGCGCGGCTGCGCCAGCCAGGTCTGGCTGGTCAGCGAATCCGACACGGCCAATCCTCCGCACCTGACCTTCCTGGGCGATTCCGACGCCCATATCGTTCGCGGTCTCGTCGCCGTGGCGCTCGCCTTGTTTTCCGGCAAGACCGCGCCGGAGATCCTCGAGGCGGATGCCGAGGCGACCTTCCTGCGTCTGGGCCTCAAGGATCACCTTAGCCCGCAGCGCTCCAACGGCCTGCGCTCCATGGTCGCGCGGATCAAGGACGACGCCCGGCAGGCCCTCGCCGCCGCCTGAGGCGTCTGCCGTCGCGGACGGCACCCTGCTGCGGCCGCGCTGCCGGCTTCGGCCCCGCATGCGTCAGCCTTCCGCCGGCTGACCGCCGTCACCTCGCGCCCCGCCGATCGTCGGGCGCGAATCGGCGGTCCCCCACCGGCGAATGCGCCCCTCGCGGTGGCCCGTCTGCCGATCCAGCCCGTAATGGCGCGCCAGAACGCCGAGCCCGGCCTTCAGCAGGAGCTTGGCGGAGCGAACCGGCCATTGCCGCTCCCGCTCGATCGTCTCCAGCCCCTTCAGGAAACAGCAGAAGTCGAGCAGCACGCCGGAGAGTTCCGGCCCGACCGCCGCGATCGCCGCATCCACCCGCCGCCGCGCGTCGATCGCCGAATCCGAGACATCGCCGCCACCGCGGCTGCCTTGCCCGCGCGGCTGCGCGTCCCAACGCTGACTGATGCCGGGCATGAGCTGGCCCCGGGTGAAATGGCCGCGCAACCGCTCGCCGGCCTCCACCTCCTCCGCCGTCAGGAACGCCGCGCCGTCCCGGCCCCTGCGTTTGGCGAGGCGCGCAAGCGGCGATTCGTCGTCGTTGAACCCCGCCCTCACGCTGCCTCTCCGCGTCCACCGCTACGCGCGAGTGCCGCCCGGATCGCCGTTCCCAGCCGCTCCAGCCGTTCGATCACCGCGTCGAATTCGGCATCGTCCCGCCGATCCTCGATCCGCCGCACCGCATAGGCGATCGTCGTGCGGTCGCGGCCGAACGGCCCGGCCATGCCGGTCAGCGGAATCTGGAAGACCACATGGGCGAGATACATCGCCACATGGCGCGCTTCGCAGATCGGCGCGATGGCCCGGGTCGGCCGGTCGATGTCGCAGACCGGCACGTCGAGAAAGGTGCTGGCGATCTCCCGCGCGAGACGGCAGCCGAGCCGCGTGTCGACCGGCGGAACGCCGTCGCGGGCAGGCGGCACGTCGGTTGACGCTGCCGCCGCCGGAACGCCCGGCAGGCCGCCCCTGTCCGACGAAATGTCTTCGCTTCTGGCCGGGATCTGATCCTGCATCGCTGCCTCCACTGTTTTCGGGATCTCCCCGTTCTTAGGCCAGATGCTGTCGATTGTGGAAATTATTCCTATTTCATGGTGCACGAGCCCGGCTGCCGGATTGACCATTCAGGCCGAAACTCCGGCATTGACGTGAAACCGAACAGGAATTTTTTCCCCGCCATCGCCCACGCGGGCCAGGCTCATGCGGACATCCGAGGAGGACATCCGCATGACCCCATCCTTCGACCGACCGGCGTCGCAGATCCGGCTTGAGGCGGCCGCCCGCAGCTATGTCGCGGCGCGCCGGCGAGTCGCCGCGGACCACGCCGCCCGGCGTCAGCTTGCAGCGTTGCTGCGGCCATTCGCGCGCCCGTCGTCCGCGCTCGACGCGGCGATCGCCGCCGACGATCCGAGCCTCATTCCCGAAGGGCACCGAGGGGAGATGCTGTCGCATCTGGCCGCCGAGCTTCGCCATCTGGCGCGTCTGGCGCGGCGCGGCGACCGCGCCTACGACATCAACCGCCATCTCAAGGCAAAGCGTCTGGCACGCTGGCTCGGCGGCGCCGAGCGCTGGCTTCGCAGCCCCACAGAGCTCGGTTCCGGCCGCTCCGCGAACGCCCGGTTTCACCGCGCCGGCCGGTGTCGATCAATGCCCTAGAGGAAGCCCCCGACAGACAAAAACCCAACGTTCGCAACACAGATCGCACCGATACTAAGCCTCGCGTAGTATAGCTTGACACCCTTCCGATGGCTGGCCACAACATCGGTCCTGTTCTTGATCGGGTGACTCACCGGGCATCGGCCCTGGGGCCCGATCGAAAGCGAACGATCTGGGAGGATCACCGAATATGCAGAGTTTCACGCGCCTGCTGCTGGCCGGCACCGCCGCGGCCGCCGTCCTCGTACCGGCGACCGTCAGCGCACAGGAAGTGTCCAACGACGTCGTCAAGGTCGGCATTCTCAACGACCAGTCGGGCGTCTACGCCGATTTCGGCGGCAAATGGTCGGTCGAGGCCGCCAAGATGGCGATCGAGGATTTCGGCGGCACGGTTCTCGGCAAGCCGATCGAGATGGTCTCCGCCGACCACCAGAACAAGGCTGACATCGCCTCCAACATCGCCCGCGAATGGTACGACGTCGACAATGTCGACGCGATCATGGAGCTGACCACCTCGTCGGTCGCCCTGGCGGTTCAGGGCCTGTCCCGCGAAAAAGAGAAGATCACCATCACCACCGGCGCGGCGACCACCGAGCTGACCGGCGGCCAGTGCAGCCCCTACGGCTTCCACTGGGCCTATGACACCCACGCTTTGGCGGTCGGCACCGGCGGCGCGCTGGTCAAGGCCGGCGGCGACACCTGGTTCTTCCTCACCGCCGACTACGCCTTCGGCTATTCCCTCGAGGAGCAGACCGGCAATTTCGTCAAGGAGAATGGCGGCGAAGTCCTCGGCGCGGTCCGCCATCCGCTCGGCACCACCGACTTCTCCTCCTTCCTGCTCCAGGCACAGAGCTCGGGCGCCAAGGTCATCGGCCTTGCCAATGCCGGCCTCGACACCGCCAGCGCCATCAAGGGCGCCGCTGAATTCGGCATCGTCCAGGCCGGCCAGCAGCTCGCCGGCCTGCTCTTCACCATCGCCGAAGTCCACGGCCTCGGCCTCCAGGCCGCACAGGGCCTGAACCTCACCGAGGGCTGGTACTGGGATCAGAGCGACGAGAACCGCGAGTTCGCCAAGCGCTTCATGGAGCGCACCCAGCGCATGCCGAACATGATCCAGGTCGGCACCTACTCGGCCGTCACCCAGTATCTGAAGGCCGTCGAGGCGGCTGGCACCGATGCCACCGACGCCGTCGCCGAGAAGATGCACGAGCTGCCGGTCGAGGACGTCTTCGCCAAGAGCGGCACCGTTCAGGAGAACGGCCGCATGGTCTACGACATGTACCTCTTCCAGGTGAAGGCGCCGGACGACTCCACCCAGCCGTGGGATTACTACAACGAGATCTCCACCGTGCCGGGCAACGAGGCCTTCCTCTCGGTCGAGGATTCGGGCTGCGACGTCGCCAGCTTCGCTAAGTAGGACGCACACGGGAACGGGGGCGGCGCCGCTGGCGTCCGCCCCCGTTCCGCTTTCTGGCCGGCTGCCCGATTCCAGGACAAGTGCCTGAAGTTTCGGCTTGCAGTCATGGGGTTTGGCCGATCCAATGCAGTTGCGCGACAGCCGTCACGGGGAGGTGACGACCGCGCTCCAAGGGAGGAATCGATTTGATGACCATGAAGACCAGCCTCGTCGCCCTGTGCGCTGCCGGCGTCGCGGCCACCGCTGCCCTTCCCGCCGCGGCCCAGGAGATTTCCGACGACGTCGTGAAGATCGGCATCCTGAACGACCGCTCCGGCGTCTATGCCGACACGGCCGGCGAAGGCTCCGTCGTCGGTGCCCGCCTCGCGGTCGAGGATTTCGGCGGCACGGTTCTCGGCAAGCCGATCGAGATCGTCTCGGCCGACCACCAGAACAAGGCCGACATCGGCTCCAACATCGCCCGTGAGTGGTACGACACCCAGAATGTCGACGCGATCATGGACCTCACCACGTCCTCCGTGGCCCTCGCGGTCCAGGGCCTGTCGCGTGAGAAGAAGAAGATCACCATGACCACCGGCGGCGGCTCGACCGAGATCGCCGGCGGCCAGTGCAGCCCCTACGGCTTCCACTGGGCCTACAACACCCGCGCTTTGTCCCAGGGCACGGCCGGCTCGCTGGTCAAGAACGGCGACGACAGCTGGTACTTCGTCACCGCAGACTACACCTTCGGCGATTCGCTCCAGAACGAGGCCACCAAGGTGATCGAGGCCAATGGCGGCGAAGTGCTCGGCGCCGTGCGCCATCCGCTCTCCACCACCGACTATTCCTCCTTCATGCTGCAGGCGCAGAGCTCCGGCGCCAAGGTCGTCGGCTTCGCCAATGCCGGCCTCGACACGGCGAATGCCGTCAAGGCCGCCACCGAGTTCGGCCTCGTCCAGTCCGGACAGAAGCTCGCCGCGCTGCTCTTCACCTTGGCCGAGGTCAACGGTCTCGGCGTCGAGGCGGCCCAGGGCCTGAACCTCACCGAGGGCTGGTACTGGGACCAGAGCGACGAGAACCGCGAATTCGCCGACCGCTACATGAAGGCCTTCGGCAAGATGCCGAACATGATCCATGTCGGCACCTATTCGGCGGTCCTGCAGTATCTGAAGGCCATCGAGGCCGCCGGCACCGACGAGACCGAGGCGGTCGCCGCCAAGCTGCACGAAATGCCGGTCGAGGACCTCTTCGCCAAGAACGGCAAGGTCCTGGAGAACGGGCGCATGGTCTATGACATGTTCCTGTTCGAGGTGAAGACGCCCGAGGAATCCACCGGACCCTGGGACCTCTACAAGGAGGTCGCCACCGTTCCCGGCGACGAGGCCTACGGCACCGTCGAGGAAAGCGGCTGCGACGTCTCGTCCTTCCCCAAGGGCTGATCTGACAGCGGACGCCGGCCGGCCATGCGGGCCGGCGTCCATCCCGGCAATGCGTTTTAACGCTGACAGGAGTACCCCGCGCCGATGAGCGTATCCCCGCAAGAGGCGATTCTGTCCGCCCGCGGCCTGACCAAGGAATTCTTTGGCTTTACCGCCGTCAATTCCGTCGATCTCGACGTGCGCGAAAACACCATCCACGCGCTCATCGGTCCCAACGGGGCCGGCAAGACGACGGTCTTCAACCTTCTCACCAAGTTCCTGACACCGACATCGGGCACCATCACCTTCCGCGGCAAGGACATCACCAAGGTCAAGCCAGCGGATGTCGCCCGGCTCGGACTGGTGCGTTCGTTCCAGATCTCGGCGGTGTTCCCGCATCTGACGGTGCTGGACAATGTCCGCGTCGCGCTGCAGCGCAAGGCGCATCTCGGCACGCAGTTCTGGCGCTCCAACCGGGTGCTGCACACGCTCGACGATCGCGCCCACGAGCTGATCGACGCGGTCGGCCTTGCCGAATACGCCAATCTGGATGCCGCCGAACTCTCCTACGGCCGCAAGCGGGCCCTGGAGATCGCCACCACCCTCGCCCTCGACCCGCCGGTGCTGCTCTTCGACGAGCCCATGGCCGGCATGGGCATCGAGGACATCGGTCGCATCTCGGCCCTGATCAAGCGCATCGCCAAGGACCGCACCGTGGTGATGGTCGAACACAACCTCAACGTCGTGGCGGATCTCTGCGACTACGTCACCGTCCTGGCGCGCGGCGAGATTCTCGCCGAAGGCGACTACGAGACGGTGAGTTCCGATCCGCGCGTGCGTGAAGCCTATATGGGAAGCGAAGATGATTGAGGCCCCGGGCCGCCCGCAGGGCCCTGCCCTTCTCGAGGTGCGCGATCTGCACGGATGGTACGGCGAAAGCCACGTCCTGCACGGCGTCTCGCTGGATCTGCACGAAGGCGAGACGATCACCCTGGTCGGCCGCAACGGCGCCGGCAAGACGACCACCCTGCGCGCCATCATGAACCTTCTGCCGCGGCGCGAGGGATCGATCCGCATCGCCGGCGCCGACATGATGAAGGTGCCGGTCCACCGCACCGCCTATTCGGGCATCGGCTACGTGCCGGAAGAGCGCGGCATCTTCGCCACGCTGACGGTCTCCGAAAACCTCATGCTGCCGCCCACCGTGGCGCCCGGCGGCATGACCATCGAGGAAATCTACGACCTCTTCCCCAACCTTGCCGAACGCCGCAATTCGCCGGGCACCAAGCTGTCCGGCGGCGAGCAGCAGATGCTGGCCATCGCCCGCATCCTGCGCACCGGCGTCAAGATCATCCTTCTCGACGAGCCCACCGAAGGGCTCGCCCCCGTCATCATCCAGCGCATCGGCGATGTGCTGATGGAGCTCAAGAAGAAGGGCATGACGCTGCTTCTCGTGGAACAGAACTTCCGCTTTGCCCGCAAGGTCGCCGACCGCTTCTTCCTGATGGAGGACGGCCACATCCTGGAGAGCTTCCCGACCTCCGAACTCGATGCCCGGATGGACCGGCTGCACGAAGTGGTGGGAGTGTAACGCGCCATGACCATGATCTTCGGCATTCCGCTCCCGGCGCTGCTCGGCCAGTTGCTGATCGGCTTCATCAACGGCTCGTTCTACGCCCTTCTGAGCCTCGGCCTCGCGGTCATCTTCGGCCTTCTGCGAGTCATCAACTTCGCCCATGGCGCCCAGTACATGCTCGGCGCCTTCACCGCCTATCTGGTGCTGGCCTATACCGGCCTCGGCTTCTGGCCGGCGCTGATCGTCGCGCCGCTCATCGTCGCCATGCTCTCGGCAGTGATCGAGCGCACCATGCTGTCGCGGCTCTATGACCTCGACCATCTCTACGGCCTGCTCTTCACCTTCGGCCTGGCGCTGATCATCGAGGGCACCTTCCGCTATTATTTCGGCGCGGCGGGCAATCCCTATCCGACCCCGGCGCTCCTGGCCGGCGGCACCAATCTCGGCTTCATGTTCATGCCGAACTATCGCGGCTTCGTCGTCGTCGCCTCGCTGGTCATCTGCATTTCCACCTGGCTGCTGATCGAGAAGACCCGGCTCGGCGCCTATCTGCGCGCCGCGACCGAGAACCCGCAGCTCGTCCAGGCCTTCGGCGTCAACGTGCCGCTGCTCCTCACCCTGACCTACGCGCTCGGCGCCGGTCTCGCCGGCCTCGCCGGCGTCCTGGCCGCGCCGATCTACCAGGTCAGCCCGCTGATGGGCTCCAACCTCATCATCATCGTCTTCGCCGTGGTGGTGATCGGCGGCATGGGCTCGATCCTCGGCGCCATCATCTCCGGCTACATGCTGGGCATCCTCGAGGGCCTCACCAAGGTGTTCTATCCCGAAGCCTCGAACATCGTCGTCTTCGTCATCATGGCGATCGTGCTCATGATCCGGCCCGCCGGCCTGTTCGGGAAGGAGGCGTGACATGACCAGCCTGGATCACACCAGCGAAGTCCGCACCGAGGGAACCGACGGCACCGCCGTCGCCCCCGACCGCAAGCCCGGCCAGCGCGACCTGTCGACCATCGGCTTCGTCCTCGCCGGCATCGCCGTGGTCGGCCTGCTCGTCGCGCCGTTCTACGTCTATCCGGTCTTCATCATGAGCGTGCTCTGCTTCGCGCTCTTCGCCATCGCCTTCAACCTCTTGCTCGGCTATGTCGGGCTCCTGTCCTTCGGCCATGCCGCCTTCTTCGGCGGCGCGGCCTATTTCACCGCCCACGCCGCCAAGGTCTGGGGCTGGGAGCCGCTCTCGGCGATCCTGCTGGGCGCCGGCGGTGCCGGCCTGATCGGCCTTCTGGTCGGCTATCTCGCCATCCGCCGCCAGGGCATCTACTTCGCCATGGTCACGCTGGCCCTGTCGCAGATGATCTTCTTCATCTTCCTGCAGGCGCCCTTCACCCATGGCGAGGACGGCATCCAGGGCGTGCCGCGCGGCTATCTGCTGGGCATCGTCAATCTCAACGACCCGCTCAACATCTACTATTTCGTCCTGGCGATCTTCCTGTTCGGCTTCTTCGCCGTCTGGCGCATCGTCCACTCGCCCTTCGGCCACGTGTTGAAGGCGATCCGGGAAAACGAGAACCGCACCATCTCGCTGGGCTACCGGGTCGAGCGCTACAAGCTCGGCGCCTTCGTCATGTCGGCGGCCATTGCAGGCCTCGCCGGCTCGACCAAGGCCATCGTCTTCCAGATCGCGACGCTCACCGACGTGGCCTGGCAGATGTCCGGCGAGGTCGTGCTGATGACCCTCCTCGGCGGCATGGGCACGATCTTCGGACCGGCGATCGGCGCCGCGCTCGTCGTCACCATGCAGCACTATTTCGCGTCGATGGATTTCCCGGTCACTGTCATGATCGGCATCATCTTCGTCCTCTGCGTGCTGCTCTTCCGCCGTGGCATCGTCGGCGAGGCCATCCGCCTCATCCGCCGATAAGAACAACACCCAGCGGGGCCGGCCATCGCGCCGCCCCGCTGGCGTGACTGCCACATCCAGCATCATCCGCGGGCTGCCGGCACACGCAGAACGCTGCCCGCCGCACCAGCCGCCAGTCTCGCCGCACCCCGCCAGTGCCTCGCCGCTCAGGGCCGCGCCAGCCCCGCCTCAGTCGAGAAACACCCGCGAGCGCGCTGCGGCACCCATCGCATCCACCACCGAGATGTCGACGAAGCCCGGCTCTAATGGCTGCCATTGCGCCTGCCGCTGCAGCGCGTCGCGGGCCACCGGCCGACCGTCCACATACCAGGTGAAGGGCGGCTGGCCGTTCCTCACCTTCAGGAACAGCTCGCTTCCCGCGCCCGAGACGAGCCCCAGTTCCACCTTCGCCGCATCCGGCGGAAACACGATCTCCGGCTTCAGCCCGCTCTGGGCGAGATCCGCGGCCCGGCCGACCCGGCGCATCGGCGGCGGCAGGCCGCCCCCGGCCGAGGCGAGGATGCCCGGCGGCGGACCGGCGAGCCGCGTCACCGGACCGATCCGCGCAAACACGTCGCGCATCACCGGCACGGCCGAATCCTGCCCGACGAGCCCGGCCACCGGTGCCCCGTCCGGTCGTCCCAGCCACACGCCCACCACGTGCCGCCCGTCATAGCCGATGGTCCAGGCGTCACGGTAGCCGTAGGAGGTGCCGGTCTTGAAGGCGATGTCGCCGGGCGAGCCCTTGGTGGTGGTCGAGGCGCCGGCGAGGATCGAGGTCACGTACCAGGCCGCCTGCGGCGACAGGATGCGCTTGCCCATCACCGGCTCGCCGCTGCGCTCCACATGCAGCGGCATGGCGACGCCGCCATTGGCGAGCCCGCCATAGATCCGCACCAGGTCCTCCAGCGTCAGCCCCAGCCCGCCGAGCCCGATGGCCAGCCCCGGCAGCGACCGGTCGCCGAGTTCCGGCGCGGCGCCCGCCCGTCGCATGCGATAGACCAGCCGCGACGGCCCGACCGCGCCGAGCAGTTCCACCGCCGGCAGGTTGCGCGACAGTTGCAGCGCCCGCCGCGCCGTGATCACGCCCTCG
Organism: Aurantimonas litoralis; assembly: GCF_026153195.1. NCBI lineage: Bacteria > Pseudomonadati > Pseudomonadota > Alphaproteobacteria > Hyphomicrobiales > Aurantimonadaceae > Aurantimonas > Aurantimonas litoralis. The sequence goes on along the minus strand of NZ_JAPFBM010000004.1, from coordinate 225,424 downwards.
AACTCCCGGTCGAAATTCTGCGGCGTATAGCCGGCGAAGCCACCGGGTGAATCGTCGACGAGGCTTTCGGGATGGGCGATGCCGCGCTCGAAGGCGAGGCCGTAGATCAGCGGCTTCAGCGTCGAGCCCGGCGAGCGCGTCGCCCGCGTCAGATCGACGAAGCCCTGCCGCTCGCGGTCGAAGAGGTCGGGCGATCCGACCTGCGCCAGCACCTCCCCCGTCGCCGCATCCGCCACCAGGAGGGCAAGGCTCACCGGCTTCTTCAGGCCTTGCGCCTTCTGGCGCGCATAATCCTCCAGCCGCGCCTGCAACGCCTTGTCGATGGTCAGGTCGATCCGCGCCGCCTCCGGCTTTGCCTGGTGCAGCCGGACCGAGGCATGGGCGGCGAGCATCGGCAGCGCCCGTCGGCCGGTGGGCATCGCCTCGCGCATGGCGCGCCCCGCCTCGCCGTCGCTGATCAGCCCCAGCGTCGCCATCCGCGCGATCACCCGGTCCCGCGCCGATTTGGCGCGGTCGGGATAGCGGTCCGGCCGATAGCGTTCGGGCGATTGCGGCAGCGCCACCAGCAGCGCGGCTTCCGCCGCCGTCAGCCGCTTCGGCTCCTTGCCGAAGAAGCTGAGCGCGGCCGCCCGCACGCCCTCCAGATTGCCGCCATAGGGTGCGAGCTGCAGATAAAGCGACAGGATCTCGGCCTTGGTCCGGCTGCGCTCCAGCGCAAGCGCGACGAGGATCTGCTCGGCCTTGGCGGCGAGACTGCCCGTCGGCAGGCGGCCCAGGAGACGCGCCACCTGCATGGTCAGCGTCGAACCGCCCGACACGATCCGCCGCTCGGCCAGCGACTGCCACGCCGCCCGCACGAAGGCGACCGGATCGACGCCGCCATGCTCGGCAAAGCGCTTGTCCTCCCAGGCGACCAGCATCTCCAGATAGCGCGGATCGACGTCACCCGCCCCGGCGGCCAGCCGCCAGCGTCCGTCACCATTGGCAAAGGCCCGCAGCAGCGCCCCGTCGCGGTCGCGCACCTCCACCCCGGTCGCCGGAATCTCGATGGCGGCGATGCGCACCGTCACCGCCCGCTCGAAGGCCGAATAGCCGGCGCCGAGGATCGCGATGGCCAGCAGCAGGCCGAGCAGCCCCAGTTGCGCCAGACGGCGCCGCGCCGACATGGGATCAGTTCCCCGTCGCGAAGGCCCGGCGGATCGCGCCCGCCCTCACCGCAGCGGACCGATCACCGAGACGCTCGTCTCGTCGGTGCGCCCGCGCCGGCTCGGATCGTACATGTTCTGCACCAGCGCCGCCGGATGGACGAACTCGCCCGGCGAGACCGCCCGCACGATATAGGCAAAGCGCCTCGTGGCCGTGTCGCCGTCGCCCTGGTCGATCGCCGCCAGGAACCGCTCGGCCCGGAACTCCGTATGTGCCGCCTCGCCGGTCAGCTGCAGCCAGTCCAGCGCTGCCACGTCGCCGCCGCGCAGGATCGCCGGATTGTCGATCTCGAAGCCCGCCGGCAGCGGGTCGTCGACCATCAGCCGCGCCGGTCCCGAATCGAGCGGCGTCACCTCCAGCACCGTGACCAGCCGCTCGCCCTGCCCGATGGCCGACGGATCGGCCGGATCGCCGTCCAGCGTGTAATAGCGCCGGTCGATCGCATAGCCATCCGATTGCGCCGCCGGCGCGAACTCCGGCACGCCGCGCAGGGTGATCTCGGCCCGCACCGGCTCTGCCGCGCGATTGGCGATGTCCAGCCCGCCGCTGATGTCGGCCGCCGTGAAGGCCGCCGCATACGGCCCCTCCACGTCGCGCCCGGCCACCGTCAGCTTGGGCGGGCTGCGGTCGAGCAGCGCATGCGCCGCCAGAAGCGACCAGGAATCCTCCTGCGTGCTGGTAAAGCGCTGGGTCCGCCGCGCATCGTTCACCTGCCGCACCAGCCCGTCGAAGGAGACCCCGTCGATCGCCGTCTCCAGTCCCAGCGTCAGGATCGCCGCATCGTCGCGCAGCGGCGTGCCGTAATCGCCCCGCTGCGAATTGAGCAGCGGCGAGCCGATGGCGTCGTCGACCGCGGCGCGGAACACCCGTTCGGCCCGCACCCGGTCGCCATAGAGCGCCAGCGCGGCGCCGATCTGGGCCTTAGCGAGCGGCGTGCGGAAGTTCACCAGCTCGTTGTCGGCGTAATAGCGCAGGTCGCCGATGGCCGCCCGGCCATTGCGGGCCAGCACATAGCTCGCATAGGCCACCGGCCCGAAGTCGGGTGCGTCCGGCAGATAGGCGAGGCTGTTGCGCAGATTGTCGATGGCGAGGTCGAAGCCTTCCTCCGGCACCTTGTAGCCGGCCTCGCGGGCCCGGGTCAGGAAGTCCGTCACATAGGCGTCGAGCCAGAGGTCGCCGTAATCGGGCCGCCACAGGCCGAAACTGCCGCTGGACGACTGGTTGGCCAGCACGCCCGAAATGGCTCCGTCGACCCGCGTCTTCACGTCCTCGACGCGGTCGAGGCCGGCGGCGAGGATGGTCGGCTCCAGATAGACCAGCGGCATCGCCCGGCTGGTGATCTGCTCGGTGCAGCCATAGGGATAGACGTCGAGCGCCCGCACCACGCCGGCCACGTCGAACTCGGCCGCCCCGGTGACGCTCAGCGTCGCCGTCGCCGTGCCCGGCAGGAAGTCCGCGAAGAGGCTGCGGTCGAAATCGAACCGCCCGCCATTCGCCGCCAGGGTCACGGCGCTCTTGTCGACGGTCTCCGGCGCGATCGAGCGCACCGGCAGCGTGACCCGCTTCGACAGGATGTCGCCATTCGGCAGCGTCAGCGCCACCTCCAGCCTGCCGTCGCCGACCGCCGCGCCGGTCACCGGCATCAGGAAGGTCTCGCGGCGGCCCTCCACCAGGTCGAAGCGCCGCGGCGCGGTGTCGTCGAAGGCGACGATCCCCTCCGCGCCCGACACCGCCAGGCTGGCCGCGCCGGTCGGCCCCTCGACATGGGTCACGTCGATGGCGATACGCGAGCGGTCGCCCGGCGCCAGGAAGCGCGGCTGGTTGACCGCGATCACCACCGGGTCGCGCACGATCATGGAAGCATCGGCCTCGCCCACCCCGGTCTTCGACCAGGCCAGCGCCATCAGTTTCAGCGTGCCGTTGAAGTCGGGAATGTCCAGCGGCACCGCCGCGGTCCCGTCCTCGCCGACCGTCACCACGCCGGAGAACAGCGCGACCAGCGCCTCCATCGGCGGCGGGCTGTCATAGCTCGCCCCGGCGTCGCCGCCCGAGCGCACGCTGCCCGGCGCGCCCTGCATCCGGTCGATCAGCTTGGAATAGAGGTCGCGAATGTCGACGCCGAGACGCCGCTTGCCGAAATAATGCCCGCTCAGCGACGGCGGCTGGAAGCCGGTGATGTTGAGGATGCCCTCGTCCACCGCCGCCAAGGTCAAATAGGCGGTCTCACCCGCCGCGACGCCGTCGACCGAAACCTCCACCGTCATCCGTTGCCGTGGCTCGATCTTTTCCGGCGCCGCGATGGCGACCTGCAGGGCCCGATCGCCCGGATCGACTTCGGCATGGGCCAGCCCGATCGCCCGGCCCGGCATCCGCTTCCGGTCGAGGTCCATCGGCCGGTAGACGATCGCCGCGATATAGGCGCCCGGCCCCCAGTCGCGGGTGACCGGCAGTTCCACCGTGCCGCCTTCGGCATCGATCTCGGCGGTCTGCCGGGTGATCACGCGTTCGTCCATCACCAGCACTTCGGCGGTTCCGGCAAAGCGCGGCTCGATCCGCACAACCGCCGTATCGCCGATCCTGTAGCGCGGCTTGTCCAGCGACACCCGGGCCATGTCCGGCGTGTCGAGCGCGGCGGCCGCGACGTACCAGCCCGCCTCGAAGCCGGCGCTCGCCGGCACCGCGGCACCGGACGGATCGCTCAGCACCAGCTCGTATTCGCCCCATTCCACCGGCAGCGACAGGGCCGCCGGCGCCTCGGTCCCGATATCCACCGTGCCGCTGGCGACGCGCTCGGTGCTGCGGACCGGCTCGTAGTTCCAGTTGCCGCCCGTCGCGTACCACTGGAAGCGGGTGTTCACCTTGTTGAGGACCCAGTCGATCCCGGCCTGTGCCATGCGCGCGCCGTCGGCATCGATGGCGATCAGGTCGAAGCCGGCCTCCGCCCCCTCGCCCACCGTTCCGTCGAAGCGCGGCTTGATGCCGAGGCGCGGCTTGGCGCCGGCCAGCGGCAGGTCCAGCCTGCGCTCCACCGGCCGTCCGCCGGTGTCGATCACCCGCACCTGCAGGGCGGCGGTCACCGGCTTGGTCGTCGCCGGCGCGGTGAACGGGTCGAGCCCGATCGTCGCGTCGCCCGCCTCGTCGGTCTGTCCGCCATTGAACGGCTGGCGCAGCGCCGTCGTCTCGTCGCCGGCCAGCCCGAAGCGGTAGCCCGGATAGGCGCCGAGACGGTCGGTTGCCGTCAGCACCGCCTCGCCGCCGACCTCCAGCCCGCCGGCCGGGGCGCCGAAGAGATAGCGCGCCGCCACCGCGATCACCGGCGGCGCGTCGGGGTCGAGCGTCTCGGCCTGCGTCGTCAGTTCGAAATCGATCTTCTCCGGCTCGAAATCCTCGACGATCACCGTCGTCTCGGCCAAGGCCGGCTGCTTGGGATCGGTATGGAGGGCCACCTTCCAGACCCCGCGCATGGCGCCCGCCGGCAGGTCGAGGCCGAAGGCGAAACCGCCGGCACCCGCATCGGCCACCTGCCGCCGCCGATGCTCGACGCCGTCGGGCCGGGTGACGATCTGCGTCATGGTCAGGCCCTCGACCGCCGCGCCCGTGGCGTCGCGCATCGTGCCTGTGAAGAACGCCGTCTCGCCGGTGCGGTAGATGCCCCGCTCGGAGGTCAGGAACACGTCCAGCGGCCCGGCCGGCGCCCGGCCATCCACGCCGCGATCGGTCAGGTCGAAGGGCGTCTGGGTCAGATCGAGAAAGACGAAGTCCTTTGCCGCCCGCGCTGCTGTCAGAAGCGCCGGCCGGTCGCCGCCGGTGCCGCGCAGGAGGCCCGCCGGCAGCCGCGCATGGCCGGCCGCGTCGGTCGTCGCCGTGCCGAGAACCTGGTTGTTGGCGGCCACGAGATCGAGCGTGATCCCGGCCATCGGATCGGCGCTGCCCAGCGAGCGCGCGAAGACGTGGAAGCCATCCTCGGCGGCCAGGCTGGTCAGCCCGATATCGCTGACGACGAACCACTGGGTGGCGAAGCTGTCTTGGTATCGCAGGCCGTTCTTCGCCTTGGCGGTCAGCACATAGACCCCGGGCTCGATCTCCGGCACGATCTCGGATACCGGGATCGCCGTCGTCACTTCGCTGTTGGTCTCGCGCACCACGCCGACCGTGCCGGTCCACACGTCCTCGCCGGTTTCGGCCGCCACCTCGGTGATCTGCCACTCGGACAATTGCTGCAGCAGCCGCCCGTCGGCGATCGCCCGCGACAGGGCCCGGTCGCCCATCCGCTGCAGCCGCGCCTCGATCTCGTCGGTGTTGATCGTCGTCACCGGGATCGTCGTCTCGCCGCCGGCCGGCAGCACATAGGCATTGGTGGCAAACCGCACCGAGGGGTCGCGGTCGCGCACATAGACGCTCACCTCCGCCGAGCGCGACAGGGTCTCGCCATCGACGGAACGGATGCCGGGACGCGCGACGATGCGGTAGCGCTCGCCGTGCTTGACGCCATCGATGCAGATCTGCGACCCGCTCGCCGTCACCGGCAAGGTCTCGCCGCCCTCCACCTCCACGAAGTCGCCGGCATTCTCCGAACTGGTCAGCTGGCTCGACAGCGCGTCCGAGAAGTTCAGGCAGATGCGCGGGCTGGCCGCATTGTTGTCGACGCTGTTGTCGACGATGCGGAAACCGTGCGCGGCCACGACCGCGTCGAGACTGGCGCGAATATCCGCCATCTCCGCCAGATCGAGGCTCTCGCGATAGGCCTTGATCGCTCGCTTCCAGTTCTGGGCCGCCTCGTAGGCGCGGGCCAGCGTCGCCAGCGCCCCGGCGCGTTCGTCGTCATGGCCGGCGGTCAGATAGGCGTTGATCGCGCCAGCCTCGCGCAGGCGGTTGTTGGCGGGCTGATCGCCATATTGCTCGGGCGTATAGGCAAGCGCCGCATCGGCGATGCCCTGCCAGGCGAAATGCGCCAGCGGCGCGCGCTTCAGCGCTTCCCGCCATGCCCGGATCGCCTGCGGATGGGTCAGTGCCGTTCGCGCGAGGCCGGCAATCTCCAGCGCACTCGCATCGCCGAACCGGATGCTGCGGTCCTCATTGGCGATCTCCAGCCGTAACTGCCTGGCATCGTCCAGCGTCGCGGCCGGCAGGAACGCCAGATCCGCCATGCGCGCCTCGACGCTGTCGGCGTCGATCCCGGCCTCGGCCACCACCTTGCCGGAAATCGCCCCAGCCACCGTCCGCAATTCGCCCACCGCCTCCTTCAGGAAGCACCAGCGGCTGTTGGTATTGAGGGTGAACGCCTGGCAGCGGTCGTCGGCGAGACAGGTCGCGGTGCACTGGTCGAGATCGACATCCTTGAGGATGTCGTAGTCGCGGCCGAAATAATCGGCGCCCTCGGTGGTGATCACCCGGCGCCCGTCTTGCGCAAGGGAAGGCACTGCGGCCTGCCCCGAAAACAGCAATGCGACCGCCAAAACGAAGAAGAGCCTGCCGAAACCGCGCATCGAATGCTTCTCCCCGGCGGACTTCCGCCGGGTTCATCCTATGCCGAAGCTTTGACTCGCACCAGTGGATTCCGGCGGGACGTCCGATGACGACGCCCCGCCGGAATCAGGCCCGTGTCAGCCCGCCAGACCCTGCAGAAGGGCCCGTGCCCGGCCGATCTCGTCCATGTTGATCGTATGGCCGGGCTCCGGATACAGCACCGCGGTCACTGCCGCGCCGCGCGCTTCGTAATGCGCAATTGTCTCGCGCACCCGCACGGCCGGAATGAACGGATCGCGCTCGCTGCAGCCGATGAACACCGGCAGGCCATCGAGCCGGCCCGTCTCCTCGCGCCCCTCCACCGACGGCCCGATCAGGCCGCCGCTGAAGCCCAGCACGGCCGCCACGCGGCCCGGATGGCGCGCGACGTATTCCAGCGACAGGCAGGCGCCCTGCGAGAAGCCGGCGATCACCACCTTGTCCGCCCCGATCCCGGCCGCGTCGAGATCGGCGAGGATCGCCGCGATCCGGTCCAGCGCGGCGCTCAGATCCGGCTCGTTGGCGTGGAGCGGCTCCATGAAGGGGCGCGGATACCACGCCCCGCCGCGGGCCTGCGGCGCCAGATAGGCGATGTCGCCGAGGCCGATCGCCCCGGCGATGCCCAGAATGTCCGCCGCCGTCGCGCCGCGCCCGTGCAGGCAGACGACGACCCGGCGGGCGCTTTCCAGCGGCGCCCCGGCATGGCCGAGATGATGGCGGGCCAGAAGCGCGTTCGAATCCTCGGGGGTCATGTCCTGTCCTTTCTCTAGCGGTCGAGCGGCTTCAGGCCGGCTTCGATCTGCGCGCGCTTGGCCTCGAGGAAGGGCGGCAGCGACAGGCTCTCGCCAAGGCTCTCCATCGGCTCGTCGACGGCAAAGCCCGGCCCGTCCGTGGCGATCTCGAAGAGCACCCCGTTCGGCTCGCGGAAATACAGCGAGCGGAAATAGTACCGCTCCACCTCGCCGCTCGACGGCACGCGGAAGCCGCGCACCCGCTCGGTCCAGGCGTGCAGTTCCTCCACGTCGGCCGTGCGGAACGCCACGTGATGCACGCCGCCGGCACCCTGCCCGGCCGCCGGCAGCGACGGATCCACCGCGACGTGCAGTTCGGCCGCCGGGCCGCCCTCGCCCATCTCGAACACATGCACGCTCGCACCGTCCGCCTCATAGGTGCGGACTTCGCGCATGTTCATCATCTCGGTCAGTACCGGCGCGGTCCGGGCAAGATCCGGCACAGCCATGGTGATCGGCCCGAGGCCGCGGATCTGATGCGCGGCCGGCACGCTGCTCGCGTCCCAGGGATTGGCCTCGCCGGCGCCCCCGTCGTCGATCAGCCGCAGCCGCTGGCCCTCCGGGTCCTCGAAGTCGAGCGAGGCGCGGCCGTCCAGTTCCACGATCTCGCCGGTCGCAACACCGGCCTCCGTCAGCCGCGCATGCCAGTAGTCGAGGCTGGCGCGGCCGGCGACCCGCAGGCCGGTCCGCGAGACCGCATGGTTGCCGCGGGTCTCGGGCTGGGCCGGCCAGTCGAAGAAGGTGATGTCGGTGCCCGGCGTCGCCTTTCCGTCGGCGTAGAACAGATGATAGGCGCTGGTGTCGTCCTGGTTGACCGTCTTCTTGACCAGCCGCAGGCCCAGGACCTCCGTGTAGAAGCGGAGATTGCCGGGCGCATCGGCCGTGATGGCGGTCAGATGATGAATGCCTTTGAGGGCAAGGGTCATGGTATCGCTCCGTTGCACGAGGTCGCTTGGGGCAAGATAAGCGGCCTTGGCCTCGCAATTGGAAGGGCGCCGTTCGTGACGAATCGTTTCTCTTTGTTGAACGGCCGTCGTTCGGATGCGAACAGTGCCCCGTCGTCCACCCGGTCCTCCCGCACCGTTTTCCCTGTTCCCGGAGGCTCACCATGCCCATGACCGACCTGGATCCCATCCTCGACGCCATCGCCGCGCGCCGGGGCACCGATTCCCGGCGCCTCATCGTTGCGCTGGCCGGGGCGCCCGGCTCCGGCAAGAGCACCATGGTCGAGCATCTGCGCGACCGGTTGAACGATGCGTCGCCGACGGCCGGGACCGGCACCGCCGCGCCGGGGATCGCCGACATCCTGCCGATGGACGGCTTCCACTATGACGACCTGGTGCTGGACGCGCGCGGCCATCGCCCCCGCAAGGGCGCACCGCACACTTTCGACGTCGACGGGCTGATCGTCACCCTCGACCGGCTGAAGGCCGATGACGGCCGCGCCGTCGCCGTGCCGGTCTTCGACCGCGCCATCGAGATCGCCCGCGCGGGTGCCCGCATCATCGCGCCCTCGGCCCGCATCATCCTCGTCGAGGGCAATTACCTCCTCCTCGACGATCCGGCCTGGGCGCCGCTGCGCCAGCGCTTCGACCTGACGGTGATGCTCGCCGTCCCCGAACCGGTCCTGCGCCGCCGGCTGAAGGATCGCTGGCTCGGCCACGGCCTGACCACCGACGCCCTCGTCACCAAGCTCGACGGCAACGATCTGCCCAACATGCGGCTGGTGCTGGAGCGCAGCGTGCCGGCGGACCTGACGGTGGTGAATGACGGCTGACGCTACGCGGGCGACCGGCGCCCTGCCCGCCGCGGCTCAGCCGCCGGCCAGGCGCAGCGCCACATAGACCCAACCCGCCAGGGCCGCGCCGGAAATCGCAAGGTAGAAGGCCCGGCAGATCCGCGGCTCGAACCAGTCCCAGTCGCGCCCGGCGCCATAAGTCGCCGCCCCGTCGACCAGCGCGAACAGGCCGAGCGCCACCAGCGCCGGAGCCCAGGCCTGGGTGATCATCGCGTCGAACACCGCAATGCGCGTCATCACGTGAAGCGCCGTCGCATCGATCCGCTCGATGGCGCCCATATAGGCCACCCACAGGGAGCGGCGGGCGCCCGCCAGCCAGCGGGCCAGCTTGTCCGGATCGGGATGGCGATAATCCTCGATCGCCCCCGTCACGAGAATGAAGGCGATCTCGAAGCCGGCCGCGCCCAACCCACAGATCGCCGCCACCTCCAGTCGCAGCGGCAGCCAGCCGGAAGAAGCGATCGCGGCCAGGACGCCGAGTTCCGCAAGGCCCGAGGCTAGGCCCCAGAGACCGGCCCCGGCGACGCCCGCCTTCATCACGCGCCGCGCGAACCGCACCCGCGCCAGGAGCAGCTTCCCCGCGACGGCGAGTGCCCAGGCCGCGCCCCCGATGGCGTAATAGGCCAGATCGCCGGGCCGCACGGCTGCCAGCCAGATGACGGGCCCCAGCGTCAGCACCGCGAGCACGGTCAGCGACACCCGGTGATGCAGATGCGGCAAGGCGACGATGTCTGGCTGCTGCGGACCGGTCATGGCTCCCCTTGCGTCAGATATCGCGCCATGCGGCTTCCATCTTAGGTTGAATTGCTGTAGATTGCCATCATGGGTTGATTTTGCCCAGTATAATCCCTGCCGGTTGCAGGCTCGCGTCTGGCGAGCGGCCCCGCAGGGGCCGTTCCATCGATGCCGAATACGGGAGACCGTCATGCGGGTTGTTCTCTGTGCGCCCCCGATCATGGATCGGTTCGAGGACACGCTGGAATCCATCGCGATGGATGCCCATCGCGAATGTCCGCCCTATGGCATGTATCTCCTGCGCGCCGCCCTGCTTCAGGCCGGCCATCACGTCGATTTCGCCGATCTGATCGCGCTGGGCACCAGTTCGGTCCAGGGCTTCTCGGCCGAGATCGACCGTGCCGATCTCGTCGGCATCGGCGCCACCTCCATGTCCTGGCCCACCGCCATCGAGGTGCTGAAGCAGATCCGCCGTCGCCGGCCCGACGTCCCGGTCGTCGTCGGCGGCATCCACCCGACCATGTTCGACCAGTATGTGCTGTCCGCCTTCCCGGTGCAGTTCGTCGTGCGCGGCGAAGGCGAAGCCGCCATCGTCGCTCTGGCCAACGCGCTGGAGGGCTCCCGCGATTTCCACGAGGTTCCGAACCTCTCCTGGAAGACCGACGACGGCGTCGTCGTGCGCAACAGCATCGAGAAGCTGATCCGCAAGGACGAGCTCACCGATTTTCCGGTGCCCGATTACGGCGACCTGCCCGACCGGGTCTATCAGGCCCTGTCGATCGAATCCTCGCGCGGCTGCGTCTTCGACTGCTCGTTCTGCTCGACCTCCTACCGGCGCACCTGGCGCGGCATCCAGCCCGAGGAATTCGTCGACCGTCTGGAGATGATCCTGCCGCATGTGCCGCGCACCAGCGCCGGCCACATCCACATCATCGACGACGAGTTCTCGATGAACGTCAAGCGCGCCACCCGCATCGCCCAGATCATCAGCCAGCGCGGGCTCGACGCCGGCCTGGTCTACGATTCCCGCGCCAACGATATCTGCGACGAGGCCTATGTCGAGGCGATGGCGCCCCACACGGTGCAGTTCCTGGTCGGCGCCGAATGCGGCTATGACGAGGGTCTGGCGCTGATTGGCAAGGGCACCACCTGCGCCAAGCTGGAAGAGGCCGCCCGCATCCTGCGCAAATTCGGCATCGCCGACCGGGCCGACTTCTCCTTCGTCCTCGGCCTGCCCTGGGAGGGCCGCACAGAGGTCGAGCGCACCATCGCCTTCGCCACCCATCTCCACGCCACCTACGGGGTGCGCGTTCTCCTGCAATGGTACTGCCAGATCCCCGGCTCGCGCCTGTGGGACGAGGCGGCGCGCAACGGCCTCGTCACCGAGGCGATGTATGACGAGTTCGGCTTCTTCTCGAACTACTATCTGTTCCAGTCGGGCGTGAAGATCCCCACCGCCGACATCTATGCGATCTCGGACAAGGTGGCCGCCGTGCGCACCGTGTCGCAGGCCGTCTACAAGGGCCGCAACATGATCGAATATGCCTTCCCCGAGCCGGTCGCGAAGTATTTTCCGCGGATCCTCGAGACCTTCCAGCAGAATGGGCTGGCGAGCCTGCGCCAAGTCGCCGGCCCCGGATCGCAGGCGGCACGCCGCGAGATCCCGGTCGAGCCCCCGAACCCGGCCCCGCCGGGCGAACGGATCGGCATTCCCCTGCGACATTTCCACGGCGTCCACGACAAGGGAGCAGTGACATGACCGACCTGCAGAAGGGCGAAGACACCTATGTGAAGGCCCTGCAACAGATCTTCACCGACCCGGAAGTCCGCAAGGCCCTGGAGGCCGAGCCGGAAGCCACGATGGAAAGGCTCGGCTTCGATCTCGACGACGAGGCGCGGGCCACCCTGCGCGCCAACGACCAGCCCGAACTCGCCGTGGCCGCCGTGCCGGCGGTTCTGGTGAGGGTCGCCACCAACGGCACCCGGCCGGCCGTCCGCGTCGCGGTCTCCAGCTCGACCTTCGCCGCCACCCGTGGCCGCGCCGCCGAGCTCGATGCCGAGCGCGACCGCAGCAGGTAGGCCGGCCCAGCCATCGCTGCGCCGGCCCCACCCGCCTGCCGCCACGGGCGCCGGCACCTCCCGGAGGCGTCGGCGCAGCGACGTCAGACGACGAGCCTCAGGATCGACTGCCGGCCGCGGCCATCCTCAACGCGCCGCGATCACCGGGACGATGGCTGCGCCGATCTCGGCGACTGCGGCATTGCGCGTGCTGAAATCCGCCGGCGAGTCGGACAGATAGATCGCCACGAAGACCGGCGCGCGCCCCGGCGGGGTGATCATCGCCACGAGGCTGCGCGTATAGTCCTGTCCGCCGCCGGACTTGTCGACCACCTCCCAGTCCTTGGGCGTACTGGCGCGGATCAGCTTGCCGGTCACGCCGCCAAGGCGCATCCACTCGCGCAGTTGCTCGCGCGACGCCGGGCGCAATCCGTCCCCGATCAGCATGTTCTCCCAGCTCGTCGCCATGGCTTTGGGGCTGGTCGTGTCGCGCGGATCGCCGGGGGCGAAGATGTTGAGATCGGGCTCGGTCCGGTCGAGCCGGGTCACCGCGTCGCCGATGCCGCGCAGGAAGGCGGTCACCGCCTGCGGACCGCCGAGCCTGGCGAGAAGCAGGTTCGCGGCGGTGTTGTCGCTCATGTCCGTCGTCGCCAGGCAGAGTTCGCCGACCGTCATCGCGCCGCCCTGGCGCGTTTCGGTCACCGGCGCATAGCTGAGAATGTCGGCGGCCCGGATCTCCACCGGCTCGTCGAGCGCCAGTGCGCCCTGTTCGGCCTGCTCCAGCACCGCCCCGCACAGAACCGACTTGAACGTGCTGGTCATCAGGAAGCGCTCGTCTTCGCGGTGCCCCCACTGCCAGTCACTGCCGCTGTCGCGGATGAAGACGCCGATGCGGGCATCCAGCCGCTCTTCCAGCCCCCGCACCGTCTCCGCCAGGCGCGCCGTGGCGTCCTCGGCCTGCGCCTGAGGCCCTGCCCACAGCGCGGCCACGACCACGACAGCCGACAGGACCGATCGGCGCGACACCATCCGGCAAAAGCTCTTCATCTTCATCCCCCACGCAATAGCCGGTTGCCTTTGCAACCGTTGGAAGGGGGCGATCAACTGCTGGTTTATGTCGAAATGGAGGCGAAACGCGGCGCTCGTGAGCGCCATCCACAGGCCGGCGAATGACCCTAGAACTCGATCCCGAGCTGCGCCTTCACGCCCGAGCGGAACGGGTGCTTGATCATTTCCATCTCGGTGACGAGATCGGCGAAGTCGATCAGCTCGTCCTTGGCGTTCCGACCGGTGATGACGACATGCTTCATCTCCGGCTTGCCCTTCAGGAATTCAATCACCTCGGCGAGATCGAGATAGTCGTAACGCAGGACGATGTTCAGCTCGTCGAGCAGCACCAGCTTGTGTTCGTCGTCCATGATCAGCGCCTTGGCCCGCTCCCAGGCCGCCTTCGCCGCGGCGATGTCGCGCTGCCGGTCCTGGGTCTCCCAGGTGAAGCCGTCGCCCATGGCGGTCATCGTCACCTGGTCGGGAAACTTCTCCAGCACCTTGCGCTCGCCGGTCTCCCACTTGCCCTTCACGAACTGCACGACGGCGACCTTCATGCCGTTGCCCAGTGCCCGGAAGACCAGGCCGAAGCCGGCCGTCGACTTGCCCTTGCCCTTGCCCGTATGGACGATGACGAGACCCTTCTCGATCGTCTTGGTGGCGATGATCTTGTCGCGCGCCGCCTTCTTCTTCTTCATCTTCTCGGCGTGCCGGGCGTCGAGCTCGGCGTCCGACATGCCGTCGGTGATCTTGGGTTTGTCGTTCATGTCAGGCCTCCCCTGCGGTCTGTGTCTGGTCGCCGAAGATCTTGGCGTAGAAGATGCGTTCCTCGCCCTCCGGATAGTCCGGCAGCCGGCCGAAGGGGCGATAGCCCATGGCCTCGTAGAAGCCGGGCGACTGGAACGAATAGGTGTCGACCCAGACCCCGCGCAGCGCCGAGTCGCGCGCGATCGCCTCGGCCCGTTCGACGAGCCGCCGGCCCAGGCCCGCGCCGCGATGGCGCTCGGGCACCGCCAGCACCTCGATATGCAGCCAGTTCCAGTAGATCTGGGCGATCAGCCCGCCGTCGATACCCGCCGCGTCGCTCAAAGCCAGGGTCAGGAAGCGCGGCGACATGGCAAAGTCGGTGCGCGTCGCCAGTTCCGCCAGCGGCGCCACGATGCGGCTGCGCGTCTCGTCGTCGGCCATCTCCACCCGGTGGATGTCCATGCGCGCGCCTCCTGCGGTCCGTCATCCGGCACCCAGCTCCGCCCGGGCGGAGTTCGAGCGCGGTATCCATAGGCCCCGGTCGATCGCCTCGGCAAGCTTGTCGCACATCTCGCGATAGGCGTTCGCATTGTTGTCGAGCATGAAGTCCCGCACCGGCTCGTCCACCACGAAGGCCCGGTACACCGCCTCGAAATGATGGTCGCGCACCGCGCCCGTGGTCGCCGAGAAGGCGAAGAGATAGTCCACCGTCGCGGCGATCTCGAAGGCGCCCTTGTAGCCGTGGCGCATGACGCCGGCGATCCATTTCGGATTGACCACCCTGGCCCGCACCACCCGGCCGATCTCCTCGTCCAGCGTGCGCACCACCGGTCGCTCGGGCCGCGAATGGTCGTTGTGATAGACCACCGGCCGGTCGCCCGAGACCTGCTCGACCGCCGCCGTCATGCCGCCCTCGAACTGGTAGTAATCGTCGGAATCCAGAAGGTCGTGCTCGCGGTTGTCCTGGTTCTGGACAACCGCCTCGATCCCCGACAGCCGCTGCTCGAAGCCGGCCCGGTCCGCCTCGCCCGCGGCGTCCGCCCCGTAGGCATAGGAGCCCCAGACGATGTAGCTCTCGGCCAGATCCGCCCGGTCGTCCCAGCCCTTCTCGTCGATCAGCGCCTGCAGTCCCGCGCCGTAGGCGCCGGGCTTGGAGCCGAAGATGCGAAAGCCCGACCGCCGCGCAGCCTCGGCCTCATCGACGCCGTCGGCCATGAGCGCCTGCCGCTCGGCCCGCATCCGCGCCGCGATCGGATTGTCCGCCGCCTCCTCGTCCAGTGCCCCGACCGCCCGGATCGCCCGGTCGAACAGCGCGATCTGGTCGGGAAAGGCGTCGCGGAAGAAGCCCGAGATGCGCAAGGTCACGTCGACCCGCGGCCGGCCGAGTTCGGCCAGCGTCACGATGGCGTAGCCGGTGACCCGCCGCGAGGCCCGGTCCCAGACCGGCCGGGCGCCGATCAGCGCCAGCGCCTGGGCAATGTCGTCGCCGCCGGTGCGCATGTTGGAGGTGCCCCAGGCCGTCAGCCCGATCGAGCGCGGCCAGTCGCCCTCGTCCTGCAGATGCCGCGTTACCAGAAGCTCCGCCGAGCGCCGGCCGAGATCGTAGGCTGCCTCGGTCGGCACGGCACGGGTGTCGACGGAAAAGAAGTTGCGGCCGGTCGGCAGCACGTCCGGGCGTCCCCGCGTCGGTGCGCCCGACGGTCCCGGCGCAACGAAGCGGCCGGCAAGCCCGGCCAGCAGTCCGGCGATCTCGGCCGGGCCCGACCCCGTCACCGCCGGCGCGAGCCGCGTCTCGACCTCTGTCAGCACCGCCCGCGTCGCGGTCCAGCCCGGCTCCGCCGCCGTCTCGCCGGTCACGAGCAGCGCCGCCAGCCATTCGATCCGCTCGACCGTGTCGCCAGCCGTGCGCCAGGCATCGGCCGACAGGTTCTGAAGCACGTCGGGCCGCGCCCCGGTCCAGCGTGCCGCCATGTCGCAATCCAGCGGATCAAAGTCCTCCGCCTCCCCGCCATCGCTTCCCAGCAGATCGGCCGCGATCGCCCGGTGCAGCGAGCCGTCGCCCGGCGCACTGCCGCGCGGCAGCCGGGCCAGCGCCACGGTCAGATCGGTCAGGAGCCGGCCTTCCGGCGCGACGCCGAAGACATGCAACCCGTCGCGGATCTGCATCTCCTTCAGGTCGCACAGATAGGCGTCGAGCTTTTCCAGCGCCCTATCCTCGGCCTCGCCCGCCGCGATGCCGGCATCCTGGTCGAGACCGATGTCGCGGACGAGATCGAGGATCTGCCCCTTCAGCAGCTCCAGCCGCCGCGGATCGCTGCCGGCCGCCTCGTAATATTCGTCGACCAGTGCCTCGAGATCGCGCAGCGGCCCGTAGCTCTCGGCCCGCGTCAGCGGCGGCGTCAGATGATCGATGATCACCGCGCTCGTGCGGCGCTTGGCCTGCGTGCCCTCGCCCGGATCGTTGACGATGAACGGATAGAGATGCGGCAGCGCCCCGAACACCGCCTCGGGGAAACAGGTCTCAGACAACGCCAGCGCCTTGCCCGGCAGCCATTCCAGATTGCCGTGCTTGCCCATGTGGATCACCGCGTCGGCATCGTATTGCGTCCGCAGGAAGGCGTAGAGCGCCAGGTAATTGTGCGGCGGCACGAGGTCCGGCGAGTGGTAGGTCTCCTTCGGGTCGATATTGTAGCCGCGCGCCGGCTGGATGCCGACCAGCGTCGCGCCGAACCGTGCCAGCGGCAGCGCAAACGCGTCCCAATCGGCCAGGAAGAACGGATCGGCCTCGGGCGCGCCCCAGCGCTCGGTCACCGCCGCCCGCACAGCCTCCGGCAAACCGTCGAAGAACGCGCGATAGGCCGCGAGCGCCAGCGTCTCGCGGATCACCCGCGCCGCCGTCCCGGCATTGGTCGGACCGGCCATCAGGTGATCGATCAGCCCGTTGCCCGTCGCCGGCACGTCGGCGACGTCGTAGCCCGCCGCCGCCATGGCGTTGAGGACGGTGATCGTCCCGGCCGGCGTATCCAGGCCGACGCCGTTGCCGAGCCGCCCGTCCCGATTGGGGTAGTTCGCCAGGAGGATCGCCACCCGCCGCGCCTTCGCGGGCTTCGTCCGCAGCCGGCACCAGCGCGCCGCCAGTTCGGCAACGAAATCCACCCGGTCCGGCAGCGCGCGATGCGCCACGATGTCCGTCTGGGTCAGCGCATCCCAGTCGCCCGCCGACTTGAAGGCGATCGCCCGGCCGAGCACCCGCCCGTCCACTTCCGGCAGGGCAACATTCATCGCCAGATCGCGCGCCGAGAGCCCCTGCGACGAGGCCTCCCAGGCCTCGCGCGCCCCGCTCGCCAGCACCGCCTGCAGGACGACGGCCCCGCCTTCCTCCAGCACCGTCGGCACCCGCTCGCCGCCGGGCGACGAGACGGCGAAGCCGGTCAGATTGACGACGACGTCCGGCGCCCGCTCGGCAAACAGCGCCCGCAGGGTCTCGATCGACACCGGGTCCTTGAGGCTGGAGACATAGACCGGCAGGATTTCGAGCCCCTGCCGCGCCATCGCGGTCGCCAGCGCCTCGACGGGCTCGGTCTGGCCGCTCTGCATCAGCGCCCGGTAGAAGACGATCGCCGCCAGCGGCCGCACCGGAGCGGCAGCCGGCCGCGACGCGTCGGCCTCGACGCCCGCCAGTTCCAGCCTGCCCGCCTTCAGGAGCGGCTGCGCCTCCGGCGGCCAGTCCCCGTTCGACAGGATCGCGCCCAGCGCCTGCAGGAAATTCTCCGCATTCGCCGGCCCGCCCTCGACGAGATAGCGCCACAGCCGGGCGCGCGGCCCCTCTCCAAGGGTGTTGTAGCGGTCGAGCCCAGGGTCCGGCTTGTCGTCGCCCGGCACCACGACCAGATGGCCGCCCGTCGCCTGGGCATTGGCCAACAGCGCGTCCAGCCCATAGGGCCAGTAGGCGGCGCCACCGAGAATGCGCACCACCACCAGCTTCGCATGGCGAAGCGTCCGGGCGACATAGGCGTCGACCGACATCGGATGCTTCAGCCGCAGGAAGTTCGCCAGCCGCAGCGACGGGGCAGCCGCACCCAGCCGTCCGGCGGCCCCGGCCAGGCCGGCAATCTCCGTGTCGGCCGCCGACAGCACGACAATGTCGGCCGGCGTCTGGCCGAGATCGACCGCCTCGCCGCCATCGTCGATCGTGCCTTTCTGGGCAAGGAGAAGATGCACGACGCTGCGCCCTACTCCGCCGCCGCCTGCGCCGCTCCATCGGTCAGGGCGCGGATGGTCGCCCGGATCGTCCCGCAGGTCGCCGCGTCCAGCCCGTCATGCAGGCCGATGACGACCAGCCGGGTGGCGCGGGTCTCGCCCGGCTTCCAGGGCCGGTCGAAATAGGTCTCGATCCGCTGGCCGACGGCCTGCACGACCAGCCGCATCGGCTTGCCCGGCACGTCGGCAAAGCCCTTCAGCCGCAGGATGTCGTGGCCGGCGATAACCGCCGACAGTCCCTCCGCGAAGGCCTTCGGATCGGTGACCTGCCCGGCCTCCACGACGAAGCTCTCGAACTCGTCATGGTCGTGATCGTGGCCCTCGCCTTCATGGTGGAGCTCGTGATGCGACTTGCGATCGGCGATCAGGTCCTCCGTCCCGGCCGACAGGCCCAGAAGCACGTCGGTCGGCAGCACGCCGCCTTCCGCCGTGACGATCTTCACGGCCTCGGCGCACTGGCTGCCGATCTCGCCGCGCACCCGCTCCAGCGTCGCCGCGTCGACGAGGTCGGCCTTGTTCAGGACGATCAGGTCGGCCGCCCGGATCTGGTCCTCGAACAGCTCTTCCAGCGGATTGTCGTGGTCGAGGCTCTCGTCGGCGGCCCGGGCCGCGGCGACCTTGGCCTCGTCGTCGGCAAAGCGTCCGGCGGCGACCGCGGCGGTGTCGATGACCGTCACCACGCCGTCCACCGTCACCCGCGTCTTCACCTCGGGCCAGTTGAACGCGGCGACCAGCGGCTGCGGCAGCGCCAGCCCCGAGGTCTCGATGACGATGTGATCCGGCAGCCGGTCGCGGGCGAGCAGCTTGGTCATGGTCGGGATGAAGTCGTCGGCGACGGTGCAGCAGATGCAGCCATTGGTCAGCTCGACCACGTCGTCCTCGGTGCAGGTCTCGATGCCGCAACCGGTCAGGATGTCGCCATCGACGCCAAGGTCGCCGAACTCGTTGATGATCAGGGCGATCTTCCGGCCGCCGGCATTCTGCAGCATGTTGCGGATCAGCGTCGTCTTGCCCGCGCCGAGAAAGCCGGTGACAACGGTGGCTGGTATCTTCTGCACGGCTTCAACCTTTCAGGGTGAGCGGTAGGCCGGCGGCGACGAAGATCGCCTCGTCGCACGCGGCCGCGATCAGTTGGTGGAGACGCCCGGCGTGGTCGCGGAAGCGCCGCGCCATGGCGTTTTCGGGGACGATCGACAGGCCGACCTCGTTGGAGACGAAGACGATCAGCCCCGGCGGCCGGCCCTGCAGGCAGGCCGCGAGCCGGTCGGCCTCCTGGTCGACGTCGCGTTCCGCGAGCATCAAATTCGACACCCAGAGCGTCAGGCAGTCGACCAGCAGCGCCCGGTCCGGCGCCGCTTCGCTTTCAATGGTCGCGACGAGATCGAGCGGCGCCTCGACGGTGCGCCACGGCGCCGGCCGACGCGCTTTGTGCGCGTCGATCCGGGCGGTCATTTCGGCGTCGAAGGCCTGCCCCGTCGCGATGTAGACGGGGGCGCGACCGCTCCCGCCGACGCGGCGCTCGGCGAAGGCGCTCTTGCCCGAGCGCGCGCCACCGAGAACGAGGACGAGGCGGTCGGTCGCGCCGGCCTCAGCCGGCAAGACCGGCGATCGCCAGCAGCTGCTCGCCGAGGATCATCGCCCCGGCACCGGCGACGACGCCGCCTGACACCCGCAGGCCGAAATTCTCGCGGGCGGCCAGGCCGCTGCCGAGAAGCCGCACGGCGATGAAGCCGGCGGAGACTGCGACGACATACTGGATGGCCGCAAAGCCGATCAGATAGGCGACGACCGCGCTCGATTCCGAACCGACCACCGCTTCGCCATAGGCATAGCCGTGGAACAGGCCGGCGACGGCGAAGAGCGAACCGATCGCCAGCATGCCGTAGGAGCGGCCGGACAAAGCGAGGATGCCGATGCCGGCGACCGACAGGGCGACGACGAATTCGGCGGCCGGCAGGTCGAAGGCCATCAGGTGCAGCAGCGTGCCGGCGACGGTGGCGCCGATGAACAGCAGCGGCGCGGCGAAGCGATGCGCGGTCAGCGCGGCGAGCAGGCCGACACCGATGATGAAGGCCAGGTGGTCGAGGCCGATGACCGGATGGGCGAGACCCGACAACAGGCCCTCACCCATGCCCTGCGGCGCCATGCCACCAGCCGGGTGGTGGGCGAAGGCCGCGGTCGGAATCAGGGACAGCAGCGCCGTCACGGCGAAACGATTGCGGAAAGGCATGAAGACAACTCCCGTGTCCTGTTGGAACGGACGCGGATAGTCCCAAAAAACCGGCGTTTCCCCGAAACTCCGCGGCACGACGGCCGCCGGATCGAAACACAGGTCCTGAAGGAACATCCCGTCCCGTAGACGTCGCACGTGGATGGCAGGTCTCCTGGCTCGCGGGTCGTCGGTCTTCGCCTGGCCTTCCCGGAGACATCTCCAGTGGCTTTCGCCGGTCTCGCCTGGCCTGACGGCCCGACGCATCCCGGTGGTGAAGACCTCGCCGCTCTACAGTCGCGGGGTCGGCTGCGATATGGGCCCCCTGTTTGGGTCGGCCCGTCGCATTCCCTCTTCGCCCCTGCCGCGTGGCAGCGGGGGAACCATCCTTCGACGGACCCGGCGCAAGCGTCGAATCCGATCAGCTCGCAGACTAGCGATCGGCCGGCGCGACGCAAGCCAATTCGCCGCACGGGCGGGCGCTGCGTGCCGTGCGCGATACGCATGCAAAAGGCCCGGCCGCAGTCTCCTGCAGCCGGGCCTCGATGCATGTCAGGCGCTCGGTTCAGCGCGCCGCCGACTGCTCGCAGGCTTCCACATGCTTGGCCAGCGCCTCGTTGGAGAGGATCGCGCTGATCGTGCGGATGTCGCGGTTCTGGAACTTCGGCGTCTTCTGCAGCTCCTTGAGCCGCTCGAGCATGGTCACTCGGCTCATGGTGTTCTCCTTCTTGCCGGTTCCGCGACGGGGATCCCGCCGCGGGTTGGGGCGGGCGCCGTCAGGCGGCCCGCACGCTCGCGGTCACGGGAATCTCGATGTCGACCTCGAGGGTCGAGACCTGTTCGCCGCGATCCATCTTCACGATCACCTTCTCGCGGTCGACATGGACGTGCCGTGCGATCACCGCGAGAATCTCCTCGCGCAGGAGCCCGACGAGATCGGAATGGCCGACCGTCGCGCGCTCGTGGGCGAGCAGGACCTGCAGGCGCTCGCGCGCCATCGGCGCCGAGCTCTGCTTGCTGAAGAAACTGAAAAGGCTCATGCCGCTCTCCGTCCGAAGATCTTGCCGAACAGGCCGCGCTTCTCCCCCGGGATCACCATGGGAACGGTCTCGCCGGCCAGGCGGCGCGCGGCGTCGGTGTAGGCCAGCGCCGGTGCGCTGCGGGCGTCGCCCAGCGTGACCGGCGTG
The DNA here is from genome assembly GCF_026153195.1 of Aurantimonas litoralis. Classification (NCBI taxonomy): domain Bacteria; kingdom Pseudomonadati; phylum Pseudomonadota; class Alphaproteobacteria; order Hyphomicrobiales; family Aurantimonadaceae; genus Aurantimonas; species Aurantimonas litoralis. Next base: position 203,881 of record NZ_JAPFBM010000004.1, on the reverse strand, counting down.
CCGAGGTTGGACGCGCGCAGCACGTCCATCGATTCGGGAATGATGCCGAGGAGCGGGATCGACAGGATCTCCAGCACGTCCTCGACCTTCAGCATGTCGCCGCGCTCGGCCCGGTTCGGGTCGTAGCGGGTCAGAAGCAGGTGCTTCTCCATCCGCTCGCCGCGCTCGGCCTTGGCGGTCTTGGCGTCCAGCAGGCCGATGATCCGGTCCGAATCGCGCACCGAGGAGACTTCCGGGTTGGTCACGACGACCGCGACGTCCGCATGGCGCATCGCCAGGGTCGCGCCGCGCTCGATGCCGGCCGGGCTGTCGCAGATGATCCAGTCGAAGGTCTCGCGCAGCTCGTTCATGACGATCTCGACGCCTTCCGACGTGAGATTGTCCTTGTCGCGGGTCTGCGAGGCCGGCAGCAGGAACAAAGTCTCCAGCCGCTTGTCGCGGATCAGCGCCTGCGGCAGCTTGGCGTCGCCCTGCACCACGTTGATCAGGTCGTAGACCACCCGGCGCTCGGCGCCCATGACCAGGTCGAGATTGCGCAGGCCGACGTCGAAATCGACCACGACGGTCTTCTCGCCCCGCTGCGCCAGCGCGGCGCCCAGCGCTGCCGTGGAGGTCGTCTTGCCGACGCCTCCCTTGCCCGAGGTCACCACGATTACTTTTGCCATCTCGTTCTCCTGTATGCTGGTCGGCCGCCGGCTAGACCAGGATTTCCGTCTTCAGCGTGTCACCGTCGAGCCAGACCTGCACGGCCTGCCCGCGATGCGCCGGATTCATGTCGTCGGCCATCTTGTAGAGGCCGTCGATCGCCAGAAGCTCGGCCTCGAGCTTGCGGCAGAAGATGCGGGCCGAGGCGTTGCCGACCGAGCCGGCCATCGCCCGGCCCCTGAGGGTGCCGTAGACGTGGATCGAGCCGCCGGCGACGATCTCCGAACCGGACGCGACCGAGCCGAGAATGGTCACGTCGCCTTCCGGGAAGATCACCGACTGGCCCGAGCGCACCGGCTCGTGGATGATGATCGACGGCATTGCTCGGACCGGCTGCGGCTCGGGCCGCGGGGCCGGCGCTTCGGCCTTCGTGGCAGTGCTGGCCGGCGCGCTCGCGGGAGCCGGCGCGGCCGGCGCCTCGAAATCGTCGGCCGGACGTCCGCCCTTCATCGCCGGCGGCATGCCGAAGCCGAGCAGCGAGGCGCGGGCGCCTTCGATGCCCATGATCCGGACACTGCGCTCGCCGAGTTCGCCGATCAGCTCCTTCAGCTGCGCCTGGTCGATGTCCAGGCCCTCGACGTCGAGAACGATGGGACGACCGAGGAAGAAGCCGGTCGAACGGGCGGCCAGATCGTCGAGGCGAGCCAGCCAGCTGTCGAACGGCAGCTCAGGGGACAGCACCAGCGCGAGGAAGGAGCGGCCCTTGAGGCGGATCGGACGGGTGTCTGTTAGCGCTTTGGTCATCTGCGTTAATTTTCGGTTGCTGGGCGATCTAATCGGACGTCGGTTAACCGGAGATTAAGCCTCAAAGCCTGCGCCGGGCTGACGCGAAAGCGGCGATTTGCCCTGTCCGGATACGGCCTTGGCGGGGCTATGACGTCCTTGTGGCCTTGCGATGGCAGCCGCTTTCGGCCATGACGCCGGGGCAGGGTCGACCCTCGAGACCGGGGGAGCTGCGGCCGCAGACACGGGGACTTGCCATGATCACCGGACGGATGTTCGCCACGCTCGCAGGGGCCCTCGGCCTGTTCGCCGGGCTCGCCACGCCGGGCCTCGCCCAGGAGCCGATCACCCTCGGCGAGATGAACAGCTACACCACCCTGCCCGCCTTCACCGGTCCCTATCGCAAGGGCTGGGAACTGGCGCTGGAAGAGATCAACGCCGCCGGTGGCATCGACGGCCGGCCGGTCGCGGTCGTCAGCCGCGACGACAATGGCAAGCCCGCCGACGCCATCCGCATCGCCGAGGAATTCGTCGCCTCCGACGACGTCGCGGTGGTGTGGGGCGGCTTCTTCTCCAATGTCGGCCTCGCCCTCACCGACTTCGCCAAGCAGCGCCAGGTGCCGTATCTGGCCACCGAGCCGCTGGCCGACGCCATCGTCTGGTCGCAGGGCAACCGCTACACCTTCCGCCTGCGCCCCTCGACGGCCATGCAGGCGGCGATGCTGGCCGAAGAAGCCGCCAAGCTCGACGCCACCCGCTGGGCGACCATCGCGCCGAACTATGCCTATGGCACCGATGCCGTCACCGCCTTCAAGGCCGAGCTGAAGAAGCGCAAGCCCGACGTCGAGTTCGTCGGCGAGCAATGGCCGCCCCAGGGCAAGCTCGACGCCGGCCCCACCGTGCGCGCCCTCGAAGCCATGAAGCCCGACGCGATCTTCAACGTCACCTTCGGCGCCGACCTCGCCAAGTTCGTCCGAGAGGGCGACATTCGCGGCCTGTTCGACGGCCGCGAGGTCGCCTCGCTGCTGTCCGGCGAGCCGGAATATCTCGAGCCGCTGGGCGCCGAGGCCCCCGAAGGCTGGATCGTCACCGGCTACCCCTGGTACGACATCGATACGCCCGAGCATGACGCCTTCCGCACCGCCTATGAGGCGAAATACGGCGAGCATCCCTATGCGGGCTCGCTGGTCGGCTATAACGGGATGAAGGCCCTCGCCGCCGCCCTGACGAAGGCCGGCGGCGCCACCGACGCCGACTCCCTCATCGCCGCCTTCGAGGGCCTCGAGGTGCCCGACGCCCCGTCCGGTCCCTTCACCTTCCGCGAGGCCGACCACCAGTCCACCATGGGCGCCTGGGTCGGCCGCACGGCGGTGCGCGATGGCCAGGGCGTCATGGTCGACTGGCGCTATGCCGACGGTGCCGACTACCTGCCGTCGCCCGAGGATGCCCGCAAGCTTCGTCCCGCCGAATAGGCCGGCCGCACAGGCAGCGCACAGACGCCGGCGCGTGGTGACCCCTCCGGTCGCCGCGCGCTGGCGCCCATCCCCAACGAGGAGACGGTGTTGACGACGCTCGGCTTCGTATTCGCCCAGCTCCTGGCCGGCCTTGCCGACGCGTCGTCGCTGTTCCTGGTGGCGGCCGGCCTGTCGCTGATCTTCGGCGTCACCCGCATCGTCAATTTCGCCCACGGCTCGCTGTTCATGCTGGGCGCCTATGTCGCCTATTCGGCCGTTACCTGGCTGCCGACCGGCCATCTTGGTTTCTGGGGCGGCATGCTGGTGGCGGCCGTCGCAGTGGCGCTGATCGGCGGGCTGATCGAGATCGTCATCCTGCGCCGGCTCTACGCCTCGGCCGAACTCTACCAGCTCGTCGCCACCTTCGGCGTGCTCCTCGTCATTCAGGATGTCGCGCTGGCGGTCTGGGGGCCGGAAGATCTGCTCGCGCCCCGCGCCCCCGGTCTCGGCGGCGCCCTGCGGATCTTCGGCGAGCCGGTGCCGCAATACGACCTCCTGCTGATCGCCGCCGGCCCGGTCGTCCTCGCCGCCGTCTGGCTGGTCCTCAACCGCACCCGCTGGGGCACGCTGGTCCGCGCCGCGACGGAGGACCGCGAGATGACCGGCGCCCTCGGCGTCGACCAGGCGCGCCTGTTCACCACCGTCTTCATGCTCGGCGCCTTCCTTGCGGGCCTTGCCGGCGCCCTCCAGACCCCGCGCGAGGCCGTCAGCCTCGCCCTCGATCTCGACGTGGTGGTCGAGGCCTTCGTCATCGTCGTCGTCGGCGGGCTCGGCTCTATCGGCGGCGCCTATGCGGCGGCCGTCCTGATCGGCGTCCTCAATGCCTTTACCCTCCTGTGGTTTCCGACCCTCGCCACCGTCCTGCCCTTCCTGGTGATGGCGGCGATCCTGGTGGTGCAGCCCTACGGCCTGTTCGGCCAGGCCGCCCTCGTGGCGCCGGCCCCGGCCGAACGCGGCGCCACCCTGCGGCTGCCCGGCCGCACGGTGACGATCCTCGTCGTCCTCGCGGTCGCGGGTTTCGCGCTGCTGCCGCTGGTCGAATCCGGCTTTGCCCTGATCCTGCTCACCGATTTCTTCGTCGCCGCGCTGTTTGCCGCCAGCCTGCAGTTCATCATGGGCCTCGGCGGCATGATCTCCTTCGGCCACGCCGCCTTCTTCGGCCTTGGCGCCTATGGCGCGGCGCTGGCCGCCACGGCCCTCGGCCTGCCGATGTTCGCCGCCATGGCGCTGGGCGTCGCCACCGGCGGCCTCGGCGCCCTCGTCATCGGCTGGTTCTGCGTGCGCCTGTCCGGCGTCTATCTCGCCATGCTGACCCTCGCCGGCGCCCAGATCCTCTGGGCCGTCGCCCTGCAATGGCAGGATGTCACCGGCGGCGACGACGGCATTCTCGGCGTCTGGCCCGACCGCTTCGCCGCCTCCCGCACGGTCTATTATCTGATCGCCCTTGGCCTGTGCGCCGCCGGCCTCTGGCTGATCCGCCGCATCGCCCATGCGCCCTTCGGCTATCTCCTGCGCGCCACCCGCGACTCGCCCCTGCGCGCCGAGGCCATCGGCCTCGACGTGCGCGGCCGCCAGCTCGCCGCCTTCGTCATCGCCGGCCTCTTCGCCGCGCTCGCCGGCACGGTCTTCGTCTTCGCCAAGGGCAGCGTCTTTCCCACCATCCTGGCGGTCGGCCAGTCCGTCGACGCCCTGCTGATGGTGCTGATCGGCGGCGTGCAGGCCCTGTCGGGTCCGATCGCCGGCGCCGCGATCTTCGTCGGCATCGAGGACTGGGTCGGCCGGCTGCCCTATTGGCGGTCGATCTTCGGCGTCATCATCCTCGCCGTCTGCATTCTGGCGCCCCAGGGCATCGCCGGCGGCCTGCGGTCGCTGGCCGGCCGCGCACGCCGCCGCGCCACGTCCCCTTCCGGAGCGCCGGCATGAACGCGCTGGAGATTCGCGGCCTGAGCAAGTCCTTCGGCGGCGTCGTCGCGGTCGACGACGTCGGCTTTCACGTCGCGTCGGGTGAGATGCTGGCCCTGATCGGCGCCAATGGCGCCGGCAAATCCACCACCTTCAACATGCTCAACGGCCAGCTGCGCTCCGATCGCGGTTCGGTGCGGCTGTTCGGGTCCGAGATCGCCGGCCTGCCGGCCCGTCGCATCGCCCGGCGCGGCGTCGGCCGCACCTTCCAGATCACCCAGACCTTCACCTCCATGACGGTGCGCGAAAACCTGCAGACTGCCCTGCTCGCCCATCGCAAGCGCCGCTTCGACTTCTTTTCCCGCGCCGTCGCCGCCGAGCGCGACGCCGCCGACCGCCTGCTCGCCATCGTCGGCATGGAAGAGGCCGCCGACCGTCCCTCCGCCGAGCTTGCCTATGGCGACGTCAAGCGGCTGGAGCTCGCCGTCGCCCTGGCCGCATCGCCGCGGCTTCTGCTGATGGACGAGCCGACCGCCGGCATGGCGCCGCGCGAGCGCACCGCCCTGATGGCGCTGGTGCGCGGCATTGTCGAGGACACCGGCCTCAGCGTCCTCTTTACCGAGCACGACATGGATGTGGTCTTCGCCCATGCCGACCGCATCGTGGTGCTCAACCGGGGCGCCGTCATTGCCGAGGGCACCGCCGATGCGATCCGCGCCGACCCGACCGTTCGCGCCGTCTATCTCGGCGGCGGCACACCGGAATCAGTCACAGAACAAGTCTCGCCAAATGCTTGAACTGCAAGCGATCGACAGTTTCTACGGCGACGCACACATCCTGCATGGCGTGTCGCTGACCGTAAACGAAGGCGAGATCGTCGCCCTCGTCGGGCGCAACGGCGCCGGCAAGTCCACGACGCTGAAGAGCGCCATGGGCCTCGTGCGCCCGCGCCGCGGCACGGTGCGCTATCGCGGCGCCGACATCACCGGCCTGCCGCCCTACCGCATCGCGCGGCTGGGCCTCGGCTACGTCCCCGAGGACCGCCGCATCTTCAAGGATCTGACGGTTTCCGAAAACCTCGAGGTCGGCCACCGCGACGCCGCGGACGCCGACACGCAATGGACCCCGGCGCGGCTCTTCGCACTCTTCCCCAATCTCGGCGAACGCCGCGGCCAGAAGGGCGGGCGCCTGTCCGGCGGCGAACAGCAGATGCTCAGTCTCGCCCGCACCCTGATGGGCAATCCGCGTACCCTGTTGCTCGACGAGCCCTCCGAGGGCATCGCACCGGTCATCGTCGACGCCATGGCCGCGGCGATCCGCGACCTCAAGCGCGAAGGCCTGTCGGTGCTTCTGTCGGAGCAGAATCTCGGCTTTGCCCGCGCCATCGCCGACCGCGCGGTGATCATCGAGACCGGCACCGTCCGCTTCACCGGCAGCTTTGCCGAGATGGAAGCCGATCCCGACATCGTCTCCAGCCACCTCGCCGTCTAGGCAGCGCGGCTCTCCCAGTCGCCGCGATCAGCCGCCGTCGCCGAAACCCGCGCCCTGGTGCTCGCCGAGCTTCGGCGCCGGCCGCTCCAGCGACAGTTCCGCCTCGCCATAGGTGATCGGGCTGCGTACGCCCGCCATGCCGCCCGGCGCGATCTGCATGCCGCGATGGACGATCTGCGGGTCGGCGAAGACGTCGGCGACATCGTTGATCGGTCCCGATGGCACGCCCACCGGCTCCAGCGCGGCGAGAAGGTCGTCGCGGCGCCATGCGGCGATCGCGCCGGCCAGGATCGGCGTCAGCGCCTCCCGGTTGGCGACCCGCGCCTCGTTGGTGGCGTAGAGCGCATCGGCGGACAGCTGCGGCAGGTCGAGGACGGCGCAGAGCCGCGCGAATTGCCGGTCGTTGCCGCAGGCGATGATCAGATGGCCGTCGGCGACCGGAAACACCTGATACGGCACGATGTTGGGATGGGCATTGCCGAGCCGCGACGGCGCGGCGCCGGTGGCGAAGAAGTTCAGCGCCTGGTTGGCGAGGACGCCGGCCATGCAGTCGTACAGCGCCATGTCGACATATTGGCCGCGCCCGGTCCGCTCGCGGTCGGCCAGCGCCGCCTGGATGGCGATGGTGCCGTAGAGCCCGGTGAAGATGTCGGCGAAGGCGACGCCGATCTTCTGCGGCTCGCCCGCCGGGTCGCCGGTCAGGCTCATGATGCCGCCCATGCCCTGGATCATGAAATCGTAGCCGGCCCGGCCCGCATAGGGGCCGTCCTGGCCGAAGCCGGTGACCGAGCAATAGACGAGGCGCGGATTGATCGCCTTCAGGCTCGCGTAGTCGAGGCCGAACTTCGCCAGCCCGCCGACCTTGAAGTTCTCGATCAGCACGTCCGCCTCGGCCGCCAGCGACCGCACCAGTTCCCGCCCCTCCTCGGTGCCGAAATCGGCCACCACCGAGCGCTTGCCGCGGTTGCAGGCGTGGAAATAGGCCGCCGTGCGCTCGCCGTCCCGCTCGACGAAGGGCGGCCCCCAGCCGCGGGTGTCGTCGCCCGCGGGGCTCTCGACCTTGATCACGTCGGCGCCGAGATCGGCGAGCGTCTGGCCGATCCACGGGCCGGCCAGGATACGGGCGAGTTCCAGGACCTTCAGTCCGGCATGGGGTGCGTGCGTCATATCGTCGGCGTGCCGCCCGGCGCCGGCGCTGTCAAGCTGCGCCAGCGCCGATCGCCCCCGCTCTCAGAGCCGCTCCGCAGCCACACACATCGCTTGACGACGGACCCTGGGGCCAACAACATCCTGGACTTACGCAGAGACGCTAACAGCTGATATTCAAATTCATCTGATGCGCCCAAGCATTCGGAAAACATTCGTTCCTGCAGATCCTTGATTACGGAGGAACGCAGATGATCGCCCCGTTCGAAGTCGTCGGTCAACGCGCCCGCTGCTGGCAGCGGGCGCGCCGTCCTCAGTCCACGAAGGCGCGTTCGACGACGAAGGTGCCGGGCTTGTTGTTGGCGCCTTCCTCGAAGCCGCGGGTTTCCAACAGCGCTTCCGTGTCCTTCAGCATCGCCATGGAGCCGCAGATCATCGCCCGGTCGGTCTCCGGGTCCAGCGGCGCGATGGCGAGGTCCTCGAACAGCTTGCCGTTCTCGATCAGCGTGGTGATCCGGTGGCCGCGCGTCTCGCCGTCGCGGGTCGCGCTGGCGTGGAAGATCAGCTTGTCGCCGATGAACTCGCTCATCAGCTCGTCGGCCTTCGACGTCTCCACCAGCTCGCGGCCGTAGGCCAGCTCGGCATTGCCCCGGCAGGTCTGGGTGAGGATCACCTGATCGAACTTCTCGTAGGTCTCCGGATCGCGGATCACCGAGGCGAAGGGCGCGATGCCGGTTCCGGTCGAGAACAGGAACAGCCGCTTGCCGGGCTTCAGCGCGTCATGGACGAGCGTGCCCGTCGGCTTCTTGCGCATCAGCACCGTGTCGCCGACCTGGATCTTCTGCAGATGCTCGGTCAAGGGGCCGTTCGGCACCTTGATGGAGAAGAACTCCAGCTCCTCGTCCCAGGCCGGGCTGGCGATGGAATAGGCGCGATAGACCGGCTTGGCCGCGTTCGGGAGGCCGATCATCACGAACTCGCCCGAGCGGAAGCGAAAGCTCTGCGGCCGGGTGATGCGGAAGGCGAACAGGCTGTCGGTATAGTGCGTGACCTTGGTCACCGTCTCGGCGAAGACGCCGGCGGGAATCGGGAAGGCAGGCTCCGGCGAATGCTCCGGCTGTTGGGCGAGAGAACTCATCAGGCGTCGTTCCTTTCCATGGTCCGCGACCGCGCGAGACGGCCTTGTCCGGTGCGCGCGACGGTCACCGCCGCGTCACGATTGATCGGGTCCCGGCTGTCGGGAGAATGGCAGGCCGGACGGCATCCTTGCCCCGTGCCTACATCGCAGTCGTGCCGGAAGATAGAACCCCGCACCCCGCAATGCAGCGTCGCACGTTCCAAATATCGGCATTGTTCGGGGAAAACATTCGCCGCAGCCGCCATGCGGCGCGTGCGCCCGTCCTCACCTCAGTTCAGGTTCGCCGCGGCCCGCGCCTCGGCCATCTCTTCGAGGCACGCGACCCGCGCGCTCGAACAGGCAAAGCCCGCGATCACGCTGCGCACCACGCGCGCGCCGACCCCGGTCAGGTCGAAGCCCCGATCCGAGCGCAGCCATTCCGAGATGACGCCGCTCACCGCGCAGACATAGGCGGTGGCCGCCTCCTTCGGCTGCCATTCGTGCTTCAGCTCGCCGCGAATCTGCACCGCCGCGAAAATGCCGGTGATCGCCTTGTGCATGGTCGCCTCGGCATCGGCCCGGCGCAGCATCGCATCCTGCATCTCGCCGACATATTCGCAGCGGAACAGGAGAATGGTCAGGATCTTGCGCGTCCGTTCGTCGCGCTCCAGATGGCGAAGCGCCTCCAGCGTGTTCTCGTAGAGGTCCTGCAGCGACCGCCGGCCGGCACAGGCCTGCTCGTCGAAGAACTCTTCCTGGGGCAGCTTCGCGCGCTCCTGCATCGCCCGGAACAGTTCGAGCTTGTTGGAGAAGTGCCAGTAGATCGCGCCGCGCGTCAGGCCGGCACTCGCGGCAATGTGACTGAGGGTCGTTCCTGCGACACCCTGTTCGTAGAACAGCGTTTCCGCCGCGTCGAGGATCGCCTCGCGCGTCTGCATCGCGTCCTGCTTGGTGCGTCTCAAGTCCGGGCCTCCCTTGCTCCGATACATTTATGGATGTATGTATGCCGCAATGCAAGAGAGCGGCGCCATGGCCGGCCGGAAAAAGGTTTTACAATGCGCGGACTTAACCTGATTTTGCGCATGACGGCGTGCGTCGGCGTCTCGCTGGCAGCCGCGGGCGCGGCCTTCGCACAGGCCGGCGGCACCCCGCCCCCGCCTGCCGTCACCGTCCTGACGGTGAAGAGCAAGAACCTGCCGGTGACCTACGAATATGCCGGTCGCGTCGCCTCCTCCCGCGAGGTCGAGGTCCGGGCACGCGTCGGCGGCATCCTGCTCGAACGCAATTTCGACGAGGGCTCGCGCGTCGAGGCCGGCACGCTGCTGTTCCATATCGATCCGGCGACCTACGAGGCGCAGGTGGCGCTGGCCAAGGCGCAGGTGCTCCAGGCGCAGGCCCAGCTCGGCCAGGCCAAGCGGACCGAGGCCCGCGCCCGGCAGCTCGCCCAGAGCGGCGCGTCGAGCCAGGCGACCCTTGAGGACTCCGTCTCGTCGCGCGAACTCGCCGAAGCCCAGGTCGCCGCCGCCGAGGCGCAGTTGCAGACCGCCACCCTCTCCCTCGACTACGCCACCGTCGAGGCGCCGGTCGCGGGCGTGACCAGCCTGGAACAGGTGCCCGAGGGCAGCCTGCTCAGCACCGGCGACCTGCTGACCCGCATCAGCCGCCTCGATCCGGTCTATGTGAACTTCTCGGCCGCCGACAGGGAAGCCGCCTCCATCCGCGAACTGGTCGAGAGCGGCCAGTTGCAGGGCGCCTCCTCGCCGTCCGACCTCACCGTCACGCTGATGTTCGGCAATGGCGAGACCTACGGCGAAACCGGCACCATCGACTTCACCTCGACGACGATCGATTCGCAGACCGGCACGATCCTGTCGCGCGCCGTCCTGCCCAATCCCGAAAGCCGCCTCCTGCCGGGCCAGTTCGTGCGCCTGCAGCTCGAGGGCCTGTCCATCGAGAACGCCATCGAACTGCCGACCGAGGCGCTGATGCAGGGCCCGCAGGGCACCTTCGTCTACACGCTGAACGACGAGAACCTGGCCGAGGTCAGCCCGGTCGTCGTCGGCCGCGAGCTCGACGGCTCCATCGTCATTTCCGAGGGCCTCGCCGATGGCGACAAGGTCGTCGTCAAGGGTGTCGTCAAGGTTCGCCCCGGCGCCCCGGTCAATCCGCAGCCGGCAGCCGCGAACGCCGATGCCGCCGGTGCCAAGCCCGATGCACCTGCGACGGACGCCCCCGCCGCCGAGGCAGCTCCCGCAACAGACGCCCCCGAGCCTGCCGCTGCCGACGAGCCCGCCGCCGACACTGCCAACGAGGCGGCTGGCGAACAGCAGGGTGCGATCGAGCGCGCCGTCGACGCGGCCAACGACAAGGTCGTTGCCGACGCCGGGCACACGCCCGGTGAAGTCGGGCGCACGGATGCCCCGCCGGTGCCGCTGACCGCCCTGCCCGATGGCGCCGACGCCCGCCGCGCCACCAGCGACGGCGACGCTTCGGCGGAGTCCGCCCGATGAATGCGCGGTTCTTCGTCGACCGGCCGATCTTCGCGGCCGTCATCTCGATCCTGATCACCCTCGGTGGCCTGCTGTCGATCAGCGCGCTGCCGATCGAGCAGTATCCGCAGCTGGTGCCGCCGCAGGTCCAGGTGCGCGCCTCCTATCCCGGCGCCAGCGCCGAGACCATCGCCCAGACCGTCTCCGCGCCGATCGAGCAGCAGATCAACGGCGTCGAGGACATGCTCTACATGCAGTCCACGAACTCCTCGACGGGCACGGCGACGATCACCGTCACCTTCGCCAGCGGCACCGATCCCGACCAGGCGACGATCAACGTCAACAACCGCGTCCAGCAGGCCAATGCCTCGCTGCCCGAGCAGGTCCAGCGTCTCGGCGTCACCGTCGCCAAGCAGAACTCGTCGATCCTCGCGGTTCTGACCATGTCGTCGGAGGACCCGCGCTACGACGCCACCTATGTGTCGAACTACGCGCTGCTCAACGTCCTCGACGAGCTGAAGCGCCTGCCCGGCATCGGCGAGGCGCAGCTCTTCGGCGCCCGCAACTATTCCATGCGCATCTGGCTGCGGCCCGACGCGCTGGCCTCCTACGGCCTGACGCCGGGCGACGTGGCCACGGCCGTGCGCGACCAGAACGCCCAGTTCGCCGCCGGCCAGTTCGGCGCGCCGCCCACCAACACCGACCTCGCCTTCACCTATTCGGTGACCACGGCCGGGCGCCTGCCCGACGCCGAGGCCTTCGAGAACATCATCCTGCGCTCCGACGAGAACGGCTCCTCGCTGCTCCTGAAGGATGTCGCGCGGGTCGAGCTCGGCGCCCAGGATTACGGCTTCAACGCCACCTATAACGGCACGCCGACGGTGCCCATCGGCATCTACCTGCAGCCCGGCGCCAACGCCCTCGACACGCTGAGCGGCGTGCGCACCCGCATGGAGGAGCTCTCCGGCTCCTTCCCCGATGGCATCAGCTTCGCCATTCCCTACGACACCACCAAGTTCATCGAGGCCTCCATCGAGGAGGTCATCATGACCTTCATCGAGGCCATGGCGCTGGTCTTCGTCGTCGTCTTCATCTTCCTGCAGAGCTTCCGGGCAACGCTGATCCCGATGCTCGCCGTCCCGGTGTCGATCATCGGCACCTTCGGCGTGCTTCTGGCGCTCGGCTTCTCGATCAATCTCCTCACCCTGTTCGGCCTTGTCCTGGCCATCGGCATCGTCGTCGACGACGCCATCGTGGTGCTTGAGAATGTCGAGCGGATCATGACCACCGAGGGGCTCAACGCCAAGGACGCCACCGCCAAGGCGATGACCGAAGTCGCCGGCCCGGTGATCGCCATCGTGCTCGTCCTGTGCGCCGTGTTCATCCCGGTGGCGTTTCTCGGCGGCCTCGCCGGCACCATGTACCGGCAGTTCGCCGTCACCATCGCCGTGTCGGTGGTGATCTCGGGCATCGTCGCCCTCACCCTCACCCCGGCGCTCTGCGGCCTTCTCCTGAAGCAGGGCCATTCCGAGCCCTGGGCGCCGTTCCGCTGGTTCAACACGGGCTTCGACAAGCTGACCAACGCCTATGGCGCCGGCGTTGCCTTCATCATGCGCCGGGCCGTCGTCGCCCTCGTCCTGTTCGCCGGCATCGTCGGCGGCAGCTACTATTTCTTCCAGACGATCCCCGGCTCGCTGGTCCCCGACGAGGATCAGGGCGTCAATTTCGCCATCGCCATCCTGCCGCCGGCCGCCTCGCTGGCGCGCACGACGGAGGTGATGGAGCAGGTCAGCGCGAATGTGCGCGAGCATCCGGCGGTCGCCGACGTGGTCGCCTTCGCCGGCTTCGACCTCTTGGCCGGAACCCAGAAGTCCAGCTCGGGCGTGGCCTTCGTCACCCTCAAGGACTGGTCGGAGCGCGAGGACCCGTCGCTCGACGCCCGCAACCTCACCGGCCCGATCATGGGCATGAACGCCGGCATCCAGGACGGCATGGTGCTGGCCTTCAACCCGCCGCCGATCCAGGGCCTGTCCACCACCGGCGGCTTCGACCTGTTCGTGCAGGACCGGCAGAACCGCGGCTCCCAGGAACTGGTCGCGGCGACCAGCGCGCTGGTGGCGGCCGCCGCCGAGCGGCCGGAGCTGGCCGGCGTGCGCACCACCTTCTCGGCCAACGTCCCGCAGTACCAGATCGACGTCGACCGCCAGAAGGCCAAGGCGCAGGACGTGCCGATCTCCTCGATCTTCGAGACCATGCAGTCGACCTTCGGCTCGCTCTATGTGAACGACTTCACCCTGCTCGGCCGCAACTACCGGGTCTCGCTCCAGTCCGAATCCGACTTCCGCGAGAAGCCGCAGGATCTGCGCTTCGTCTACGTCAAGGCGAACAACGGCGCGATGATCCCCCTCGACGCCCTCCTGTCGGTCGAGCGCATCGTCGGCCCCGACCTCATCGAGCGCTTCAACGCCTTCACCGCCGCCAAGGTCTCCGGCGGCCCCGCCCCCGGCTATTCGTCGGGACAGGCGCTGCAGGCCATGCAGGAGATCGCGGCCGAAAAGCTGCCCGACGGCTATCAGGTCGCCTGGACGGGTTCGGCCTATCAGGAGATCGCCTCGGGCGGCACCGGGCTCGCCGCCATCGGCTTCGGCATTCTGATGGTCTTCCTCATCCTGTCGGCCCAGTACGAACGCTGGTCGCTGCCCATCGCGGTCCTTCTGGCGGTGCCCTTCGCCATGTTCGGCGCGCTGCTGGCGATCTGGCTGCGCGGCCTCGACAACGACGTCTACTTCCAGATCGGCCTCGTCACGCTGGTCGGACTGGCGGCCAAGAACGCCATCCTGATCGTCGAGTTCGCGGTTCTGAAACGCGAGGAGGGTCTGTCGGCCTTCGACGCCGCGCTGCAGGGCGCCAAGCTGCGCTTCCGGCCGATCGTCATGACGTCGCTCGCCTTCATCCTGGGCGTCGTGCCGCTGGCGATCTCCACCGGCGCCGGCTCGGCCAGCCGCCACTCCATCGGCACCGGCGTCATCGGCGGAATGCTCGCGGCGACCTTCGTCGCGATCTTCTTCATCCCGCTGTTCTACAAGCTGCTGGCCCGCAAGCAGCCGGCCCGCGGCAGCCACACGGCTCCGACCTCCGGCGACGATGGCGCAGCAACGCCGGCGCCTGCCCCGGCCGAATAAATTCCGGCCCGGCCGGTTCGCCTCGGGAACCGGTTCATCCCACGAAAAAGGCGGCGCGCCTGACTGGCGCGCCGCCTTTTTGCCGTGTGAGCACAAAGCATTGCCGGATGGTCCGGAATCGATCTCTCAACCGTTTCCGCCCCGTGCGATCACGCCTCGACCGGCACCTCCAGCTTGTCCAGCGGGCACGGATGATCCTTCTTGTCGCATTTGCGCCGATAGACATGCGCCCAGCGATTGTAGCGCCCGGCCCGGACCAGCCGCTCGGCGAGGGTCCGGAAGAACGCCTTCTTCTCGGCCTTGCCGTCCAGCCGCTTGAACCGCTTCTTTTCCGGCTTGGTCATGGCGCAGCCGATGCAGCGGCCGCCATCCTTGTATTTGCAGATATCGATGCACGGGGACGGGGCATCGGCCCAACGTTTGGCCACGGGCGCTCCTGTGATGGTCGGATGGCGAAGGGGCGAATGACGTGGCGGTCTCGATCCGGCCTGCGGCACTTCCCTTCCATTCCCGGTCTGCTATGAATAGATGAACGTAGTTGTCAAGTTTAGAACGGTTCGAGACGTCGGGTGCGATTCCCTGTCGCGGGTTCCCGGCGCGGTCTTCTTACAGAACGCGGTTGCCTGAATGTCTGCACTGCCCCTGCCCGAGACTCTTCCCTCCTCCGGGCGCGCCCCGGCGCGAATCCTCGCCTTTCCCGGCGGCAATTGCCCGACGGTCCGTCCCGCCGCGCCCCAGCTCACCGATGCCGAACGCGACGAGCTGAACCGCCTGCGCTGGTTCGCATTGCGCAGCCGGCTCGCCCCGAAACCCGATCTCGAACGGGCCTGCTTCCTTCTCGCCGGCGAGGAGAACGTCTCGCTGGAGCGCTTCGCCATCGCCTTCTTCCGCGGCCTGTCCGGCCAGAGCCTGCGCGAGATGGTGTTCTACCGTCCCGGCGCGAAACAGGCCTCGGACGACGAGATCTGGCTGCTGCGCCTTCTCGCGGTGCTGCGCGCCGGCGAGAACGCCGCCGCTGGTGCGCTGGTCGCCTGGCGGGTCCGCCCCGAGGGCCGGCGCTGGCTGCGCTTCCTTGCGGCCTCCCTCGCCCGGACGCTCTGACGCGAAAAATCGCATGGGACCGATTGCCGCGACCTTGCCATGCCCGGCCCCGGAGGCTAGATTAGAATTATTCTAAGACACCACTAAGGGACCGGAGACCATGGGACTAGTAGCAGCCAAGATCGAGCCGACGGCGAAGGAAGAGATCGTCAACGGCCTCACCCAGTCGTTGGCCGAGACGGCGATCGCCACGCTGAAGGCCCAGAACTTCCACTGGAACGTGACGGGCATGTCCTTCGGCGCCCTGCACGCGCTGTTCCAGGAGATCTACGAGGATCACTTCGAAGGTCAGGACACGCTGGCCGAGCGGATCAAGGCGTTCGACGCCCATGCCGAGGGCCGTTACTCGGTCTATCTGGAGCGCAGCGCCATCGAAGAGCATGACGGCCGCACCGACGCCCGCACCATGGTCGAGGTCCTGATGCAGGATCAGGAGACCCTCTCCTCGACCCTGTCGGCGCTTGCCGAGGTCGCCGACCAGCATGGCGACTTCGCGACCAATGACCTGGCGACCGCCCGCATCGAGCAGCACGACAAGTTCGCCTGGATGCTGCGCGCCCATCTGAAGACCACCGCCGCCTGAGGCGACCCGCTCGCCGCCCTTTCCGGCGGCGGACACGAGACATGCAAAAGGCCCGCCGGAGATCGTCCGGCGGGCCTTTTGCATGTCTCGACAGTGTTTGCGGGCGACACGGATCAGGCGTCGTCGCCCTCCACCGGGATCGGACAGGGAACGCCCTCCCGCTCGCATTTGCGCCGGTAGGACATGATCCAGAAGGCCGGATTGCGCGCCGATTCCTGCAGGCGCCCGATCAGCGTCTCGATGAACTCGCGCTTCTGCTCCGCACCGCCCGACGACGGGAAGGCCTGCTTCTCCGCCTTGGTCATCGAGCAGCCGACGCAGCGGCCCTGGCGCTTGTATTTGCAGATGTCGACGCAGGGAGACGGCGCGGTGGCCCAGGCGGCGTCCGCGGCGTCGGTAACCTTGGTATCCATGAAGAGGGCTGGCCGCTGTTGACGAAATGGCGGGTGACGGCCGGCATATAGGAGTACCGCAGCCATCCTGCCAGCGGTCTCACACACGCACGTCACACGCAGGAGGGCGACCGGCGCGCCATCCCTGCGCCGGTCCCGTCAAACGATCGCAGGATGCGCCTCAGCTCGCCGCGGCGAGCCCGTGCACCGGTTCCATCAGGCCGAGCCGCCGGCGCATGAACGCCTTGTTGCCCAGGAGATCGTCGATCGTGTAATTGCCCAGCGCGCCGAGAAACGCGTTCAGCGCCTCGCGCAGGGCCGAATTGAGCTCGCAGCTCTCGATCAGCGGGCAATCCACGGCGCCGGTCTCGAAGCACTCCGCCAGGGCGAAATTCTCTTCGGTCACTTCCACGACATTGCGCAGATTGATCGCCGCAGCCGGCCGCGCCAGGCGCACGCCGCCATTGCGGCCGCGCACCGTCTCGACCATGCCGGCCTCGACCAGCGGCTGCAGGATCTTGAACAGGAACAGCTCCGACGCCGAATAGGCTGCCGCGATATCCTTGATGCGACTGAGCTGCCCGCCATTGGAGGCGCAGTACATCAGGATCCGGATCGCGTAGTTCGTCTGGCGGGTAAGCCGCATCAAATCGTCCTCGACCATCGTCGCTGGTTAACTTCCAGCGAACCCAATCTAGAACGATTCCAGCATCATGAGAAGGGGAAGCGGGAACCGCGCATCCGCGCGGCTCCGTTTCGTCCCGTTTCGGCGCCGCAAGCGCCGCGCCTTGCGCCCTATTCCGCCGCCTGTGCGGGCGTCTCGGCGGCCGCCGTCGGAATGTAGTTGAGGATCGGCGCCAGCCACCGCTCGACCTCGGCGACGGGCATGCCCTTGCGCGCGGCATAATCCTCGACCTGGTCCCGCTCGATCTTCGCAACCCCGAAATAATAGGAGTCCGGGTGTCCGATATAGAGGCCGGACACCGACGAGCCCGGCCACATGGCGTAGCTCTCGGTCAGTTTCACGCCGGTCGTGGCCTCCGCGTCGAGCAGTTCGAACAGCGTCGTCTTCTCGGTGTGGTCCGGCTGGGCCGGGTAGCCCGGCGCCGGCCGGATGCCGGCATAATCCTCGCTGATCAAATCTTCCGGCGTGAAGGTCTCGTCCGGCGCATAGCCCCAGAATTCCCGCCGCACCTTCTCGTGCATCCGCTCGGCAAAAGCCTCGGCGAATCGGTCGGCAAGCGCCTTGACCATGATCGACGAGTAGTCGTCATTGGCCTTGGCGAAGCGATTGGCGATCGCCTCCTCCTCGATCCCGGCGGTGACCACGAAGCCGCCGACATAATCCGCCTTGCCGCTGTCCAGCGGCGCGACGAAGTCGGCCATCGCCACGTTCGGCCGGTCGCCGCGCTTGGTCAGCTGCTGGCGCAGCGTGTAGAGCGTCGCCAGCTCTTCCTTGCGGTCGTCGCCGGTGAACAAGCGAATGTCGTCGCCCACCGAATTGGCCGGCCAGAAGCCGATCACGGCCCGCGGCTGGAACCACTTCTCGGCGATGATCTGCTTGAGCATGGCCTGCGCGTCGTTGAACAGCGACCGCGCCGCCTCGCCCTGCTTCTCGTCCTCCAGGATGCCCGGATAGCGGCCCTTCATCTCCCAGGTCTGGAAGAACGGCGTCCAGTCGATGTAGCGCGACAGCTCCTCCAGGTCCCAGTCCGTAAAGACCCGGGTGCCGGTGATCGCCGGCTTGACCGGCTCGTAGGCCGCCCAGTCGCTGACCTGCGCGTTGGCGCGGGCCTTGGCCAGCGGCAGCCGCTTCTTGTCGCGTTCGCCCTTGCGATGCGCCTCGGCAACCTTCTGATAGTCGGCCTTCACGCCCTCGATGTAGGAGCCGCGGGTCTCCTCGGAGAGCAGGTGCGAGACCACGCCGACCGCGCGCGAGGCATCGGTGACGTAGACCGTCTGGCCCCGGTTGTAGCCGGGGTCGATCTTCACCGCCGTATGCACCTTGCTGGTCGTCGCCCCGCCGATCAGCAGCGGGATGTCGAAGCCCTCGCGCTCCATCTCGGCGGCGACATGCACCATCTCGTCGAGCGACGGCGTGATCAGGCCGGACAGGCCGATGACGTCGACCTTTTCCCGCCGCGCCGTCTCCAGGATCTTGGCGGCCGGCACCATCACGCCGAGATCGATGACCTCGTAATTGTTGCAGGCCAGGACCACGCCGACGATGTTCTTGCCGATGTCGTGGACGTCGCCCTTCACGGTCGCCATCAGCACCTTGCCGGCGTTCGAGCGCTCGTCGGTGCCGTTCAGCCGCTTCTCCTCCTCCATGTAGGGGAGCAGATGCGCCACGGCCTGCTTCATCACCCGGGCCGACTTGACCACCTGCGGCAGAAACATCTTACCGGCGCCGAACAGGTCGCCGACGATGTTCATGCCGTCCATCAGCGGCCCCTCGATGACGTGCAGCGGGCGGTCCGCCTCCAGCCGCGCCTCTTCGGTGTCCTCGACGATATATTCGGTGATGCCGTTGACCAGCGCATGGGCGATGCGGTCCTGGACGCTCTTCTCGCGCCAGGTCAGATCCTTGGCCTTGGCCTCCTTGCCGCCGGCGCCGCGCCAGCGCTCGGCCAGTTCCAAGAGCCGCTCGGTCGGGTCGCCGCCGTCGGCCCGCTTGCGGTCGAGAACCACGTCCTCGCAGGCCTCGCGCAGTTCCGGATCGATCGACTCGTAGACCGCCAGCTGGCCGGCATTGACGATGCCCATGTCCATGCCCGCCTGGATGGCGTGGTAGAGGAACACCGCGTGCATCGCCTCGCGCACGGCCTCGTTGCCGCGGAACGAGAAGGACAGGTTCGACACGCCGCCGGAGATGTGGGCGCCCGGCAGGTTCTGGCGGATCTGGCGGGTCGCCTCGATGAAGGCGACGCCGTAGCCGTTATGCTCCTCGATGCCGGTGGCGATCGCGAAGACGTTCGGATCGAAGACGATGTCCTCCGGCGGGAAGCCGGCCTCTTCGGTCAAAAGCTTGTAGGCGCGCGTGCAGATCGCGACCTTGCGCTCCAGCGTGTCGGCCTGGCCCTGCTCGTCGAAGGCCATGACCACCACGGCGGCGCCGTAGCTGCGCACCAGGCGCGCCTGCTTCAGGAAGCTCTCCTCGCCCTCCTTCATGGAGATCGAGTTGACCAGCGCCTTGCCCTGCACGCATTTCAGACCGGCCTCGATCACGTCGAACTTGGAAGAGTCGATCATCACCGGAACCTTGGCGATGTCGGGCTCCGCCGCGATCAGGTTCAGGTAGTCGATCATCATCTGCTTGGAGTCGATCAACCCCTCGTCCATGTTGACGTCGATGATCTGGGCGCCGTTCTCCACCTGGCTGCGCGCCACGTCGAGGGCGGCTGGCAGGTCGTTCGCCTCGATCATCTTGCGGAAGCGGGCCGAGCCGGTGACGTTGGTCCGCTCGCCGACATTGACGAAGGGAATCTCCTTGGTCAGCGTGAACGGCTCCAGGCCCGACAGGCGCATCAGCGGCGCGATGGTCGGCACCTTGCGCGGCTTGTAGCGCGCCGCCGTCTCGGCCACAGCCTTGATGTGGTCCGGCGTCGAGCCGCAGCAGCCGCCCAGGACGTTGACGAGCCCTTCCTCGCAGAAGATCTCGACCTCCTTGGCCATCTGCTCCGGGCTCTGGTCGTATTCGCCGAATTCGTTCGGCAGGCCGGCATTCGGATAGGCGCAGACGAAGGTGTCCGCGACGTTCGAGATTTCCGCCAGATGGTCGCGCATCGCCGCGGCGCCGAGGGCGCAGTTGAGGCCGATGGTGAAGGGCCGGCCGTGCCGCACCGAGTGCCAGAATGCCGTCGGCGTCTGGCCCGACAGCGTGCGGCCGGACAGGTCGGTGATCGTGCCGGAGATCATGATCGGCAGCGTCACGCCCTTTTCCGCGAAGATCTCCTCGCAGGCGAAGATCGCCGCCTTGGCGTTCAGCGTGTCGAAGATCGTCTCGATCAGAATCAGGTCGGAGCCGCCGTCGATCAGACCGCGCAGCTGCTCGCCATAGGCGATGCGCAGATCGTCGAAGGTCACGGCGCGGTAGCCGGGATTGTTGACGTCCGGCGAGATCGAGGCGGTGCGGTTCGTCGGTCCGAGCGCGCCGGCGACGAAGCGGCGCTTGCCGTCCTTCTCCTCGGCGCGGATGCAGGCGCGCCGGGCCAGCCGCGCGCCGTCGCGGTTCAGCTCGTAGACCTGGTCCTCCATCTGGTAATCGGCCTGGGCGATCGTGGTGGAGGAGAAGGTGTTGGTTTCCAGGATATCCGCGCCAGCGATGGCATAGGCATAGTGGATGTCCTCGATCGCCTGCGGCTGCGTCAGGTTCAGGAGATCGTTGTTGCCCTGCAGGTGGCATTCGCAGGCGCCGAAGCGATGCCCGCGGAAATCGTCCTCGCCGAGGCCCAGAAGCTGGATTTCGGTGCCCATGGCGCCGTCGAGCACCAGAATACGCTCGGAAACCGCCTTGCGCAGCGCCGCGGACGCCTCTGCCGGCGAACGGCCTTCGGTCATCGCCCCGAAAAGCTTGTCGGACGTCTCTGTCATGGCTTCACCGTTTCCTTGTCGCTCCGCGGCAAATCACATAAACATATCCTTATGTCAATATTTGCCACGGCGTCGGCTTGTCTGCGCCCACCCTTACACCATGCCCGCGACGGATAGAATTCGAGGGGATGGCGCAGATGTTTGCGCCCGCGCCTGAGGGGCGGATGACGGGCGGCGCTGGTGAGCCTCAGCGCTTGCCCGCCACGTGACAAACCGCAGCAGCGCCGCATGCGTCGTCCCCGGCAGGAAAGCGACATCGACCGCCGCCGCAGCATCGGCGTCACCCCGACCTGCGCAGAAAACGCTCCCCACATCCCCACTCGGCGTCATCCTCGGGCCCCGACCCGAGGACCCATGCCAAGCCATCCCACGCCGCAGACCGCGCCCCTCCTCCCCCGAAAAGACACCTGCACCACAGAGGAATGGGTCCTCGGGTCAAGCCCGAGGACGGCGTAGATGTTTGCGTCCTCGCCTGACAGGTCGATGACGGCTGCGGCGCTGGTGAACGTCAGCGCATGCCCGCCCCGCCCGCGAGCTAGCCCACGGCATCGCCCCATGCGTCGCCCCGGCAAGACAACGACATCGACCGCCACCGCCGCGTCGGCGTCACCCCCGCCATCCGCAAACAACACACCCCACCTCCCCACTCGGCGTCATCCTCGGGCTCCGACCCGAGGACCCATGCCAAGCCATCCCCACCGCCGCCACGTCGCGGACCGCGCCCCTCCTCGCCCGAAACGACAGCGGCAACGCAGAGGAATGGGTCCTCGGGTCAAGCCCGAGGATGACGGCTTAGGTGTTTGCGCCTCAGATGGAGAGGCCAACGACGGCTCCAGCGCTGGTGGGCGACAGGCTTGCGCCGCCCCGCCCGTTGGCAAGCCCACGGCATCGCCTCATGCGTCGCCCCCGGGCAGGACAACGACATCGACCGCCGCCGCAGCATCGCGTCACCCCCGCCGCCCGCAGAAAACGCACTCCACTCCCCACTCGGCGTCATCCTCGGGCTCCGACCCGAGGACCCATGCCAAGCCGCCCCAACCGCCGCCACGCAACAGAACGCCCTTCCTCCCACGGAGCAATACCGCCACCGCAGAGGAATGGGTCCTCGGGTCAAGCCCGAGGATGACGGCGTGCAAGGAAGAGCGCCGCGCCCCACCACCCCACACGCCGCACAAACCACGACGTCAGCCTTGCACAAGCTTCAGGGCGTACCCATCTGTGTGTGGTGCAACGCGTCCCTGACTTGTCAGGTCGATGCGCCCAGGGTCTTCTGCTCTTCGTCCGACCACGGATGTACTGGCGAGTCGAAGAGTGAGGCCCGCACATTGTCTCTCAGAGACAACGCGGAGCCGCCGGGCAATGTCCCTGGCGGCTTTTTCGTGTTCGGTCGCCGGATCAGCCCGCCCTAGACGGACGGCATCCCCCGCGGCCGGGCGCGCGACGCGTCGCCGAAGATCAGACTGTCCAGCGCCAGCCGGCCTCCGCCGAAACACATCAGCGTCAGCGCCATCGCCGCCCAGGGCAGATGAAAATTCGCCCAGCCCTCCGGCACGGTGATCTGGATCACCGCCGTCATCACCAGGAGCGCGAGCGCGGCGAAGCGCGTACCCAGCCCCAGCACCAGGAGGATCGGCAGCACGATCTCTGCGATGCCCGCCAGATGCGCGCTCAGGATCGGCGCCGGATAGGCGTATTCGGCACCCAGGATATGCAGCTTGAACTCCTGCGTGAACAGATAGCGGGCGCCGCCCGACAGCTGCAGGAAGCCATCCCACTTGGTCAGGCCCGATCTGTAGAACGGCACCGCCAGCGCAACCCGCAGGGCCAGCAGCGGCAGGGCCGCCGGAACAGCGCCCAGCGCCGCCTCTGCACGGATCAGCAACTCACGCATCCCCTGTCTCCCTGTCGCGAAAGCCGGTCACGGCCCCCAGATCGATGAACGCGATCAGCGCCTCGCCGAAGGCGAAGGTCTGGTCCGCGTCGACAGCCGCCCCGGCCGCCTCCGCCAGACTGGCACCATTGATCAGCGCCGCCACGAAGGGCACGTCGCAAGGCGGCAGGATGGTGGAGCGCAATTCCGCACCCGGTCGCGTCACGAGCACCGCCTCAGCCTGCCAGTGTTCGACCGGGCGCACCGGCTGCTGCTGATGGTGCGACCAGATCGTGCCCACGGGATACGCCGAGCGCACCAGCCGCACGGCCGGATGCAGCGCCAGCGTCATGGCGTCGAGCCGCGACGGGTCGAACCCGGCAAGGCCGGCCCGGTCCAGCGCCTCGCCTTCCGCCGCGTGATAGGCCTGCGTCAGCGCGACCTCCAGCCGGGCGACATCGGCGAGATAGGGCAGCCTCCCGGCCGGCGCGAAACCGGCGACGAAGTCCGCAAATCCATGGCCGTATTCGAGCATCACCGGCGAGGCAGGCTTCTCGGTGGCGACATAGGCGCGCGCCATGATCTGGAAGAAGGCGTCGCCGACCAGTTGCCGGACCACCGGAAACGCCTTTTCCAGCGCACCGACCAGCCCGACATGGATATTGTTGCGATAGACCGCGAAGCGGCGGGCGTCGCGCGTGCCGCGATGCGTCGTCAGCCCCGTTGGCATCTGCGCCTCCGCCGCGGTCAGGGCGGCGATGAAGCGCTGCGCGCCGAGCGTCGGCGCGGTGCCGGCCGCGGCGCTCATGCCGCCGACCGGATACGGCGATCCGCCTGCCGCGCCTCGGCCAGGGCGCCCTCCACACGCACGACCTCGTCCATCAGCGCCGCGAAGGGCGGCACGTCATTGTCCCATTCCACCAGCGTCGGCAGCGGGCCGCTCTTTCGCAAGGTATGGCGGTAGAGCGCGAAGACGTCGGGCAGCACCGGCGCGTTGTGCGCGTCGATCAGCAGCCGCTCGCCGGCATCGTCCACCGTCTCGTCATAGCCGGCCAGATGGATCTCCCCGACGCGCTCCAGCGGAAACCGGTCGATATAGGCAAAGGGGTCGAGCCCGTGATTGACCGCCGACACCATGACGTTGTTGACGTCCAGCAGCAGGCCGCAGCCGGTGCGCTCGGATATCGCCGTCAGGAAGTCGATCTCGTCGATGCTGGATTCGGCGAACAGGAGATAGGTCGAGGGGTTCTCCAGCAGCATCCGCACGCCGAGGGTCTCCTGCGTCTCGGCGACATGCGCCACCACCCGCTCCAGCGTCGCCGGCGTATAGGGCAGCGGCAGGAGATCGTTGAAGAACGCGCTTTCATGGGTCGACCAGGCCAGGTGCTCGGAAAAACTCGCCGGGCGATAGCGGTCGATCAGGGCCTTCAGCCGCGCCAGATGCGCCCGGTCGAGGGCGCCCTCGCCGCCGATCGACAGGCCGACGCCGTGCAGCGACAGCGGATAGCGGGCGGCGATCGCCGTGAGATAGCGGTGCGGCGGACCGCCGTCGCCCATGTAGTTCTCGGCATGAACCTCGAAGAAGCCGACCGCCGGGTCCGTCTCAAGGATCTCGGCGGCATGTTCGAGCTTCAGGCCCAGCCCTGCGGCAGCGGGCAAGGGCGATGTGTCCGCCATCGATACGGCGGTCTTGCGATGTGACGACATGGGGGCAGCCTCCCGGAAGCCAACGTCGGGGGAAGGCCCGGCTTGCCAGCCGGGCCTTCCGGTCAGGGCCGTGTCAGCTCGGCACGTCGCGGGTCAGCGGCTCGGTCGAGCCCATGCGGTCGCCCGGCACCTCCATGGTTTCGCAGGTCCCGGCCGGCACCGCCTTCCAGGCATTGCCCTGGTAGTCGACGCTGGACGTGCCGGCGCAGGTCGTGCCGGGGCCGGCGGCGCAGTCGTTCTGGCCGGCCAGCGCCACGCCGTAGCACTTCACCGTATCCTTGCTGTCCTGCGCCGAAGCCGGCAGCGCCGAGGCGGTCAGGGCGGCGGCGAGCGAGCCCGCCAGTGCGAGATTGAGAGAGCGACGGTCCATGGAATCCTCCTTCGAGACCTTTGATCGGGCGACACCGTTGCCGGTCCCGCCTCCCTGTCTTCGGGGCCGCCTCCCGGTTCGTTACGCCTTCTCGACCATCACCATCATGTGAACCGTGTTGCGCCCTGCCGGCGGAAAAATTCGCCATGCTGCGAAACATCCAAGGCACTGCGCGCGAAGGACCAGACATGAAGCCTGCCTCGCCCGTCCGGCCCGGACGACTGGAATCCCTCTTGATGGCGGCCAACGCCGGCGACGACGGCGCCTATCGTGATTTCCTGCAGGAGGTCGCGGGCCTTCTGCGCGGCTTTGCCCGCGCCAGGGCGCCGGTGCATGCCGGCGGCTTCGATCCGGAGGATCTGGTCCAGGAGATCTTGATGGCGGTGCATCTGAAACGACATACGTGGCGCGAAGGCGAGCCCGTGAAGCCGTGGCTCTTCGCCATCGCCCGCCACAAGGCGATCGACGCCTATCGCCGCGAGGGCCGGCGCATCAATCTCGACATTGCCGACTTCACCGACACGCTGGACGATCCCGCCACCATGCCCAACGCCAAGGCCCACGACATCTCCCGCGCGCTCCTGTCGCTCGCCGGCCGCCAGCGGGAGGTCGTCGCCTCCCTGTCCGTCCATGGCCATTCCATCACCGAGACCGCCAGTCGCCTCGGCGTTACCGAGGGCGCCGTGCGGGTTGCGTTCCATCGGGGCCTCGCCGCGATCGCCGCCAGATTCGGACGGACCTGACGCCATGCAGACCGACACCCTCATCGACACGCTGGTCGCCGACCGCCGGCGCACCGCGCCGGAGACAGGCCCGTCCTGGCTGCTGCTCGCCCTCGTCGCCGCGGCGCTCGCCGGCCTCGTCTTCTTCACCGCCATCGGCGTCCGACCGGATTTCGCCGGCGCGCTGCAGACGATCCGCTTCGACTTCAAATTCGTCGTCACCGGACTGCTTGCCGTCACCGCCATCGTCACGATGCGGGCCTTCTCGCATCCTGGCGAGCCGCTGCGTCGGCTGTGGTGGCTGGCGCTGCCGGCCGGGGTGATGCTCGCCGCCGTCCTTGCCGAGCTGATCGCCCTGCCGTCGGACACATGGATGGCCTATCTCGTCGGCTCCAACGCGCTGATGTGCCTGACCGCCATCCCCTCCATGGGCGCCCCGGCGCTGATCGTCTTCCTGTGGGCCCTGCGCCGGCAGGCGCCGACCCGACCGGCCCTCGCCGGGGGGCTTGCCGGCCTCGCAGCGGCCGCCGTCGCCGCCATCTTCTATGCGGCGCAATGCACCGACGATTCGCCGCTCTTCGTCGCCGTCTGGTATCCGCTGGCCGCCTCGGCGCTGGTCGCCGCCGGCGCGCTGCTGGGCTGGCGGCTCCTGCGCTGGTAGCCCTTCGGGCGTCGCGACACCTACGCCTCGCCGCCTCGGGGCGGCGCCCCTTTACATCGCCCCATCGCTCACGTTGAACACGGCGCAGGGGCGCGGGGGTGCAGCCGCGCCGTTCCAGATGAGGCGCCTACGATGACCGCAATCGCAAACGCCGGATCGTCTTCCGGCACCCGGCTTCCGACCTTCGCCGATGTCGCCGCCGCGCGCGAGCGCATCGCCGGCATCGCCCACCGCACGCCGGTGCTGACCTCGCGCTTTGCCGACGCGCGGGCGGGCGCGACGCTTCACTTCAAATGCGAGAACCTGCAGCGCGCCGGCGCCTTCAAGTTCCGCGGCGCCTGCAACGCCATCGCCGCCCTGCCCGAGGATGCGCGCCGCCGCGGCGTCATGGCCTATTCCTCCGGCAACCACGCCCAGGCGATCGCGCTGGCCAGCCGCATCGAGAACGTGCCGGCGACGATCCTGATGCCGGCCGACGCCCCGGCCATGAAGGTCGCGGCCACCCGCGGCTACGGCGCTGACGTCATCACCTACGACCGCTACAGCGAGGACCGCGAGGCGCTGGCCAACACCGTCGCGACGGATCGCGGCCTGACGCTGATCCCGCCCTACGACCATCGCGACATCATCGCCGGACAGGGCACCGCGGCGGCCGAACTCTTCGCCGAGACCGGCCCGCTCGACATCCTGCTGGTCTGCCTCGGCGGCGGCGGCCTCCTTGCCGGATCGGCGCTGGCCGCAAGCGAACTGTCGCCCGGCTGCCGCGTCATCGGCGTCGAGCCGGAAGCCGGAGACGACGGCCGCCAGTCCCTGGCCAAGGGCGAGGTCGTGCGCATCGACGTGCCGCGCTCCATCGCCGACGGCGCTCTGACCACCCATCTCGGCGACCTCACCTTCCCGATCATCCGCGACCGGGTGGATTCGATCGTCACCGTGCCCGACGCGGCGCTGGTCGACGCCATGCGCTTCTTCGCCGAGCGCATGAAGATGGTGGTCGAGCCGACCGGCTGCCTGGCCGCTGCCGCCGCCTTTACCGGCGCGGTGCCCTGCGAAGGCCAGCGCGTCGGCGTCATTGTCAGCGGCGGCAATGTCGACGTGGCGAGCTACGCCCGCTTCCTCGCCGACTAGGCGCCCCGTCCCGCCGACACCGGAGCCGCACCTGCCGGCGGCGCCACTCCGCGCCCGTCAGTCTCCGGCGCCGCCCGAAGCGTCCGGCCAGCCTTCGCGGCCGATCAGCGGCACGAAGGCGACCATCTCGAGCACGGTCTCGTCGAATTCCGTGGCCGAGCGCCGGGTGATCCGGCGCAGTTCCTGGCCCTGCCGCGTCCGGCCGACCGGGATCACCAGCCGCCCGCCCATCGCCAGTTGCGCGCGCAGCGCCTCGGGAACCGCCGGCGCGGCCGCGGCCACCAGGATCGCGTCGAAGGGAGCGGCGCTCTCCAGCCCTTGCGTGCCGTCCCCGATGGTCACCGCGACATCGTAGCCGAGCGCCTGCAGCCGCTCGCGCGCCGCTTCGCCCAGCGCCGCATCGCGCTCGATCGAGACGATGGTCGCCCCCATCTCGGCCGCGACCGCCGCGGCATAGCCCGAGCCGGTGCCGACATCGAGCACCCGGTCCCCCGGCGCGATCGCCGCCGCTTCCAGCATCCGCGCGACGATATAGGGCTGCGAGATCGTCTGCCCGCCGCCGATGGACAGCGGCCCGTCCACATAGGCGGACGACACCAGCGCCTCCGGCACGAAGGCCGCGCGCGGCACCCGTCCCATGGCGTCGAGCACGCGGCGGTCCGAGATGCCGTGGCGGACGAGCTGGTCCTCCACCATCCGGCGGCGCAGTTCCTCGCTCATCGGCTCTCTCCCTGGTTTCCGGTCGCCCTCGCGCAGCTCTCCCGTTGCTCTTTGCCCCGCTGTCGCCGCTTACGGCACCGGGCTGAGCACGATCTTGCCGCGCACATGGCCGGTCTCGATCCGCTCATGCGCCGCCGGCAGATCCGCGAACGCCATGGTCGCGATCTCCGGCGGCCGCACAGCACCCGAGGCGACGAGGTCGAGGATCCGCGTCAGATGCGCCCGGTCGCGCCCGACATGCGGCCGCACGATCCGGATGTTTTCGGGCGTCGCCATGTCGGCCGGCCCCAGCGCAATGTGCACCAGCAGGCCGCCGGGCTTCAGCACCTTCAGCGAGCGACGATGCACCTCGCCGCCGATCGTGTCGAACACCACGTCGCAATCGGCCACCGCCTCCTCGAAGGACGTGGCCGTGTAGTCGATGACGCTGTCGGCGCCGAGATCGCGCAGATAGTCTTGGTTGCGCGCACTGGCCGTCACGAACACCTCCGCGCCGACATGGCGGGCATATTGCACGGCGAAGCTGCCGACGCCGCCGGCCCCGCCATGGATCAGGATACGCTGGCCGCGCGCGAGCTGCGCCACGTCCTCCAGCGCCACCAGCGCCGTCAGCCCGGTCAGCGCCAGCGCCGCCGCCTCGACATGGGACAGCGCCTCCGGCTTGCGCGCAACGAGCCCGGCGGAGACCGCGACCTTGCCGGCGCAGGCGCCCTCGTGGCCGCGGTCGAGCACCCCGAACACCGCATCGCCCACCGCGACATCGGTCACGCCCTCGCCGAGTCTTGCAACCGTGCCGGAGAAATCCCGGCCGAGCGTCAGCGGAAAGCGGATGGCATCCGCCCCCGGCGAGCGGCCGGCCCGCAGCTTGGCATCGGCCGGATTGACGCTCGCCGCCGCGACCGTCACCAGCACCTCGCCCGGCCCCGGCGCCGGATCGGGCACCTCGCGCAGCATCAGGCTGTCCGCCGGTCCGAATTCATCGATCTGCCAGGCCTGCATGGCCGCCTCCCCCTCAATTGCGCCGATGCGGCGACATGCCGAAACTGGCGGGCGCGCCACCGTCCCGCAAGCGGCACCGCCTCCTCGCGCTCCCGCCGCCTCACCCCTTATGGTCCTCTGCCCGGAAGAAAAGAACCGGCGAGACGCTTTCGTCCCGCAACTTTCCCGCCTATCACTTCATCAGGCAACCTGACGGATTGGAAGACCCATGGCGCATCCCGTGACCGCTCGCGAGAATCGGCTGAAGACCCGCGTGGCGGCGGGCGAGAAATCCTTCGGCGTCTGGCTGCAAAGCGCCAATGCGACCACGGCCGAGATCGTCGGGCTCGTCGGCTTCGACTTCGTCATCATCGACCAGGAGCACGGCACCGGCGATATCCAGTCGGCGATCGACATGATGCGCGCACTCAATGGCACGCCGACCACCGCCATCATCCGCGTGCCGGCCGCCGATCCCGCCTATCTGAAGCGCATCGTCGATGCCGGCGCCGAGGCCGTGCTGGTGCCCATGGTCAATTCCGCCGCCGAGGCGCAGAGCGTCGTCGACGCCTGCCTCTACACACCCTTCGGCCAGCGCGGCAACGCCGCTGCCGTCGTGCGCGGCTCGCGCTACGGCCTGGTGCCGGACTATGTCGCCACCGCCCATGAGCAGCTGATGGTCATCCCGCAGATCGAGACCGTCGAGGCCGTCGCCAATGCCGAGGCGATCGCCTCGGTGCCCGGCGTCGACATGGTGTTCATCGGCCCCGCCGATCTCTCTGGAAGCGCCGGTATGCCCGACCAGACCGGCGCCCCCGAGGTCGAGCGGCTGATTGCCGAGGCCGAAGCGGCCGTGCGCCGCGCCGGCAAGCCGTTGGCCACCGTCCCGCGCCAGGGTCGCAGCTGGCAGCAGCTCCTCGGCGAGGGCTACGCCGCCGTTGCCTCCGGCAGCGACATCGCCTGGCTGCGCGACGCCGCCCTCGCCCAGGCAAAGGAGTGGCACGATTTCGCCGGCTGACCGGTCCTCGGCGGGCTGACCCTGCCGCGCGCAGCCGTGGGCGCTTTCTCAGCCCCCTTTGCGGCGGCGACCAGCATCAATCCGCGTCGGCCTTGCCGGCCGCTGCCGGGTCCGGCCCCGGAACATGCAGCCCGGCCAGCAGGCTGACGAGTTCGGCCTGCCGGGACAGGCCGGTCTTCATGAACACCGCCTTCAGCTGTGAGCGGACGGTCTCCGGCGAATTGCCGGAAATCCCGGCCAGCGTCTGGATGGTGCCGCCCCTGGCGATGCCGCGCGCGACGCGGGATTCGGCCGGCGTCAGGTCGAACAGCCCTTCGATGATGTCCGCCGACGGCACCTCGCGGCGCGTCACCGGCGTGATCAGTAGAACCGCCGAGGCCGAGAAGAAGATGTCCCGCGCCGCCAGCCGCACCGGCACCAGATGGGCGATCATCGGCGGATGCCCTTCGCGCGCCGCCAGCGGGATCGAGCGCATCGACCTCGCCCGGCCTTCCGACAGGACGTCTGCCAGCAGCGCATCGGCGCCCGGATCGCTGAAGGCGACGCGCTTGCTGCCGTCGCGGATCACGTCCGGGATCAGCGCCTCGAACAGCCGGTTCGCCGCGGCGATGCGGTGCGACAGCGACAGCACCGCCCCCGGCAGGCCGACGAGACCGAGCATTTCCGTCGCCGCATGCGCCCGCTCCAGCTCCAGCCGTCCGGACAGGACGGCCGCCCGCGCCAGATGCGGCCGCAGCGCGTCGAGCTTGTCCACGGCGGCACGGTCGAAGGGGCCGTCGTCATAGCGGCGCTCGAAGGTGTAGAGCAGCTTGTCGCCGGTCGGCACCTTCACGCCCGTCCCGGCGCACCACCCATAGCCTCGGGGCCGCAGGAACTCCGTATACATGGGCTGGGTGTCGAGGTGCTCGCGCGTCATCACGTCGAGCTCGGTGATGAAACCCGGATGGGTGGACGTCAGTCCGTGCGGCGTCCGCATATCCATCTCGGGGCGGCCGAGCGCCGCGAAGTCGGCGAGCAGGTCGGACATCATCTTCGAACCGACCCAGCGCATGCCGTCCGGATGAAGGTCGAGCAGCGCGCCACCGCAGCTTCCCACCTCTTCGGCGACGTCGTGGAGAATGGCCGGCCAGAACTCGCCGACGAAGGCAGCCTCGTAGATCCTGTCGACAAGGTCCGTCTCGCCGCGTGGCATGCTCCGCTCCGTCCGATGGCTCACAAGCCATCAGACGCTACGAATTACATCCTCTGCGTGCAAGCGGGATGCATCGCCTGCATGTTTCGCCTCACGCATGTCCCTCGCGCTCGACCACCCGCAGCACGTAGTCGCCGAGGAAATCCGGCGTCTCCGGATCGTAGCGGACAGTCGCGATATAGGGGTACTCGTCGGCGAAGGTCCCGAGGTCACCGCTGGCCGAGAACAGCA
Source organism: Aurantimonas litoralis (assembly GCF_026153195.1). NCBI lineage: Bacteria > Pseudomonadati > Pseudomonadota > Alphaproteobacteria > Hyphomicrobiales > Aurantimonadaceae > Aurantimonas > Aurantimonas litoralis. Next base: position 172,346 of record NZ_JAPFBM010000004.1, on the reverse strand, counting down.
GCGTCGGGATCCGCCGGCGCTTGAGCACCGCGAGCACCATCGGCAGATAGCGGCAGCGGGCATCGACGCCGACCACGGCCACGTCGTAGTGGCGGCGCAGAAGGTAGCCGAGCTTCGCCGGCAGGCTGATGCAATCCGTCAGGATCTCCCGGCCGAGGAGGACGTCCTCGATGAACGCGGCCACCAGCGGGTCGTCGACCAGCACCAGCGCCTCCAGGCCGGACATCCTGCCGCCGAAACTGCCGGCCCCGTCCATCATCGCCCGACACCCGCCATCTCCTGCACGCACCGCGCCCCTTCGAGGACGGGAATGCGCCGACGCCTTCCTGCGGAACTGCGGCTCGAAACGGTGGCACCCGCGACAGCCTGATGCATGATCGTGCCCTTCGGTGCGCGGGCACTGGCCCGCATTGTTCCCATGGTCCCGCCGGCCGCCCGTCTCCGCATCCCCCGTTTGAGGGATACGCCCGGCAAACCGGCCGCATCGGCCCGTCACGACCCAAAAGAACCAGGCGCCTGCGATGATTCGGCCGGGTTTCGGCACCTCATATACAGAAACCTGCCGTAGCGTCATTTGACAGGCGCATCAGAAGGTAAAAATTTTTACGCGTGCTGAAAAGAGCCGCACAGGCCGGACCGCCACATGGGGGAGCGAAACATGATCGCCACGGCTGCGCCGCCTCGTTTGACCACCGCTCCGTCCCGCCGGACGCCGGGTGCCGCCCTGCCGATCCGCCATTGCATCGACCGCACAGCCCCAACGCCATCCCGCAGCCGCGCCTGACACCGCGCCCGGCGGAGGATACGATTTTCCTGCAGGGGCTCCTCGAAGGCATCGCGCGGATCGAGACGATGGGGTATCGCAAACTCGACGCACTCGGCGCCTCGCCGCTTCGCAGTGTCCGCACGGTCGGCGGCGGCGCCGTCAACACGGCTTGGACTCAGATCCGCCGGGCCATGCTGGGCGTGCCCTTCCTGCCGGCGCGGGCATCGGATGCGGCGGCGGGCACGGCGCGTCTCGCCCTCGGCAGGAACGACTTCCCATGACCGGTCACGCCATGCAGTTCGACAGACTTCGCGACATCGCCGAACGCTACGACGCCTTCTTCCTCGACCAGTTCGGCGTCGTCCATGACGGCACCGCGGCCTATCCCGGCGCGCCCGAGGCGGTCGCGGCGCTGGCCGGCCTCGGCAAACCGGTGCTGTTCGTCACCAATTCCGGCCGGCCGGCGGCGTTCAACGAGGACCGCCTCGCCCGTCTCGGCATCGCGCGCAGCCTCTATCTCGCCTGCGTCACCTCCGGCGACGTCGCCATCGGTCTGTGCGAAGACGGCACCATCCCGCTGCCGCGGGACCGCGAGACACGCTGCCTGACCCTGTCGAGCCCCGGCGACACCAATCTGTCCGACCGGCTCGGCTGCCGCGCCGTCGAGCCGGCCGAGGACGCCGATCTGGTCGTGATCGCCGGCAGCCAGGCCGACCGCATCGCCATGGCCGAGTATGAGGACCGCATGCGCCCCGCCGCGCGCCGCGGCGTGCCCTGCATCTGCACCAATCCCGACCGCGAGATGCTGACGCCGCAGGGCCTCGTGCCGGCCGCTGGCGCGATCGCCGACCTCTATGCGGCGCTCGGCGGCGAAGTGACCTTTGTCGGCAAGCCCTATGGCGAGATCTATGCCGCGGCCCATGCGCTGATCGCCGACGTCCCGCCGTCGCGCATCCTCTGCGTCGGCGACAGCATCGACCACGACATGGCCGGCGCCGCGTCCTTCGGGGCAGCCAAGGCATTGGTACGCACCGGCATCCTCGCCGGCGCCGGCGACGAGACGGTCGCCGGCCGGATCGCGGAGGAAGGCGTCACCGTCGACCATCATCTCGCCAGCCTGCAATGGTGAGCCGTCGATAGCGACGCGCCTCTATCAGCTCGGCGATACGCGCGTCTCAGTTGGCGACGGCGTCGCGCGATTGCAGGCCGTAGCTGCCGAACCCCTCCAGCACCTCGGCGATCTCGGCATCGCTCAGGATCACCGGACCACCCGGTAGCAGCAGGCTGTGGTGATATTGCTGGGCCAGCGTCTCCAGCTCGACCATCCGCCACATCGCCTTGTCGAGATCGCTGCCGATGGTGATGGCGCCGTGATTGGCGAGCAGGCACCCCGTCCGCCCGTCCAGCGCCGCCAGCGCTTCGCGGGACAGCGCTTCCGTGCCGTAGCGCGCATAGCCCGAGCATTTCACGTCGGTGCCGCCGAACACGGCGACCATGTAGTGGCAGGCGGGGATCGCGCGGCGGGTCATCGCCAGCGTCGTGGCGAAGATGGGATGGGCATGAACGACCGCGCCGGCGTCCGGCCGCGCGCGCAGGATATCGCGGTGAAAGCGCCATTCGGTCGACGGCTTCAGCGGCCCCGACCAGTCCGATCCGTCCCCCTCCAGCGGCACCGAGACGATCATCTCCGGCGTCAGCGCCTCGTAGGGCGTCGCGCTCGGCGTCAGCAGCATCGCATCGCCGTGTCGCGCCGAGATGTTGCCCGACGTGCCCTGATTGATCCCGTTGCGGTTCATCTCCAGGCACAGATCGATGATTTGCTGCCGCACCGCCCGTTCGCTGTCGCGCATTGCCCCCTCCCTCTCGATTGTCATTCGCCCCGGCACCGGAACCGGGCCCATGCTCCCGCCCGGCCCAGACGCGCGCTAACCGCCCCTCACCCGGCGGCGTTCTCCGCCAGGATCGCCCGGGCCGTCACCTCGTCTGTTACCAGCCCGTCCAGGAATTCGCTGCGCAGCAGCGCCAGGATCGGCGACACCTTGTCGGCTCCGCCCGCCAGCGCCACGACCCGCGAGGCCCGCAGATGGTCCAGCGTCGGCGACAGCGCCCGGGCGCTGACGGCCTCCGCCACCGGCTGCCCCGCCGCGTTGAAATAATGGCCGAGCAATTCGCCGACCGCCTTGCCCGCGCGAATCTCGCCGATCTCGTCGGAGCCCACCAGGCTGGCGGTGAACAGGAACGCGTCCTCGGTCACGTCGCCGATGCCGGCAAAGACCAGCGGCGCCGAGCAGGCGAGGTCGAAGACTTCGCCGACGCCCGGCTGGCTCAGCAGCACCGCCTTGTCCTCGGCCGTGTTGGCGAAGGTCGGCAGCGGGATCTGGAAAGCCTCCGCGCCGGTCTTTTCCGCCAGCCGGTGGATCACGTCGTAGGGATTGGCGGCAAAGCGCCGGGTGAAACCGCCGAGCACCGAGACGAAGCGCGTGCGTCCGGTCGCCACCGCCGGCATGGCATCGACGGCCGCCGCCAGGGTACGGCCATGGCCGACGCCGATCAGCGCGTGTTCGCCGCGCTCGATCTCGTTCTTCAGGAAGTTCGCGCCGGCGATCCCCAGCACCCGCAGCGGCAGCGCCGTCTCCTCGCCGAGATCCGGCGCCACGCTGCAGAATTCGAGCCCGAAGCGCTGGCGGATCGTCTCCTCGAGCTCGAGGCATTCGGCGACTTCCGCATCGACGAAGACCCGCACAAGCCCGTCGCGATTGGCGCGGGCGATCAGCCGATGCGCCTTGATGCTGGTGACGCCGAGCCGCTTGGCGATCTGGCCCTGGGTCATCCCGCCGGAAAAATACAGCCACGCCGCCCGCGCCGCGAGACCGGCTTCCCCGTATTCGTCATGGCGATGGGGCGCCTCGTTCGGCACGGCAATCTCCCGGTTCCGCGGACATCGCCGCACGCCAATTCACCGATCGCGCAGCGTCGCGGGAGCTATCCACCGCCGCCGCACGCACGGCAAGCCTCGCTCCCGGCGCCTGCCGCCGACTGCACAGAATCCTAGAGGCGCGCCCACAGAATTGCAAAATATTGCGTCATGTGCATAGATTTTCATGTCGCTGCAGAAACCGGAGGCGGCCCCCGGGCAGACGAGGCGTTCATGGCCTTTACTGCCTCGAACTCGCCTTCCGCGAGCGCGAGCCCGCCGATCGCCAGGCCGTGGCGGCCCTCGCCGAATCCGTCGCCCACTGGGCCCCCTATGCGGACACCGGCCTCGCCACCGCCCAAAACGATCGCGTCCCGTCGCCCGCCTGACCCGCACGCTCCCTGCGCGATTCCACCTTGCGCTCGCCGCCGACGCCGGGGCGATCCGCCACGCACAGGCCGCCGCACGGCCGCCCCGCGTCACGCCAAACCCCGCCCGTGCCGGCTGGAGTGCGGCCACCTTTCGAAGCGCCCATTGCGTGACTTTCCGCCGGACCGCCCCATAAGTAGCTGACCAACGACGCGAAACGGAGCTCGATCGACCATGGCTGGCATGCGACCCCAGGAACGCCTCTGGATTTTCCCGAAGGTCAATCGCCCGGTCTTCCTCGTCTCCGCCCTGCTGATCGTCGCCTTCATCGTCTTCGGCGCGATCTTCAGCGATTTCGCCAATACCGTCTTCACCGGCGTCCAGGGCTGGCTGACCGGCTATCTCGGCTGGGCGATGATCGTCCTCGTCAACGCCCTCCTCGTCTTCGTGGTCTTCCTGGCGCTCGGCCCCTTCGGCGACGTCCGGCTCGGGCGCTCGGACGAAAGCCCCGAATATTCGCTGTTCTCCTGGACCTCCATGCTGTTCAGCGCCGGCATCGGCATCGGCCTCATCTACTGGGGCGTCGCCGAGCCGATGTACCATTTCTTCGCTCCGCCGAACGCCGAGCCGGAAACCGTCGCCGCCGCCCAGGAGGCGATGGCCATCAGCTTCATGCACTGGGGTTTCCACGCCTGGGCGATCTACGCGGTCGTCGCGCTGGCGCTGGCCTATTTCCACTTCCGCAAGGGCCTGCCGCTGGCGATCCGCTCGGCTCTGTTCCCGCTGATCGGCGACCGGATCTACGGCCGCTGGGGCGACCTCGTCGACATCATCGCCGTCTTCGGCACGATGTTCGGCATCGTCACCTCGCTCGGCCTCGGCGCCATCCAGGTCAATACCGGCCTCACCCAGCTCTTCGGCGTGCCCGAGCATGTCAGCGTCCAGATCGCGATCATCGCGGCGATCACCGCCATGGCCACCATCTCCGTGGTCGCGGGCCTCGACGGCGGCATCAAGCGCCTGTCCAACATCAACATCGTCCTGACGCTGCTCTTCCTCGCCTTCATGGTGATCGTCGGGCCGACCCTGTTCATCTTCGACAGCTTCGTCGGCAATTACGGCTACTACATCAGCCGCCTGATCCCGCTCGGCACCTGGAGCGAGAGCTGGCGCGCCGGCAACGAGGCCGGCGACTGGCAGAACAGCTGGACCATCTTCTACTGGGCCTGGTGGATCAGCTGGGCGCCCTTCGTCGGCGTCTTCGTCGCGCGCATCAGCCGGGGCCGCACGGTCCGCGAGTTCATCGTCGGCGTCATGCTCCTGCCCTGCACGATCATGTTCTTCTGGTTCACCGCCTTCGGCGGCACCGCCATCTCGATCTCGCTCACCGGCGATCCGGCGCTGATCGAGGCGACCCGGGAGAATTACGCGAACACCATGTTCGTGCTCCTCGGCTACTTCCCCTATTCCGGCGTCGCGTCCCTCTTCGCCACCGTCTTGATCGTCATGTGGTTCGTGACCTCCTCCGATTCGGGCAGCTTCGTCATCGACATGCTGACCGCCGGCGGCGATCCCAACCCGCCGAAGATCCAGCGCATCTTCTGGGCGGTCTCGGAGGGCGCGGTCGCCTCGGTGCTGCTCCTCGCCGGCGGCCTCGGCGCCCTGCAGGCGGCGGCCGTCATCGCCGGCTTCCCCTTCGCCGTGGTGCTGTGCCTGATCGCCTGGGGCCTGATGCGCGCCCTGCGCTGGGACGACCTGATGGTCCACCGCCACCGCCAGCGCTTCCGCAGCGATGCCGAGGCCGAGCACAACATGGGCACCGAAGCCCACGACGCCTATGCCGAGCTCCCCTCCGCCGGCGAACCCGACGCCCCGCCGCCATCCTCCGCCGTCCCGGCAGAGTGACCGGCGGAGGTCGAGGGTCCGGATAAACGAAAGAAAAGCGAAACGGAGGGCGTGCCACTACGCGCGCCCTCCGAGCTGTGGGCCGGACGTGCCGACGGCGCCGCTACTGTCTTGGCAGGCCCGGGCACCCGGTCGTCACGAGAGCCCCATGCCGGTTCGGCGCGTATCCGCCCGGATCGAACGCCCTCGGACGAGAGGTCGCGACACCGCCGCCTCCGGGCCACGTTGGCTCATGCTGACATCTCGCCCCATCCCCTGATTGGGGGATGCTCAGGCACCCGAATTATTCGACACATGTCCCGTTAGGGCATCCGCCCTACGCAAAGGGGCACCGTCATGAATTTCATTGCAGCAATCGCGATTTTCCTGAGTTCCACACCGGTGGGCGAATGCCAGCGAACCTCCGCATTGCACTGGTTCACCCTCTCGCAACCCAGCACCGGCCTCGCCGACTGCATGCGCGAGGGCATGCTCTCGGCAGCACGCTCACGGCTGCTCAAGGGCGGCGACTACCCGAAGGTGTTCTGCCGCCCGACCGGATCGGCGCAGATCGCCGCTGCCCGGAACCGGATGTCGAAACCGTAGATGCAGGATGAATGGTAGCGGGAGAGGGACTTGAACCCCCGACACGCGGATTATGATTCCGCTGCTCTAACCAGCTGAGCTACCCCGCCACGGAGCGGATCGTCGCAACGACCGCTCGGAACGAGGGCGGATATAGGAGAGGGCGCGGACGCCTGTCAATGCCTTCGCTGAGCTTTCGCCCAGGAAGCCGCGATGCGCTGGCGCTCGGCCCCTAGGGCCGCGGGTCTGCGCGCCCTGCGCCGCGCTTTGCCATGCCCGACTTGCGAGGCGTCCGCCGCTTCGCTAGGTCGAAGCCATGTCAGCTGAGGTCCATGCCATGTCGCCAAGAATCGCCGTCGTCGGATGCGGGCAATGGGGCCAGAATCATATCCGCACCCTGGCCGAGATCGGGGCCCTGGCCGCCGTCGCCGACCGCAATCCGGACCGCGCCGCAGCCTTCAGCGAGCAATACGGCGTTCCCGCGCTCGCGCCCGAGGCCGCCATCGCCTCCCCGGACATCGACGCCCTCGTCCTGGCGCTGCCGGCCTCTGTGCATGGCGTCACCGCCCGCGCCGCCTTTGCCGCCGGCAAGGACGTTTTGATCGAAAAGCCGATCGCCCTCGACCCGGCCGATGCCGAACGCACCGCCGCGGCCGCCCGCGAGGCCGGACGGCTGTTGATGGTCGGCCATGTCCTGCGCTTCAATCCGGTGTTCCGGGCGCTCTGCGACGAGGTCGCGGCGGGGCGCATCGGCACCCTGCGCCACATGATCTCCACCCGCATGGGCCTCGGCCGCTTCCTCGGCATGGATGTGGTCTGGGACCTCGCCCCGCACGATCTGTCGATGGTGCTGCATCTGGCCGGCGCCCATCCGGTCGATGTCGCCTGCCGCCGCCGCACCGTCCTCAGCGACGAGACCGACATTGCCGACATCGTCATGGACTTTCCCGGCGGCGTCGGCGCCGAAATCCACGTCTCGCGGGTCTCGCCCTATCGCGACCGGCGCTTCTCGGTGATCGGCACCAAGGGCATGCTGACCTTCGACGATCTGGCGCCGGAAGGCGAAAAGCTCGCCTTCTACGCCCACACCGTGTGGCGCACGGACAATGCCTTCGCCTTCGAGAACGCCCCGGCGCAATATCTGGAGACCGAGCCGGGCATGCCGCTGGATCGGGAATTGCGGCATTTCATCGAGTGCATCGGCACGCGGGCCGAGCCCGAGACCGGCGCCGACGAAGCCGTCGAGACGGTGCGGATCCTGTCCCTCGCCTCGCCACTGGCGCGCACGCCCGGCTGATGATGAAGAAGGCGGATGGGAAACCCTGCCGGTCCCCCGTCCGCCTGAGCGCCCGCCTGCCTGCTTCCCGCCTGATCGCGCCTATTCGGCGGCCAGCACCGGCGCGGCGCGCTGCGCCCTCTGCGGCCGGTCGGTCTCGCTGATCACGCCGCCGCCCAGCACTTCGGCGCCGACGCCCTCGCCGCGATAGAAGACGCAGGCCTGCCCCGGCGCGACGCCGTCCTCGCCCGAGGCCAGCTCCACCGTCCAGACGCCGTTCTCGACATGGATGCGCGCCGGTGCCGGCGGCCGGGTCGAGCGCACCCGCACGTAGATCTCCTCGTCAGCCGCTGCCATCTCCGCCGGATCGGTGCGGCCCAGCCAGTTGACGTCGCGCAGGGTCAGGCGGCGCGTTGCCAGCGCCTCGCGCGGGCCGACGACGACCTGCGCCGTCGCCGGGTCCAGCGCCACCACATAGAGCGGGTCGGCCGCGGCGATGCCGAGCCCCCGGCGCTGGCCGATCGTGTAGTGCACGATGCCCGCGTGACGGCCCAGATGCCGCCCGTCCAGATGGACGATGTCGCCGGGCTCGCTGGCTTCCGGCCGCAGCTTGCGGATGACGTCGCTGTAGCGGCCCTTGGCCACGAAGCAGATGTCCTGGCTGTCGGGCTTGGCGGCGACGACGAGGCCGTGGCGCTCGGCCAGCTCACGCGTCTGCGGCTTGGTCAGCCCGCCCAGCGGAAAACGCAGGAAGTCGAGCTGCTCCTGGGTGGTGCCATAGAGAAAATAGCTCTGGTCGCGGTCGAGATCGGCCGGCCGGTACAGGCTGCGATGGGCGCCGTTCTGGCGGCTCTCGATATAATGGCCGGTCGCCAGCGCGTCGGCGCCCAGATCCTGCGCCGTCGCCAGCAGGTCGCGGAACTTGACCGTCTGGTTGCAGGCGACGCACGGGATCGGCGTCTCGCCGGCGAGATAGCTGGCGGCGAACGGATCGATCACCGCCTTGCGGAACCGGTCCTCGTAGTCGAGCACGTAATGGTGGATGCCCAGCGTCTCGGCGACGCGGCGGGCATCGTGGATGTCCTGGCCGGCGCAGCACGAGCCGGCGCGCCGTGCCCCCTCGCCCGCATCGTAGAGCTGCAGCGTGATGCCGACGACGTCGTAGCCCTCCTCCTTGAGGATCGCGGCCACTACGGAGGAATCGACCCCGCCCGACATGGCGACGACGACGCGCGTGTCGGCGGGTGGCTTCGGCAGATCGAGACTGTTCGACATCGGCCACTCCGGCAGCGTGTTCGAATGGACGGGATGTGGGTACGGGAATGCCCGCTTCTACCCGCAGGCGGGGTCCGAATGCAAAATCCCTGTGGCGGCAGCATGACGGCGAACCCGACTCGCGAGGCGCAAAAAATTTCGTCGCGACCGTCATTTTCCGCCTCCGCGGGGCGCCGATCGGGGCTTGCGGCGGCGAAATGCGGATTTTCGGAGGCCACTTTCCACGCCGTCAGGGCGAAAAAGCCGGGATTCGCAGGCAGTTGGCCAATTGCTTCAAACTGTTATCGAAACCTTACGCGACGCTTGACGGATTTTTTAGGAGCGGCGTTCTAGGTTGGGGCTCGATTAGGTCTTGAGTGTTGTAGAGAGTACAATGACCGATCAGGTTAGACCACGCGTTAAGTACGTCATTGGCCCCGACGGCAGCCCGTTGACGATTGCCGACCTGCCGCCATCCAACACCAGACGTTGGGTCATCCGCCGCAAGGCCGAGGTCGTTGCCGCCGTGCGCGGTGGCCTCCTCAGTCTCGATGAAGCCTGCTCGCGGTACACGTTGACCGTCGAGGAGTTCGTCTCCTGGCAGATGTCCATCGACCAGCACGGGCTTGCCGGACTGCGCACCACGCAGATCCAGGAATACCGCAAGAAATCCGACCTTCACTGAAGGTCGGATCGGGCCCCGCCTCGTGCGGGGCTCTCAGCGCCCGGCTCCGGCCGGCCGCAAACCGGTTGATCCGCCTGCCGCGGCCGCCTCACGGCGCCGTGCCGTCGCCGATCGAATCGCCTGGACCGCGCTGCGCACGAATCCGCCGGTCCGATTCCCGCTCCCCTCCCCTTGCGCTTTCCGCCCGCCCGATTGCCGGCCGTTCGCCTGCGTGCGTCCGCCTGTCGCGGCATCGCCGCGTGGCCGATCCCCGATACGGAAAATGCCAGGCCCGCCCATCCGGCGTCCTGGCACTGAGATCACGCGGCCTTGGGAGAACCGGGCCGGCCGGTCACCGCCCCCGTCGCCGCGCGGCGCCAGGGGCTCAGTGACAGATTGCCGGCGCGGTTCGCGCCGGGCGGTCGCTGGTCAGCCGACGGCTTCGCGGCGGTCGTCGTCGCCGTCGCGCTGGCCGTCGCGCAGCTCCAGCTTCTCGGCATGCAGCAATTCGGCCTCGGCCTCTTCCAGCGCCAGCTTCGCGGCGTTGATCTGGGTCCGCAGGTCCTGGACCGAATTGGTCAGGTTGTCGCGACGCGAGCGCGCCGCCTTGGCGAAGGTCGGATAGGCGAAATGGGTGATATCGGTAATCCCCGCCTTCTTTTCCTCGTTCGAAATCTGATGATCGAGCTCGGCCGCCATCCGGGCGAACTCCCCCATCATCAGTTCGAGCTGCTCGAGCTGACGACGCTTTTCGCTGACCTTGAAACGCGTCAGTCGCACCAGGTTGTCACGCTTCATCACTCAAACTCCAGATGACGGGCTCCGTCTGACGGCCCGGAAAAGATGCGGCGGACGGTTTTGGGCAAGCCTCGTGAGCTATGCGTTTAACCGTCTGTTTACGCGCACCATTAATCATAGGGGTGAGGATTTAAGGCTGGGTAAACCGAACGCACCGACTTTGGCGGATCGCTCAATCAGGCGGAACACCGGGGTCAGACCAAGGGAAACCAGGTCTTTCATCGTAGGACAGATGCCCGCAGCCCGGCCGACCGTTCGGATTGTGAGCATTTGTTAACCACTTCGTGCCACTTTTGGGCCGAACTTTAGACAAACCGGGGCCATGCCGTTTACCCGAATCGGCAGGGCTGGGCTAAGAGGAATTTCTGATGCGCGTTCTTTTGATCGAAGATGACAGCGCGGTCGCGCAGAGCATCGAGCTCATGCTCAAGTCAGAGAGCTTCAACGTCTATACGACCGATCTGGGCGAAGAAGGCGTCGACCTCGGCAAGCTCTACGACTACGATCTCATCCTTCTCGATCTGAACCTGCCGGACATGTCGGGCTACGAAGTCCTGCGCACCCTGCGCCTGTCCAAGGTGAAGACGCCGATCCTGATCCTCTCCGGCATGGCGGGTATCGAGGACAAGGTGCGCGGCCTCGGCTTCGGCGCCGACGACTACATGACCAAGCCGTTCCACAAGGACGAGCTGGTCGCCCGCATCCACGCCATCGTCCGCCGCTCCAAGGGCCATGCCCAGTCGGTCATCAACACCGGCGACCTGACGGTCAATCTGGATGCCAAGACGGTCGAAGTGAACGGCCAGCGCGTGCATCTGACCGGCAAGGAATACGCCATGCTGGAGCTGCTCTCGCTGCGCAAGGGCACCACCCTCACCAAGGAAATGTTTCTCAACCACCTCTATGGCGGCATGGACGAGCCCGAGCTGAAGATCATCGACGTCTTCATCTGCAAGCTGCGCAAGAAGCTGGCGACGGCCACCGAGGGCAAGAACTACATCGAGACGGTCTGGGGCCGCGGCTATGTGTTGCGCGAGCCGGAAGTCGCCCGCGGCGCCGCCTGATCGCGCGCCCGGCTTTCTGATCGCGTCCCGGATCTTTCGGGACCTGTCTTCCAAACGGCCTGCCCGGTTCCCCGCGGCGGGCCGTTTGGCATTCGGGCCTGGCTGTTTTCGTGCTGGCTGTTGCGGATGATCGGCGCGATGCGCCCTGCCCCGCAGAGCCCGACTTACGCGGCCGAGGCCGAAGCCGAGGCGCCTTCCGCGCTGGTGCCGGCAGCCTGGACGAACGGCGTCAGCCAGCCTTCCAGCGCGCTGCGATCGAATGGCTTGTAAATATAGTCGGTGACGCCGGCCCGGCGCAGGCGCGTCATCAGGCCGAGATTGGACTCCACGATCGAGGCGAGGATCACGGTCGGCCGCCCCTCCGCCTCGGCGCGCAGATGGCGGACCAGCTCGACGCCGGCCGGATCTTCCGCCGACGCCGCGACGATCACGATCTCCGGCAGGCCGTTGGCGGCGACCCACGCCTTGGCCTCGTCGCCCGAAGCAACCCCTTCCACCGTCAGTCCCATCTGGAACAGGATGCGCGACGCCACCTTCCGGATCACCGGAGCCGGATCGACGATCAGACAGCTCTGCATGGGCGCTCACCTCTCCTGACGGGGCCCGGACAATCCGTCCGGAACTCCTTCGTGGTGGATCAGTCCTAGCGCAGCATCTTTGCTGTTTCGTTCAGGAACAGGGGTAACATTACCTAAACGGCGTGTCCGTCAGGCCACTGTGAACAGAACCGAGCCCTCGGTCTTCTCGTGCGCGACCGTCAGGCCGGATTCCTGTGCCAGGAACAGCGTGTAATAGGGCTGGATCGTCTGGGCATCCATCGCCTCCTGCGCCACGTCGCCGTTGAGCAGGGCCATCAGCCGCGGCTGGATGCGGATGCGGTCGCCGGTGGCGCGCACCGTCGCGCGCGGCGGATCGATCGATTCGATCACCACCTTGATCTCCCCGCCCCGGCTGATCGAGGCGTTGGCCAGGACGATCAGATTGAGGATGATCTTGACGAAATTCTTGGCCACGTAGCCCGGTTCGCCCTCCCAGACGATCGCCGCCTTCTCGTGGTTCATGTAGCCGTTGGCGACGGTCTTGGCGTCGTTCAGGTCGATCGTCGCGGTCTGCGAGCCGGCGGCGCCGAAGGCGATGCGGGCGAATTGCAGCTTGGCGACGGCCGATTTCAGCGAATGGCGGACCAGCTCCATCGATTCGGGATCGTTCGGCATGTCGTCCAAGAGCTCGAGGCCACTCTGGATTCCGAACACCGGCGAGATGATGTCGTGGCATAGCTTGCTGGACAACAGCGCGGCGAGATCCGCAGCCGACAGTTCGGGAAGGGTTGTCATGCAGGAGGTTCCGTTCGATCGAGCCATGGGGAGCCGACGGCGAATCAGCCGTCTCGCTTTGGCACAAAGCATGGGTTCCTGCCCGGAATCCGTCAACCGAGCCGCATCATCCGTACCGCCGCGACACGCACATTGCGGGCGTTAGGCGATTGGAAAGCATGTTTTGGTCAAATGCCGGATATCGCGTCGCAAGCGGGTACGGGGTCGGTCGTTGATCGCCCGCGCCCGCCCTGTCGAAAGGAACCGAACATGAATGCCATCACAGGGGCGGTCCGCAGTCTCCTCTTCGCTGCCGCCACCGCATTCCTCGTCGCAGGCTTCGGCGCTGCATCTCCCGCTTACGCCCAGGCCGGCACCAGCGGCTACAACACCGACGAGGTCATCGCCACCGGCCATAAATTCTTCGGCACCACTTCCGGCAGCCTCGCCCAGGTCGTCGAGCAGGCCTTTAAGAAGTTCGGCCTGCCGAACGGCTACATCCTCGGCGAGGAAGCCGCCGGCGCCTTCTTCGGCGGCCTGCGCTTCGGCGAGGGCACACTCTTCACCAAGAATGCCGGCGAGCACCGCATCTTCTGGCAGGGCCCGTCGCTCGGCTTCGATGTCGGCGGCGACGGCGCCCGCACCATGATGCTGGTCTACGACCTGCCCTCGGTGGAAGCCGTCTATGGCCGCTTCGGCGGCGTGTCGGGCAGTGCCTATCTGGTCGGCGGCCTCGGCATGACGGTGCTGACCCGCGACAACATCGTGCTGGTGCCGATCAAGACCGGCGTCGGCGCCCGTCTCGGCGTCAATCTCGGCTATCTCAAGCTGACCCCGATGCCGACCTGGAATCCCTTCTGAGCCCATCACCCGCGCGGCGGCCGGTCAGCCCGGCCGCCGCAAGCGTTGCCCGATGACCATACCGGACCGTGAATCGCGCACCGAAAAGCCCGGGCCTCGGCCCCTATTGTCGCTTCGTGCGTTATAAGGGTATCCGAAAGCCCCCAGCGTAGGTCCCCATGATCGCCTCCGGCCTGATATTCCTGTTCGGCTTCTTGGCCGCTGCCCTGATCGCCCTGCTCGTGTCCCCGATCGTCTGGCGCCGCGCCAAGCGACTGGCCCGCCGCGAGTTCGAGGCGACGATTCCCGTCAGCGCCAACGAGATCCGCGCCAGCTACGACCATGTCCGGGCCCAGGCTGCCATGGAATCCCGGCGCCGCGAGATGGAAGCCCACGCCGTCCGCGAGAAGGCCGCGCTGGAGCGCGCCGAGGCCGGCCGCGTCGCCGTCGAGAATGCGGATCTGCGCGGCCGCAACCGCGTCCTCACCGAGACCGTCGCCCAGAACGTCGCCGATCTGAAGGAGCTCTCCGCCGCCCTGGAGGCCCGCGAGCAGGACTATCGCAAGCTCGAGGAAGAGCTGCGCGAGACAGTCCACGACCTCGACCTGCGCACCGAGGAGATGAACGCCCTTTCCGATCGCTTCCGCGACCTGACCGGCATCGCCGAGGACCGCAAGCTCAGCATCGTGTCGCTCGAGACCCGGCTGGAGGAAGCCCAGGACGAGGTCCGCTCGCAGGAGCGCATCGGCCGCGAGCGCGACAATGCGATCGACCGCCTGCGCAGCCAGGTCGGTGCCCTCGACGCCAGCCTGCAGAAGGAAAAGGCGACCGCCCGCAAGCTCGAGGAAAAGGTCATCCGCCTCACCGCGCGCCTCGCCGACCAGGACGAGCGCCTGTCGCTGCACGCCGGCGGCCGGGACACTCTGGAAGACGAGGCGGACGCCGATCTGCCGCAGGCGACCCGGTCGGACGACACATCCCCGGACGACATCGACAAGACTCCGGTCGTGGCGGCCGCTGCCCCGGTCAGCGCCGAGGCCGTGCGCCGCCAGCTGGAAGAACATCTCGACCTGCCGGCCCATCCCCTGGGCGGGGACGACGACGAGGAAGCCCTGCGCGAGCGCATCAGCGACATCGCCGCCCGGGTGATCCACCTGACCGGCAAGGCCGAAGGTCCCGATTCCGTCATCGAGCGCATTCTGGCCGCCGACGAGTCCGGCAAGACCGGCACCGCCGAAAGCGGACGCCCGACACTGGCCGGCCGGGTCCGGCGCCTGCGCGCCGAGGAATCGAAAACCACCGGACAGGCCGCCGAGTAACTCGCGCCCGCCGGCGCCTCGCCGCCTGACAGCCGAGCCGACCCCGCGCCCCACCGCCGCCGCCAATCGACAATGCGGTATCTCGGCCTTTGGAGCCCCGCCCCCCCGCTACGCCGCCGTGCCGTCTCCGGCAAACAGCCGGTGCAGGACGATCGCCGCCGAGGTCGCGACATTCAGGCTGTCGAGCCCCGGCGCCATCTCGATCCGCACCGTCTCGACCGCCCGCATCAGCTCCGGCGACAGCCCCTGCCCTTCGGCGCCGAGGCACAGCGCCGTGCGTCCTGCCGTCGCCAGCCCGGCCAGCGGCGTCTCGCCGGCCGGCGACAGCGCGAGAACCCGGTAGCCCGCCGCCCGGCACGCCGCGACGAGGCTCTCGCCCGTCCCTTCCCGGCACCAGGGCACCGTCAGGGCCGTGCCCACCGACACCCGCAGCGCCTTGCGATAGAGCGGATGGCAGCTCGTCGCGTCGCACAGCACCGCACCGGCACCGAACGCCGCCGCATTGCGGAAGATCGCACCGAGATTGTCGTGGTTGGAGAGGCCGGCGGCGATGACGATGGGCCGCCCGCCAGCCGCGGCGATGGTCTCGGCCACTGACGGCCGCGCTCCGCGCTCCGCCCCATGGGCCAGCACGCCGCGATGCACGGCAAAGCCGGCGATCCCGTCGAACACCGCCTGGTCCGCCACATGGATCGGCACATCGTCCGGAAACCGCGCCAGCCGCTCGGCCAGTCCGGCCAGCCGGTTGCGCAGGATCAGCAGCGATGTCGGCCGGAAGCGCCGCGACACCAGGAGCTGGTCGAGCACCACCGTGCCCTCGGCGATGAAGCCGTCACGGCCGACGAGATCGCGGTCGCGCACATTGCGAAACGGCTCGCCCCGCGGATCGGCCGGGTCGTCGATGGCGATGGTGGAAAGCGAAACCGGCATGGGAGACGTCGGACCAATCGAATGCGGCGCCGCAGCGCCCGGGGCGGCCTGCGTATCGCCGATCGCCGCAGCGGGCAAACAGGCAGGCCGCATCGCCGGCATCAGTCCGGCAGTTCGAACTGCGACGCCCCCGAGGCCTTCTCCATCTCGAAGGTCACCCGCGTTTCCTTCCACTCCTCATAGGGCGCGTCCGGGGCGCGCAACGGCAGGCAGCGCTTCATCGCCCTCACCGCTGCGTCGCGCAAAGTCCGTTCGACAGCATTCGCCGGAACGTAGTCGGTGCTCGCCTTCACGAGATCGGCGTCGGGCCCAAGTTGCAGGACGAAGGTGATGGGCCGGACCGAGGTGGCCCTCTGCGCCGACGGCGAGGTCCAGCACCGCTTCACCTGCGCCTCGATGCTGGCGACCGGCTTCTGTGCCGAGGCGACGGTCGTGGTGAGGCACAGGGCGAGTGCCAGTGTGAGAATCTTCCGGCCCATGGCTGCGGACAATCGGTTTTCCCCGTTGCGATGACAATACAGACAGCGTCCTACCACGCCGCCGCCCACGTCAGCGAGCGACGAACTGGCGCGCCTCGACACGAGAGCGGGAAGCGCGAGACGGATCGGCCAGGCCCCGCCACGGCAAGGCGCTCTGCGCCGCCCAAGAACGCGAAGCGACACTCGGCTGCGAACAATGTCATCGATGATTGGAAGCCAGCAAACACTGCAACCACCCGAGAGGGGGAGTGGTACGCCCAAGGGGAATCGAACCCCTGTTTGCGCCGTGAGAGGGCGCCGTCCTAACCGCTAG
Organism: Aurantimonas litoralis; assembly: GCF_026153195.1. Lineage (NCBI taxonomy): Bacteria > Pseudomonadati > Pseudomonadota > Alphaproteobacteria > Hyphomicrobiales > Aurantimonadaceae > Aurantimonas > Aurantimonas litoralis. Next base: position 155,578 of record NZ_JAPFBM010000004.1, on the reverse strand, counting down.
ACGATGGGCGCTTGCTGCTGAGCGAGGATATAACCGGGCGATTTGCCCGATGCAAGGGGGGCATCGGGCAAATTCTGCGAACTATTGCGGCAGCGCGTAGCGGGCCGTGACGCTGCCGTCGGTGAGCGACACGAGATACAGCGACACCTCGGACCCGTTGCGCACCCGCAGGAGCGCCTGCTTGCCGTCGAGCGAGCTTTCCAGCACCTCGCTGCCGGCCGGCAGCGCGATGGCCGTCTCGATGCCCTCCAGCGGCCCCGGCCCGCCCATGGTGCGGTAGACAATGGCCGCCAGCACGGCCATAAGCCCGATCGTCATGATCCCGATCGAGACCACCAAAAGGCGCACCATCTTGCGCCGGAGCCGTTCGGTCGCCGGGTCGAGCGGCTTTTCGGTGTCGTCATTGTCCTCGATGCTCATGGCGCGTCCGGTCGGTCTGGCGGCGGCATCGTCCCGAAGGATGCATCTGGTTTCGGGACGGGACACCGCATTGAGAGGGATCAAAATGCCTGTCACTCCAGCGGATCGGGCACTGTGATGGTCGACATCGCTCCTACAGGGCCGCAAGCCGCCGACACAAGCCGCTTTCTGGTCGAGGACGACCGGGCCGGCATCCGGCTCGACGCCTTCGTCGCCGCCGCCAGCGACGGCGCGCTGTCGCGCAGCCGCGCCCAGGCCCTGATCGCCGACGGCCAGGTCACCGTCGACGACGTGACCGTCACCGTCGGCAAGCGCAAGCTGGTCGCCGGCGAGATCGTCGCCGTCGACATTCCGCCGCCGTCCGATCCGGAGCCCCTGCCCGAGCCGATTCCGCTGAGCATCGTCTTCGAGGACGAACACCTCGTCGTGATCGACAAGCCGGCCGGCCTCGTCGTCCATCCCGGTCCGGGCAACTGGACCGGCACGCTGGTCAACGCGCTGATCCACCATTGTGGCGACAGCCTCTCCGGCGTCGGCGGCGTCAAGCGGCCCGGCATCGTCCACCGTCTCGACAAGGACACCAGCGGCCTGCTGGTCGTCGCCAAGTCCGATGCCGCCCATCAGGGTCTCGCCGACCAGTTCGCCGCCCATGGCCGCGACGGTCGCCTGTCGCGCGCCTATCTGGCGCTGGTCTGGGGCGTCCCGTTGCGGCCCAGCGGCACGATCGACGCGGCGCTCGGCCGCTCCACCACCGACCGCGTCAAGCGCGCCGTCGTCGCCGCCGACCGCGCCGACGCCCGCCATGCCGTCACCCGCTTCAACCTCGTCAAGGCCTCGACGCTGGACGACGGCATCGCGTCGCTGGTCGAATGCGTGCTGGAGACTGGCCGCACCCACCAGATCCGCGTCCACATGGCGCATATCGGCCATCCGCTCGTCGGCGACGACGTCTATGGCGCCGGCTTCCGCAGCAAGTCGCGGCGGCTGGAGGACGATGCCCGCCATGTCGTCGAGCGCTTCGACCGCCAGGCCCTGCACGCCGTCCGCCTCGGCTTCGTCCACCCGGTCACCGGCGAGGATCTGGCGTTCCAGGCGGATTTGCCGGCCGATATGGTGGAACTGTGCGCCGCCTTCGGGATTTCTACTGGGTAAGACCCGTTGCCGAGGCCATTGGTGAGCGTTCGCGAACAGATCGTTCAGCGCGCTGATCCCATGATCTTGCCGTGCAATCGGCCGGGGTAATCCCCATATCTGAAAGGTGCGGGCAGGCGCAGGCGGCCCGCACACCGACCGGCTTTCGCGAAAAGCGGTCGTCTGCAACGATGGAGGGCGCACATATGGCCCAAGCCAATCTCCCGAGCATCTCCTCGGGCGAAGCCGGCCTCAGCCGGTACCTTGAAGAGATTCGGCGGTTCCCGATGCTGGAGCCGCAGGAAGAATACATGCTGGCGAAGCGTTACGCGGAACATGACGACCGCGACGCGGCGCACAGGCTCGTCACCAGCCATCTGCGGCTCGTCGCCAAGATCGCGATGGGCTATCGCGGCTACGGCCTGCCGATCGGCGAAGTCGTGTCGGAAGGCAATGTCGGCCTGATGCAGGCCGTCAAGCGCTTCGATCCGGAGCGCGGCTTCCGTCTGGCCACCTATGCCATGTGGTGGATCAAGGCCTCGATCCAGGAGTACATCCTGCGGTCCTGGAGCCTCGTGAAGATGGGCACCACGGCGAACCAGAAGCGGCTGTTCTTCAACCTTCGCAAGATGAAGAGCCGCATCCAGGCGCTGGACGAGGGCGATCTGCGCCCCGACCAGGTCTCGCAGATCGCCACCAATCTCGGCGTGTCCGACGAGGAAGTCGTGTCGATGAACCGCCGCCTGTCCGGCGACGCCTCGCTCAACGCGCCGCTGCGCGCCACCGAGGGCGAATCCGGCGAGTGGCAGGACTGGCTGGTCGACGACAGCGAGACGCAGGAAGACCTGCTCGCGCGCAACGACGAGCTCGACCAGCGCCGCGGCATGCTGCAGCAGGCCATGGGCGTGCTCAACGACCGCGAGCGCCGGATCTTCGAGGCCCGCCGCCTCGCCGAGGATCCGCTGACGCTGGAGACGCTCTCCGGCGAGTTCGAGATCAGCCGCGAGCGCGTGCGCCAGATCGAGGTGCGCGCCTTCGAGAAGGTCCAGAAGGCGGTACGCGACACCGCCGACGCGACCAACCGGGCACTGCGGACGGTCGAGCAGCCGGCCGCCTGATCCGGGGCCACAGCCAGAATGAAGAAAGGGCCGGTCCGCAATCCGCGGGCCGGCCCTTTTCGTATGATGCAAGCTCGAACGACGGCGCCGCCCGCGATCGCCTCGCAGTCAGGTCCAGCGGCGGTCAGGCGCGGCAGGCAATGCCCGTCAGGTCTTGGCCTTCCAGGCCTCGATCGCTTCCTTGAACACCCGGTCGCCCGGCACGCCCTTCTCGATCGACATCAGCGCCCGGCGGCCCGAGGCATAGGCGATCGGAATGTCGATCCACTGCTCGTTCTGCAGGAGCGCCATGTTGTTCTGCATCGCCTGTTCGAGATTGTTCAGGGCGATGATGAAGAAGCCGTCGGAGATCTTGCCGGCGACCCCGATCAGCGGCTCGCCGCGCGCCTGCTCGGAGGGCTTCAGCGCCAGCCGCTGGACGTTGGCGACACTGCCGCCGGCAAAGTTCTCCGGCGTCGTGAACAGCAGCTCGATGACGTGGCTGGCCGGCAGCGTCGGGTCCGCATTGCGCCGGATCGTCATGGTCATCTTCAGGTTTTCGTCCGGGATCTCGGCTTCGGCCCGGATCGCCGGCTCGGGCGGCTGCCCTTCCGTCGGCGACTCGTTGACCACCGACCAGACGACGTCGCCGCTCTCCTGCGTGCCCGGCACCGTCTCGGTGCGCTCCTGGTAGAACACCGCGTCCTGCGCGACGCCCACCCCGTCCTCGGACGGATCGGCGGCCGCGACCTCGGTCTCGCCGGCAGCAGCGTCCTCGGTCGGCGCGGCATCGGGCGTCTCAGCCGCGGTCTCGGCCGGCGTCTCCGGCGCACCGACGACTTCCGGATTCTCGCCGATCTCGCTGGCAATGGTCGGATTGCCCGACAGGTCCGGCGTCTCGACCGGCGAGGCGGCGGCGATGTTCGTGCCCTCGTCGAAGGCGTTCGGCGCGACCTCGGCCGGGCCCTCGTCGACTTCGGTGCCGTCCGGCAGCAGCCGCTGGGTGAACTGGCGCGTCGATTCCCGCGCCGGCGTCGTGGTCTCCGGCGCGGTCTCGCCCTCGACGTCCGGCGTCTCGGCTGCCGGATCGACCGCGGCGACGTCGGTCCCGGCCTCGTCGGCCGGGGTCGGCGCCGCCGTGCCGTCGGCGTTGTTCGTGGCGATGGTCTCGAGGCCGGCCGGATCGACCAGCATCGCCTGGATTTCCTCGCGATACATCCAGCCGGCCGTTCCCAGCCCGCAGAGGATCAGCACGGCGGCAACGGCGGTGATCGCACCGCGATTGCCGGCACCGCCGGACTTGCGACGCTGGCGCGCGCTGTAGCGCGGCGCGGTCAGGTCGGCGGCGGGGATCAGGTCGTCGTCGGAGCGGATGCCGGCCGGCAGCCGGTCCTCGTCGTCATGGGCATCGTCCGTCCCGGCAACGGCGGGACCGCTCTCCTGCGATGGCACGATGAACGGCGCCCCCACGGCGGCGGGACGGACCCCGCCCTCGGGCTCTTCCGCCGAGACCGGGAAGAAGGGCGGCGGATCGTTGCGCCCGGCATCCTTGGCCGGTCCGGGCCTGGCCGGCGAAGCCGCGCCTGTGCCGGCGCCGGCGCCCTGCGGCTTGGTCGCGGACGGCGTCGGGGTGGCGGGCGTCTCCCGCTCCCAGGCCGAATGCGTGTTGGCCCCGCCGGCGGCAGCGCTACCGGCGTCCGGGCGCCCGCCGTCGAAGGACGGTTCGATGCGGCTGTCCGACTGCGGCGCGCGCGGGCGCTCGGCCGACGGCGTCTGCGGCCGCGGCGGCTCGGACGGCCGCAAATCCGACCGCGGGGACACGTCCTCGGAAGGCGCTGCCGGCGCATCGGCAGGCGCAGACGCCGGCGGCGCTGCGACCGGTGCGGCGGGTGCCGCTGCCGCGGGCTCGCCGCCATCGCCATCCTGGTCGAGATAATGCTGCTCGGTGCGCGCGATGGCGTCCTCGAGCGCCGACTGGCGTGCGGCGACGACCTCCTCGGCAAGAGGAGGATTGGCCGCCTGGATCTGCCGCTGGATCGCCGCGCGGGCTTTCTCGTAGACCTTCGCTCGCATCTGCGGCGTTGCGCGTGGCAGGCCATCGATGGTCTTGCGAAGTACGCCGCTCAAATCCGCCATGGATCGCAGTCACTCACTCGTCTTGATTTCTGGTGCGCCGGCGCCGGGACTCTAGTCCTGAAACGGATCGCGAACAAGTATTGTGTCGTCGCGCTCCGGCGAGGTCGACAGAAGCGTGACAGGCGCTTCCACCAGTTCCTCGATGTGCCGGACATACTTGATCGCCTGGGCAGGAAGATCGGTCCAGCGGCGGGCGCCGGCCGTGGTGTCGCGCCAGCCTTCCAAGGTCTCGAAGATCGGCTCGATGCGCTGTTGCTCGGCAAGACTTGCCGGCAGATAGTCTATCGTCTTGCCGTCGAGCTTGTAGGCGACCACGACCTTGATCTCGTCGAGGCCGTCGAGAACGTCGAGCTTGGTCAAGGCGAGGCCGTGGATGCCGTTCAGCGCCACCGCCTGGCGCACCAGCACCGCGTCGAACCAGCCGCAGCGGCGCTTGCGCCCGGTCACGGTGCCGAATTCGCGGCCCTTCTCGCCCAGGAACTGGCCGATCTCATTGTCCTGCTCGCTCGGGAACGGCCCCTCGCCGACCCGCGTCGTGTAGGCCTTGGTGATGCCCAGGACGAAGCCGAGGCTCGACGGGCCGAGGCCGGAGCCGGCCGCGGCCTGCCCGGCCACCGTGTTGGACGAGGTCACGAAGGGATAGGTGCCGTGGTCGATGTCGAGCAGCGTGCCCTGCGCGCCCTCGAACAGGATCCGGTCGCCGGCCTTGCGCCGCTGGTCGAGCAGCCGCCAGACCCGGTCGATATAGGGGGTGATCTCGTCGGCGACCGAGGTCAGCTCGTCGAGGATCGCCGCCGGGTCGATCTCGCTCTGGCCGAGGCCGCGCCGCAGCGCGTTGTGATGCGCCAGCAGCCGCTCGATGCGGCCCGGCAGGCTTTCGGGATTGGCGAGATCCATCACCCGGATGGCGCGGCGGCCGACCTTGTCCTCGTAGGCCGGGCCGATGCCGCGGCCCGTCGTGCCGATCTTGGTGCCGGCGGCGCTGGCGTTTTCGCGGGTGGCGTCGAGTTCGCGGTGCAGCGACAGGATCAGCGCCGCATTGTCGGCGATCCGCAGCGTCTGCGGGCTGACCGAGACGCCCTGCTCCTGCAGGCGGTTCTTTTCCGCCACGAAGGCATGCGGGTCGAAGACCACGCCATTGCCGATCACCGACAGCTTGCCCTGGCGCACGACGCCCGAGGGCAGCAGCGACAGCTTGTAGGAGACGCCGTCGACGACCAGCGTGTGGCCGGCATTATGCCCGCCCTGGAAGCGCACGACCACGTCGGCCCGCTCCGACAGCCAGTCGACGATCTTGCCTTTACCCTCGTCTCCCCACTGGGAACCGACGACGACGACATTGGCCATGATATGTCCTTCTCGCGAATGTTCGCCCCGCACCCTGCTGCCGAAGGCGCGCGGACTATAGTCAAGCGCCCGGCGCGAAGCGAGGCGGTCCTGCGGCGGACTTCCGACAATTTGGCCCGACATGCAAGCTGCGCGGCGGCGCGAAATGCCGGCCACACCACTCGTCAGCGAACCTTATTTTATCCGCCCCTCTAGGCGCATCGTCCCGGCGCGCGTAAACGCGAAGCATGACGTCCTATTTCCGCAACGCCTATCTCGTCCTTGGCACCGTCGCCCTGTTCTGGGCCGGCAACGCCATCGCCGGCAAGCTGGCCGTCGGCCACGTCTCGCCGATGCTTCTGACCCTGATCCGCTGGACGCTGGCCTGCCTGTTCGTGGCGCCCTTCGCCTGGGGCGACGTGCGCCGCGAATGGCCGGAGATCCGGCGCAACCTGCCCTTCCTCTTCGCCCTCGGCGCGATCGGCTTCACCTGCTTCAACGCCATTTTCTATCTGGCGGTGAACTATACCAGCGCCATCAACGTCACCATCGAGCAGTCGGCCATGCCGCTGATCGTCTTCGTGGCGAACTTCCTTCTGTTCCGCACCGGCGTGACGCTGTTCCAGATCATCGGTTTCAGTCTGACCATCGTCGGCGTCGCCCTGACCGCCTCTCACGGCGAATTGTCCGCGCTGCTCGCCCTCGACCTCAACCGCGGCGACGCGCTGATGATGCTCGCGGTGCTGATCTATGGCGGCTACACGGTGGCGCTGCGCTTCAAGCCGAAGCTGCACTGGCGCTCGACGATCTTCGTCCTCGCCCTGTCCGCCCTCGTCGTCTCGGTGCCGCTGGCCGGCATCGAATGGGCCATGGGCCATACCCAGCTTCCCGACACCTCCGGCATGACCGCGGCGCTCTATACCGCCATCTTCCCGTCGCTGCTGGCGCAGGTTCTCTATATCCGCGGCATCGAGCTGATCGGCCCCAACCGGGCCAATCTCTTCGTCAATCTCGTCCCGATCTTCGGCGCCATCCTGGCGGTCCTGATCATCGGCGAGGAGCTGCACGCCTATCACGTGGCCGCCCTTACCTTCGTCCTCGGCGGCATCATGCTCGCCGAGCGGGGCGCCGCCCGCGCCCGCAAGGCGAGCGAAGCTTAAAGCGACGCCCCGCAAGAAACGGGGCGCCGCGATCCTGGTCTCAGGCTTTTAGACGGTCGCTTCGGCCACGTCGAAGCGCAGCGGCTTGGCGCTGATGATCTCTTTGTGGGAGAGCACCGTCTTCAACAGGTCCTCCGGCATCGGCGAATCCAGATACAGCAGGGCGATCGCATCGCCGCCCGGACGGTTCCGGCCGAGCTGGAAGTTGGCGATGTTCACCCCGGCGGCGCCGAAGGTCGTGCCCAGAAGGCCGATGATGCCCGGCGCGTCGTTGTTGGTCGTGTAGACCATGTGCTGGCCGACCTCGGCGTCGAGATTGATGCCCTTGATCTGGATGAAGCGCGGCTTGCCGTCCGAGAACACCGTGCCGGCCACCGAACGGGTCATCTTCTCCGTCGTCACCGTCAGCTTGATGTAGGTCTCGAACACGCCCGACTGGTCGCGGCGCGATTCCGTCACGTGGATGCCGCGCTCCTTCACCATGATCGGCGCCGAGACCATGTTGACGTCCGACACCTGGCTCTTGATCAGGCCCGACAGCGCCGCGCTGGTCAGCGCATTGGTGTTCATGCCGGCCACGGTGCCGTCATAGAGGATCTCGACCGAGGTGATCGGCTCCTCGGTGACCTGCCCGGCGAAGCCGCCGAGGATCTCGGCGAGCTTGACGAAGGGCGTGAGGATCGGCGCTTCCTCGGCGGTGATCGACGGCATGTTGATGGCGTTGGAGACCGCGCCGCGGACGAGATAGTCCGACATCTGCTCGGCGACCTGCACCGCGACGTTCTCCTGGGCTTCCGAGGTCGAGGCGCCCAGATGCGGGGTGCAGACGACGTTCTCCAGGCCGAAGAGCACCGAATCCGTCGCCGGCTCGGTCTCGAACACGTCGACGCCGGCACCGGCGACCTTGCCCGACTTGATGCCCTCGGCGAGATCGGCCTCGACGACGAGACCGCCGCGGGCGCAATTGATGATGCGCACGCCGTCCTTCATCTTGGCGATCGCCGCCGCGTTGATGATGCCCTTGGTCTTGTCGGTCATCGGCGTGTGCAGGCTGATGAAGTCGGCGCGCTTGAACAGCTCGTCGAGCTCGACCTTCTCGATGCCGAGCTGCGCGGCGCGCTCATGCGACAGGAACGGGTCGAAGGCGACGACGCGCATCTTCAGGCCGACGCCGCGGGTCGCCACGATCGAGCCGATATTGCCGCAGCCGATCACGCCCAGCGTCTTGCCGGTGATCTCGACGCCCATGAAGCGGTTCTTCTCCCACTTGCCGGCCTGGGTCGAGGCGTCGGCGGCGGGAAGCTGGCGGGCGACCGCGAACATCATCGCGATGGCGTGCTCGGCGGTGGTGATGGAATTGCCGAAGGGCGTGTTCATCACGATGATGCCCTTCCGGCTGGCCGCCGGGATGTCGACATTGTCGACGCCGATGCCGGCGCGGCCGATGACCTTCAGATTGGTCGCCGCCTGGATCAGCTTCTCGGTCGCCTTGGTGGCCGAGCGGATGGCGAGGCCATCATACTGGCCGATGATCTCGAGCAGCTTGTCCTTGTCCTTGCCGAGATCCGGCATGTAGTCGACCTCGACGCCGCGGTCGGTGAAGACCTGGACGGCGGTCTTGGAGAGCTTGTCGGAAACGAGAACGCGAGGTGCCATGGGAATGGTCCTTTGAATGATGAGCGACGCGGTGGTCCGGCGTCGCGGAAACGATGAATGCTGTGAACTGGAACGAGGCGGCCGCCCCTCACCCACAGATGGATGAGGATGGTCCGGAAAATCGGGCAGAACGTCGCGAGAGCGCCTGAACGAGGCTCGCCGCGCAACGCTCCTTCCCGGATCGTTCGCCCTTCGAGCCCGGAGCGGAGATCCCTCCCCTTTCAGGGAAGGGAATGATCCGCGACCGGATCAGGCTGCCTTGGCGAGCTCGGCCTTCTGGGTCTCGAAGGCCCATTCGATCCACGGCATCAGCGCCAGGACGTCGGAGGTCTCGACCGTCGCGCCACACCAGATCCGCAGGCCCGCCGGCGCGTCGCGATAGGCGCCGATGTCGAGGGCGACGCCCTCCTTCTCGAGGAGCGACACGACCGCCTTGGAGAAGGCGTTCTGCGCGTCGTCGGAGAGATTGGCCACGGCCGGATCGGCGAAGGTCAGGCAGACCGACGTGTTGGACCGGGTCGCCTTGTCGGCGGCCAGGAACGCCAGGAAGGGATGCGTGTCGACGAAGCTCTCGATAACCGCGAGGTTCGCGTCGGCCCGTGCCTTCAGCGCCGTCAGGCCGCCGATCGACTTCGCCCAGCCGAGCGCGTCGAGATAGTCCTCGACGCACAGCATCGACGGCGTGTTGATGGTCTCGCCCTTGAAGATGCCCTCGATCAGCTTGCCGCCCTTGGTCATGCGGAAGATCTTCGGCAGCGGCCAGGCCGGCTTGTAGCTTTCCAGCCGTTCGACGGCGCGGGGCGACAGGATCAGGACGCCGTGCGCCGCTTCACCGCCGAGCACCTTCTGCCAGGAGAAGGTCACCACATCGAGCTTGTCGTAGGGCAGGTCCTGGGCGAAGGCCGCCGAGGTCGCGTCGCAGATCGTCAGGCCTTCGCGGGTCGCCGGGATCGCGTCGCCGTTCGGCACGCGCACGCCGGAGGTCGTGCCGTTCCAAGTGAAGACGACGTCGCGGTCGAAATCGACCTCTGCGAAGTCGACGATCTCGCCATAGGGCGCCTCGAAGACGCGGGCATCGTCGAGCTTCAGCTGCTTGACCGTGTCGGTCACCCAACCGGCGCCGAAGGATTCCCAGGCCAGCATGTCGACGCCGCGGGCGCCGAGCAGCGACCACATCGCCATCTCGACCGCGCCGGTGTCCGACGCCGGCACGATGCCGATGCGGTAGTCGTCCGGCACGCCGAGAACCTCGCGGGTCTCGTCGATCGCCTGCTGAAGCTTGGATTTTCCGACCTTGGCGCGATGCGAGCGACCGAGCGCGGCATCGTTGAGCGCGTCGAGCGACCATCCGGGTCGTTTCGCGCAGGGGCCGGAGGAAAAACGGGGATTGGCCGGACGCAGGTCCGGCTTCGCGGTATGTGCCATCAAAGCTATCCTCACAGATAGAAGCGCCTCGTTGGGGAGGCGTGTCCCGCGAATGGCGCTACTCCTGCGGCCGGCACCCGTCAAGCACATTCGGGCCGCGCGACGGCCCGTCACCCGCCCCGTCCCTGCCCCGAACGCAAGAACGGCAGGCCCCGCAAGGCGCCCGCCGTTCTTGCATGAACTTGCTGTGACTTCTCGCCTACCAGAGCGAATAGCGGATCGCGGCCTGGACCGAATGGCGCTGGAATCCGTCATCCTCGGCGCTGAGGCCGAGCTGGCCGTTGGCCGCGACATCGCCCGAATAGCTGTAGGCGTCGCCGCCATCGACATCGAGGAAGCGGTAGCCGAGATCGACCTTCAGGTTCCGCGAGATATCGTAGGAGACACCGGCCATCAGCGAGTAGGCGAAGCGCCAGCTGGTGGCGCCGTCATAGCTCGCCTCGCTGTTGTAGAAGCTGTTCGCGCAGGCCGTGCCGTTGAGCGTGCAGCCATGCGAGACGTTGACGTCGTCATACTTGACCTTCACTGCACCGGCGCCGGCGCCGACATAGGGCGTGAAGCCGACGAAGGTGCCGAGATCGGCATAGGCGTTGGCCATCAGTTCCAGGCCGGTCGCGCTGGCGCTGGTCGTGGAGTCGCAGGACGCCTGGCTGGCCGTGCCGCCGGTCGCCGTCACGTAGTCGAAGCAGGAGCCGATCCGGTCGCCGCCGCCGATATCGGCCGACCAGTAGCGCGCGGTCAGGTCGCCGCGGAAATAATCGGTGAACTGGTAGCCGAAGCCGACGCCGAAGGACGCGGCGCCATCCATCTCGAAGCCGTCATGGCCGGCACCGAAGGAATCGTACTCGCCCGGCGCATAGGTCGGTCCGTTGCCGTAGCGCGCGAAGTCCGGGCGGTATTCGCGGCCGTTGACGTCGACGTCGGACTGGAAATCGTAGGAGACATCGCCGCGCAGATACCAGCCGCTGCCGATCTCGACGGGCTGCACTTCCGGCACGTCCTGGTAGATCGGGGTCTCGTAGATGGGCGGAAGGTCGGCGGCGCTCGCCACCGGCATGGTGAAGCCGATCAGCGCGGCACTGGCCATCAGTTTGGTTGCAAGGTTCATGGAGCCGCTTCCCGTTGCAGTCTTCGCTTCACGAGAAGTGCGGCACCGCACCCCTCGTCTCACCCGATCCTGCCGCAGAAAGATTAACGCGCGATTAACCCTGTTTCTTAACCGTAAACCTTTACGAAGGTTACGATCGCCCGGCGATGACGGCCGCGAACGCCGCACACGAAAAAGGCCGCTGCCCGAAGGCAGCGGCCCGTCTCATGCGCGGCCTTTGCGGGCCGGCTTACTTGTAGATCGGCTCTTCGTAGATCGGCGCCGGCTCTTCATAGAGCGGGGTCGAGGCGTAGATCGGCTCGACAACCTTGCCCTTGCCCTTGCCGAAGCCGCCGAAATCGCTGCCGCCGCCGCCGAACTCGTAGCGCAGGCCGGCGCGCACGGCGTGGATGTTGAAGCCGTTGTCGCTGCCCTGGACGCCAGAAGCGCCGAAGCTGCGGTCGAGCTCGTCGTAACCGAAGGCGTCACCGCCCGAGATCCGGGTGTAGCGGTAACCGGCGTCGAACTTCAGCTTGTGGGTGATGTCGATGCTGGCACCGGCGCTGAGCGACGAGGCGAAACGCCAGCTCGACTTGCCGGCATGGACGCCGACATAGTTGGTCGCCGGGCAGTTCGGGTTGGAGCCGCAGACGATCTCGTTGGTCTGGTCGTCGTATTTCACATGGGCAAAGCCGAGGCCGGCGCCGACATAGGGCGTGATGCGGCCATAGGTGCCGAGATCGACATAGGCATTGGCCAGAGCCGTCCAGATCGAGACCTTCGAGCTGTCGTCGTAATAGCAGCCCGCATTGGCGAGGATGTTGTAGCTCTGCTGCACCTGCGTGTTGCAGTTGCTGCGGCCGTCGACATCGGTCCGGAAGTAATCGACGGTCGCGTCGACGCGCAGATGATCGGTGAAGCGGTAACCGACACCGACGCCGAAGGAGGCGGCGCCCTTCGTCTCGATCGAATCGTAGTGGAAGACGTCGTCGACGAACTGGACGCCCGGATCGATGTTCCAGCCGTTGTAATAGCCGTCGGTCTTGGACTTGAAGACGTAGCCGACGTCACCGCGCAGATACCAGCCGCCCGTGGCGACTTCTTCCACGATCACCGGAGCCGGCGGCGGGAAGTAGGGCTGCTCTTCGATGATGTCGGCGGCCTTGGCGAAGCTGCTGAAGGATGAGACCGCGCCGATCAATGCCACGGTCGTCAAAAGGCGAGATTTCATTGCTCTCATCTCCGATTCGATCCGGCGGCCGGGATTGGCAGACGCCGTTACCTTAACGAAGACGGTAAATCGGAATGGTTAATACGAAGTTTAAGGAAGACTCGGCCTTCAGAACTTGGTGACCTTACCTTACGCTGCGGTCTGTTGGAGCGCGCCGATTATGTCGTCGACGACCGAGTTGACCAGCCCGCGATCGTCGCCCTCGGCCATCACCCGGATCAGCGGCTCTGTCCCCGAGGCGCGGATGACCAGGCGCCCGCCCTCGCCGAGGCGATCACGCCCGGCGCTAATGGCGTCCTGCACGCGCTGTCGCTCCAGCGGCGCGCCGCCCGAATAGCGGAAGTTCTTGAGGATCTGCGGAACCGGCTCGAAGCGGCGGCAGACCTCCGACACGGTGCCGCCCTTGCGCTGGACCACCGCCAGCACCTGCAGCGCCGCTACGAGGCCGTCCCCGGTCGTGCCGAAATCCGACAGGACGATGTGGCCGGACTGCTCGCCGCCGACATTGTAGCCGTGCTCGCGCATGTGCTCGACGACATAGCGGTCGCCGACCGCCGTGCGGGCCAGTTGCAGATCGTGATCGGACAGGAAGCGCTCGAGGCCGAGATTGGACATCACCGTCGCGACGATCCCGCCGGCCGCAAGGCGACCGTCCTCGGCCCAGCTTTCGGCAATCACCGCCATCAGCTGGTCGCCATCGACCACCTCGCCGCGCTCGTCGACGATCAGCACCCGGTCGGCATCGCCGTCCAGCGCGATGCCGATATCGGCGCGCACTTCCTTGACCTTCTCGATCAGCGCCGCCGGCGCCGTCGAGCCGCAATTGCGGTTGATGTTGGTGCCGTCCGGATCGACGCCCAGCTTGACGATCTCCGCGCCGAGCTCCCACAGAACGTCCGGTGCCACCCGGTAGGCCGCGCCGTTTGCGCAGTCGATGGCGACGCGCACCCCCTCCAGCGACAGCTCGCGCGGCAGCGTCCGCTTGGCCGCCTCGATGTAGCGGTCGTGGACGCCGTCGATGCGCTTGGCCCGGCCAAGGCCGTCGCCCGTCGCCAGCCGCGGCGTCAGATCCTCGTCCAGCAGCGCCTCGATGCGCAGCTCCAGCTCGTCGGAGAGCTTGTAGCCGTCCGGCCCGAACAGCTTGATGCCATTGTCCTCGAACGGATTGTGCGAGGCCGAGATCATCACGCCGATATCGGCACGCAGCGACCGGGTCAGCATGGCCACAGCCGGGGTCGGCATGGGGCCGAGCAGGAACACGTCGACGCCGGCCGCCGTGAAGCCGGCCACCATGGCGTTCTCGATCATGTAGCTCGAGCGCCGCGTATCCTTGCCGATCACGACCCGGTGCCGGTAGGAGCCGCGCTGGAAGACCAGGCCCGCCGCCATGCCGACCCGCATCGCCACCTCGGCCGTCATCGGGTGCCGGTTGGCCGTGCCGCGAATGCCGTCCGTGCCGAAATAGCGTCTGCTCATCACCTGACCCCGTCTGTTCCTGTTCTGCCGGACCGTCCGTCCGGTGGCGGCTGCCGCGCGCGCCATCGCCCGGACGGGCCCCCGTCATCAACGGTCTCGCGGACCGGGAGAGGCGCGCGGCGCCGTTCCCTGTCGTCATACTCTCGCATCAATGGATTGCGGAGACGTTGCCTGCAACCCCGCCGGTCTGCGTCGCCGCTGATGCCGACCCCGCAAACGAAAAGGGAGCGGCTGTGAGGCCGCTCCCTTCGATTGTCTTGCGATCCCGCCGGAGAGGACCCTGGGTGATCAGGTCGGCTGCGGCTCCAGGCTGTCGCCCGCCTCGCCTGCGCGGGAATCCGGCCCGCGGCTCGAACCGGCCTTGGGCACGGCGGAGCCGCGCGACGGCGGCGTGTCGTCGCCCATGTCACGGGCCAGCGGCTTGCCGGCCAGAAGGTCGCGGACCTCGTCGCCCGAGAGCGTCTCGTATTCCAGAAGCCCCTTCGCCAAGATGTGCAGCTGGTCGATATGGGTGTTGAGGATGTTGCGCGCCTTGTTCTCGGCCGTCTCGATGATGCCGCGCACCTCCGAATCGATCAGCCGCGCCGTGTCCTCGGACATGTGCTGCTGGTGCGCCACCGAATGGCCGAGGAACACTTCGTCCTGGTTGTCCTTGTAGCGCAGCCGGCCGAGCTTGTCGCTCATGCCGTATTCCATGACCATCGCCCGCGCCATGTTGGTCGCCTGCTGGATGTCGTTGGACGCGCCCGTGGTGACGTTGTCGAGCCCGTAGATGATTTCCTCCGCGGCACGGCCACCGAAGATCATGGCGAGGCGCGCTTCCATCTCGTTCTTGCGCATGCCGTAGCGATCGCGCTCCGGCAGGTTCATGGTCACGCCCAGCGCACGACCGCGCGGGATGATCGTCACCTTGTGCAGCGGATCGTTGAACGGCTCGATGATGCCGACGAGGGCGTGGCCGGCCTCGTGATAGGCGGTCAGCGTCTTCTCTTCCTCGGTCATGGCCATCGACCGGCGCTCGGCGCCCATCATGACCTTGTCCTTGGCATCCTCGAATTCGAGCATGGTGACGAGACGCTTGGAGCGCCGCGCGGCCATCAGCGCCGCCTCGTTGACGAGGTTGGCGAGATCGGCGCCCGAGAAGCCGGGCGTGCCACGGGCGATCGTCCGCAGATTGACGTTCGGCGCCAGCGGCACGTTGCGCACATGCACCTTCAGGATCTTCTCGCGGCCGCCGACATCGGGGTTCGGCACCATCACCTGCCGGTCGAAGCGGCCCGGGCGCAGCAGCGCCGGGTCGAGCACGTCCGGACGGTTGGTCGCGGCGATCAGGATCACGCCCTCGTTCGATTCGAAGCCGTCCATCTCGACCAGAAGCTGGTTCAGCGTCTGCTCGCGCTCGTCGTTGCCGCCGCCAAGGCCCGCGCCGCGATGGCGGCCGACCGCGTCGATCTCGTCGATGAAGATGATGCAGGGGCTGTTCTTCTTGGCCTGCTCGAACATGTCGCGCACGCGGCTGGCGCCGACGCCGACGAACATCTCGACGAAGTCCGAACCGGAGATGGTGAAGAACGGAACGTTGGCTTCACCCGCCACCGAGCGGGCGAGCAGCGTCTTGCCGGTTCCGGGAGGGCCGACGAGCAGCACGCCGCGCGGGATCTTGCCGCCGAGGCGCTGGAACTTCTGCGGCTCGCGCAGGAACTCGACGACCTCTTCCAGGTCCTGCTTGGCCTCGTCGACACCGGCGACGTCGGCGAAGGTGACGCGGCCATGGGCCTCGGTCAGGAGCTTGGCCTTGGACTTGCCGAAGCCCATCGCCTTGCCGCCGGCACCGCCCTGCATCTGGCGCATCAGGAAGATCCAGACCGCGAGGATCAGGAGGATCGGGCCGAAGGACAGCAGCATCGACCAGATCGGATTGCTGTTGTCACCCGGAGGGCTGGCATTGATCTGGACGTTCTGGGCCTCGAGCCGCTCGACCAGCTGCGCGTCTTCCGGCGCATAGGTCTGGAAGGGCGGCGAGGAATCCGAATATTTGCCGCTGATGCGCTGGCCCTGGATCGTCACGGCCTCGACACGGCCGGATTTCACGTCGGACAGGAACTGCGAATACGGGATGTCGCGGGCGCCGGCGGTTTGCGAACCGTTCGAAAACAGCTGGAAAAGCGCGATCAGCAAGAGAGCGATGATCGCCCACAGCGCGAAGTTTCGAAAGTTCTGGTTCATCGATCTTCCTGGAATGGACGCCCGAAGTCACGAGGACGATTGGCTCGAAGATAGGTGCTGCCCCCCTTCTTGCCAACAAGGTCAGGCGGTTTTGCGGCAATTTGCACCGGTTGGCGGCGCAGGGTGGTTACCGCGGCTTTGCACTCGGCCCGGCCCGGCCGCCCGTTGGCGGCGGCAGATCGCGGGTCAGGCTCCAGCCGACGAGCGACCGGATCGCCAGCAGCGGCGTTCCCGCGGCGACCTTGCCGCCGAGCTGTGCGGGGATGGCGACAAGGCTATCGCCGGCAACGAGCACGGGCAAGGTCTTCTCGACCGGATTGCCGCGGCCGAGATCGCCGAAGGCGACGATCCGCGCCCCGGAACGCAGGGCCCCGGCGCCGACATCGACCACGAAGCGGCCGTCGAAGACCCGCTCTCCCCCCGTCGCCGACAGCCCTGCGATCCCGGCCCGGCCGTATTCGCGCATCAGGGCGATCGTTTCGCCGGGCACCGCCCGCACACCCGCCAGCGTGCGGGCCCCGTCCGATTCGCCGCGCAGCGCCTCCAGAAGCCGGATCGTCGCCGGGCCCTCGGGACCATGCCCCCTGCCCCCGACCGCCGCGATGGCGCGTTGCAGGAAGACGAACGCCGTGTCGTCGCCGAGGCCCCGCAGCGCATCCCGGTCGATCTCCAGCGTGCCGGCCTCCGTCAGGCAAAGCTCACCCGCCGCCTGCATTGCGGCGATGGCCTCGCCGAACTTGGCTTCCAGCGCATCGCGTTCCGATCGATACCCCGCGATTTGCGCCCGCAGCGCGTCCCGGTCCAGCCCGCCCGCCGCGATCTGCCGGCGAAGCTGCACCCGGCGCGAGGCCGGATCGTCATTGGTCGGATCTTCAACGGCCGGCAGGCGATGCGCCGCCACGCTTGCCTTCAGCCGGTCGCCCGCAACGTCGAGGAACGGCCGCGCCAGGACGAGATCCGGCGCCAGCGACCGCACCGGGCGCATACCCGCCAGCCCGACGACCCCGGCGCCGCGTTCGCACGCCATCAAATGGGTCTCGCACTGGTCGTCGTCGTGATGGGCAGTCAGGATCACTGTCGCGCCGAAGCGCCCGGCCGCATCGGATAGCAGCACGTAGCGGGCCTCGCGGGCCGCCGCCGCAATGTTGCCCTTCCGGGCCGGCGCGTCCCAGCGCAGCGTTTCGTGGCCGAGGCCGAAGCGCGCGGCAACGCCCGCGACGTAGCGCGCTTCGGCTGCCGAAGCGTCGCGCAGGCCGTGGTCGACGGTGACGATGTGAAATCTGGTCTGCGGCAGCGCCGCGGTGCCCTGCAGGGCGATGGCGGCGAGAACCAGCGCCAGCGAATCGGGGCCGCCGGACACGGCAAGGATCGCGCGGTCGCGGGAGCCTGTCAGGGCGGCCGCCTGGTGCAGCGAATGGGTCAGAAGCTCGGCAAAAGCGAGCCGGTCGAGCGGCGCGGCGTCGGGCCGGGCGCGGGGAATGCCCAGGCGCAGGCCGCGGCGGTCAGCTGCGGGTGTCAGCAGTTGGCCGACTTTTCCTCGCTCGCCAGCTTCTTGCGCACGTTGCTGCTCATCTGCGGATAGCGTTTGGCCACTTCCTTGTAGGTGATGCACGCGGTTTCCCGATTGTCGAGCTTGGCCAGCGACATGCCCAGCTTCAGCATCATCTCCGGCGCCTTGCCGTTCTCCGGCGCGCTCTTCTGCGCCTCGAGGAACACTTCGGCCGCGTCGGCGAATTTCTGCTGCTGGTACAGGCTCTCGCCCAGCCAGTAGCGCGCATCCGGCGCATCCTCGGCGGTCGGATAGGTCTGGGCATACTGGCGGAAGGCCTGCTCGGCGAGCTGATAGTCGCCGGCCAGGAGGTAGTTGTAGGCCAGGTCGTAGGTCTCGCCCTGCCCGCCCGGCGTGATCGCCGCGACGGTGCTGGAGCCGCCCGACGGCGCGCTGTCGCCAAGGCCCGGCACGCCGGTCTGCAGATTGGTCGTGTCGAGCGCGCCGGTAGCGAGCTCACCGTCCTCCAGGAGACGACCGATGTCGTCTCCCGTGGCGGCCTGCTGGCTGTCGCCGGGCTGCTCGGGCATGGCCGAGCCGGCGTCGCCGCGCTGCTCGTTGACCGAGGTGCCGGCAGCACCCGCTCCGCCGCCCTCGAGCTGCTGGAAGCGGAACTCGTTGTCCTCGAGCTGCTTGCGCATGTCTTCCTGGGTGCGCAGCAACTGGAAGCTCAGCTCCTCGACCCGGCCGTTCAGCCGGCGGACCTCTTCCTCGAGCTGGTTGATGCGCACGCTGACGTCGCCGGCCTGCGCCATGCGCACGGGGGCGGTCCGCGTCTCCGCCGGTGCCTGGCGCGAAGCGCCGGATGAGGGCTCGCCGAAGAGCCCGGGCAATTCGAAGGCCGACGCCCCGCCGGTCGCGGTGCCCATCAGGGCCAGCGCCGATACGGCAAGGATCGTTTGTCGAAACATCATGAACACAGTTCCTCGACGGCTGGAAACGGCAATGGCCGCCGCGGCGCGAACGCAATGGTTCGTGCAGCGACGGCGCGGTTTCCTAGCATGGAACGAGGCAGTTCGGCCAAAGTTGGGCAGCGCCCGCTTTCGCCGTGGACGCCGCCGGCCGCAATGGGGGCCGGCGACGATCCGTCAGGCCGATCAGCTGCCGGCGCCGCTCAGAACGGTGACGGCGCGGCGGTTCTGCGACCAGCAGGAAATGTCGTCGCACACCGCGACCGGACGTTCCTTGCCGTAGGAGATGGTGCGCATCCGGTTGGCCGGAACGCCCTGCTGGACGAGATAGTCGCGGGTCGCGGCGGCGCGGCGTGCGCCGAGCGCCAGGTTGTATTCGCGGGTGCCGCGCTCGTCGGCATGGCCCTCGATCACGATCGAGTACTGCGAATACTGGTTCAGCCAGCGCGCCTGCTGGGTCAGCGTCTGCTGGGCGTCCGCCCGCAGCGAGGTCGAATCGGTGTCGAAGAACACCCGGTCACCGACATTGACGGTGAAGTCCTGGGTCGAGCCCGGCGTCGCGCTGCCATAGGCGCCGTTGGCACCGTTGGCCCCGTTCAGACCGAGACCTGCCGCGTTGTCCGGCAGGGCGTCCTTCTTGCTGGCGCAGCCAGCGACCGCCAGGCTGGCGACGACGGCGAATGCGATGCGGCTCTTCACCCCGAAAATGCTCCGGCGCATGGCCAGCTCCTTTGAAAACGATGCAATTGGGTTACGCGACGTTTACCCTGACGCCACTTAACGACACGTAAAAACGGCGGCGCTTCGGCGCGCCCGACGCGGCTCATCCCGTTGAATTATCGCCGGAATGAGGCCGCGGCCGGGCGTCCGCCCGGTTTCCGCCATGTTGCGGCATTTCCGCAACATTCACGCCATAATCGGGCCCCGGGCTTGCCCGGGGCTGGCCTCGCGGCGGCCCTATTCGAGGGAGGGCGACCAGGCCGGGTCCGAGGCGTAGCTCGGGGTCGGGATCTTCTGCTCGTTGTAGCCCGTCAGATCGATCGAATAGAGCTGCGGTCCGCCGCCGCCCCGCTGGTCGCGGAAGAACATCAGGACACGGCCGTTCGGCGCCCAGGTCGGGCCCTCATTGTGGAAGCCCGAGGTCAGGATGCGCTCGCCCGAACCGTCCGGCCGCATGACGCCGATCTGGAACTGCCCGCCGCTCTGCTTGGTGAAGGCGATGAGGTCGCCGCGCGGCGACCAGACCGGGGTCGAATAGGAGCCGTCGCCGAAGGAGATGCGCTGCTGGCCCGAGCCGTCGGCCCCCATCACGTAGAGCTGCTGGCGTCCGCCGCGGTCGGATTCGAACACGATCCGGCGCCCGTCCGGCGAATAGGACGGCGAGGTGTCGATGGCCGTGGTCGAGGTCAGCCGCGTCGTCGCCCGCGAGCGCAGATCCATGGCGTAGATGTTGGCGTTACCCTCCTGCTGGAGGCTCATGATCACCTTCTGGCCGTCCGGCGAGAAGCGCGGCGAGAAGGTCATGCCGGGGAAGTTGCCGACGATCTCGCGCTGGCCGGTCTCGAGCTGCAAGAGGTAGACCCGCGGCTCGCCATTGCCGAAGGACATGTAGGTGACCTCCTGGCGGCTCGGCGAGAAGCGCGGCGTCAGCACCAGCTCGCTGCCGTCGGTCAGATAGCGCAGATTGGCGCCGTCCTGGTCCATGATGGCGAGGCGCTTGACCCGCTTGTCCTTGGTGCCGCTCTCGGAGACGAAGACGATGCGGGTGTCGAAATAGCCCTTCTCGCCGGTCAGCCGCTCATAGATCGCGTCGGCGATGATGTGGGCGACCCGGCGCCAGTTCTCCGGATTGGTGTAGAATTGCTGGCCGTCGAGCTGCTGGCCCGCGAAGGTGTCCCAGAGGCGGAACTCGACGCGCAGCCGTCCGTCGGCCTCCGGCGAGACCCGGCCGACCACCAGCGCCTGGGCATTGATGACGGTCCAGTCCTTGAAGGACGGCGTCGTGTCGGTGGTCAGGCCGGACTGGATGAAGGCCGCCCGGTCGATCGGCGCGAACAGGCCCGAGCGCTCCAGGTCGGCCTGAACCACGTCGGAAATCTGCTTGCCGATGCCGTCGGCCGACTGGAAGTCGGTGATGGCGATCGGCAGCGGCTCGACATTGCCCTGGGTCACGTCGATCTCGACCGCCGCGGCGGCCGGTGCCAGTGCCACGAAAGCGCCGGAGATCGCCATCGCGATCACGAGCGCGCCCTTGATGATCATCTTCATGTCAGACCTTCAACTGCGGTCGGAGACCTGCGCCGGCCGGCTGGCCGCGCCTCTCCTGTTTGAACTGGTACGGAAAATCCCCCGGCAGGCTGGGCCGGAGAATCGATCTTCCCTCGTCCGCTTCCTACCATCCAATAGGGGGATTGTATGGCGTCCTGCCGCAACGGCGACCGGGCGGCTGGCGCCCGGACCGGCGATCCGGCGGCCGGATCATGATCGAAACCGGGTCGCCGCGCCGTCGCCATCAGAACATCTGGCTCGGATCGAAATTGACCACGACGTCGGCCCAGGTGTCGTACTTCTCGGCCGGCAGATTGTAGGGCGCGCAACGCTGCACGGCGCGCAATGCCGCCTCGCCCGCCACCCGCTCGATCATCGAGCCGCCGCCGCCGCCGATGATCTGCGGCCGCGCTTCCAGTTCGCCCGACGGATCGAGCCGCATCTGGATCGAGATCCGGAGCGAACCGGCTTCCGATACGCCCGAGGGCGGCGACCAGCAGCGCTGGATCTGCCCGCGCAGCGCGTCGAGCTCGCTCTGGGAGAGCTTGCCGCCGGTCTGGCGATCGGTGCCCAGCGAGGCCTGCTGGTCCGAGCGCCTGGCACCGCCGCCCGCCGACTTCTCCTTGTTCAGAAGCGCGGCGATCTGGTCGGCGTCGAACTGGCTCTCTTCCGGCGTCCGGGTCTCGGCCTGCTTTGCCGGCTCCGGCTTTTTCGGCTCGACGGGCTTGGTCTCGGCGACCTTCGGCGCGGGCGCCGGCGGCTTCGGCTTGGTCGCCGGCACCGGCACGTTCTGCGGCACGGGATCGGGTTCCGGCGCGGCCTCGGCCTCGGCGATCGCCTGCTCCACCGGGTCGGGCTGCGGCGGCGTCACCTCGGCGGGCTGTTCCGGCGTCGGCTCGGGTTCGGGCTGCGGCTCCGGCGGGGTCGGCGCGGGGGCGGGCTCCGGCTCGGGCGCAGGTTCCGGCTCAGGCGTCGGTGGCGTCGGCTCGGACGGCTGGGCGGCGGCCGCCTGCTCGGTCGGGGTCGGGCGCTTGATCGGCGTCGGCGGGGTGGCGAGATCGGTCTCGTTGTCGCCGACATTCTCGGCCGGCATCGGCAGCGTCTCGGGGGTCTCGGTCGGGTTGGGCGCCGGCGTCTCGGTGACCGGCGCGTCCTTGGCACCGATCATCGACTGCGAGAATTCCTCGATCGGCACGAGGTCCACCGGCAGCGATTCCACCGGCGCCATCTGCAGCGGCTCGGGCGCCGACAGGGACCACAGGCCCCAGGTCAGGACCGCTCCGTGCAGAAGGGTGGAAAGGACGACGCCGGACTTCATCGAAAGCTGGTTTCGCTCAAGCGTTTTCTTGATCGGTCACGAGACCGATATTGCGGAAGCCGGCGGCCGAGATCCGCGCCATGACGCGCATCACCGTGCCGTAGTCGGCCGAACGGTCGCCGCGCACGAAGATGCGCTCCTCGTAGCCGGCCTGGGCCACGGCCTGCAGCTTGGCCACGACCTCGTCGATCGGGATCACCGTGTCGTTGAGATAAATCTCGCCGTCCGAATTCACCGAGATGGTGATCGGCTGGGTGTCCGAATTCATCGCTTTGGCCTGGGTCTCAGGCAGCTCGATCGGCACGCCCACGGTCAGGAGGGGCGCCGCGACCATGAAGATGATCAGCAGCACCAGCATCACGTCGACCATCGGCGTGACGTTGATCTCGCTCATCGGCTGACGGCGGCCGCGGCCCCGACCGCGTCGCGACCCGCTGGAACGCCCGGTTCCGGCAGACATGCCCATCTGTCATTCCCTTCCCGGTCGCACGGACCGGCGTTTCACGCGCTCAGCGCGAGGACAGCTTCTCGTCGATCTGCCGCGACAGGATCGCGGAGAACTCGTCGGCGAAGGATTCCAGCCGCATGCCCAGCTTGCCGGCATCGGCCGACAGCTTGTTGTAGGCGATGACGGCGGGGATGGCGGCGACGAGGCCGATGGCGGTCGCCAAAAGCGCTTCCGCGATACCCGGCGCCACGACGGCAAGGCTGGTCTGCTGCGACCCGGCGATCGCCTGGAAGGAGGTCATGATGCCGATGACCGTGCCGAACAGGCCGACGAAGGGGGCCGCCGAGCCGATGGTGGCGAGGAAGCCGAGCCGCGATTCCAGCTCGTCCATCTCGCGGGCCAGGGTCACGTCCATCGCCTTGTCGATCCGCGTCTGCAGGCCGAGCGGCGAACGGGCGCCCTTCTCGAACGACTTCTTCCACTCGCGCATCGCCGCGACGAACAAGGCGCCCATCCCCGACGTCTTGCGCTCGGACAGGTTGTGATAGAGGTCCTCCAGCGACTGGCCGGACCAGAAATTGCTCTCGAACTTGTTGAGCTGGCGGCGGAACCGGCCATAGCGCATCGACTTGTCGATGATGATCGCCCAGGTCCAGACCGAAGCAGCCATGAGCCCGATCATCACCAGCTTCACGATGAAGCCGGCCTGCCAGAACAGGTCCCAGAGGGACACCGAACCGGCGGCGTGTAGCGTTCCCTGAACGACGTCAGCGTCCATTCCCAGTCATCCTCGATATTCGGAACCGTCGGCAGCCTGCAGCAGGTGCGCGCCTTTCGGCACCGTCCCGCCCATATCGGCCCCGACATGCAGCAAATTCGGCCATTCGGCCGCGTAAACCCCTGATGCCCTTTCACAAGCGAATCCGGTGAAAGAATGGCGTGGTTCGGCTCAAATCCGATTCGCGCCATTGATGCACCGGTAGGGTTAACGAGCCGTTACCGCCCACGCCCGGCCGGCCCGCGCCTCACGCCTCGGCGGCGGGCTGCAGCAGCGCCTGCATCTCCTTCGGCATGCGCATCGGCTTGCCGCCGGGCGAGATCACCGCGACCTTCACCATCGCCTCGATCAGCACCGTGTCGCCGCAGGAGATGCGCTGGGCAAGAACGATCCGCGCGCCGCCCAGAAGGGCCGTGCGGGTGGTCACGGTGACCACGTCGTCGATCCGCGCCGGCCGCAGGAAGTCGATATCCATGTGCCGCACGGCAAAGGCCATCGGCGCGCCGTAGCGCCCATCCATCAATTCGCCGTGGCCGATCCCCTTCAGCCGCAGGAAGTCCGAGCGTCCCCGCTCGAGGAAGTGCAGGTAGCGGGCGTGATAGACGACGCCGGAGAAGTCGGTGTCCTCGAAATAGATGCGCACGTCGAGCGCGTGGCCGTCCTCGGTCAGCCGTCCGGCCAGTCCATCGGTCATCGCCAGCTCCTTTCGCGTCACGGTCGCGGCACGCGCCGGTCGCACGCCCGTTCCGGCACTGTGTCACGCCTCTGTAACAGGCCGACCTCATAGACGCGCCATTCGCGTCAAGCAAAGGAACCGCCGCCGTGATCTCGCCGCTCCGCCTCAGCCTCGCCGCCCTTCTCGCCACCTGCGCGCTCGCCGCGCCGGCCACCGCGATGGCCGAGCCGGTGTTCCGGCGCATCGCCAGCTTCCCGGTCGCCGCCAACCTGCCGGCCGACAGGCCCGCCGAGACCGAAACCTCCTCCGAGATCATCACCGCCAGCGCCGACGGCAACACCCTGATCTACTCCGACAGCCCGGCCGGCGGCATCGGCCTGATCGACATCACCGATCCGAAGGCTCCGAAAGCCGGCGGCTTCCTGGCGCTGGACGGCGAGCCCACCTCCGTGGCGGTCGCCGGCGGCAATGTCCTCGTCGGCGTCAACACTTCGCCGAGCTACACCGCGCCGTCGGGCCGCCTGGCCGTGATCGACATCGTGGCCAAGACCGAGACGGCCTCCTGCGATCTCGGCGGCCAGCCCGATTCCGTCGCGGTCTCGAAAGACGGCGCCTATGCCGCCATCGCCATCGAGAACGAGCGCGACGAGGACCTCGACGACGGCGCCCTGCCGCAGATGCCGGCCGGCTTCCTCGCCATCGTCAGGCTGGCCGACGGCGTGCCCGACTGCGCCTCCCTGACGAAGGTCGGGCTGACCGGCCTCGCCGACATCGCGCCGGAAGATCCGGAGCCCGAATATGTCGACTTCAACGACGCCGGCGAGATCGTCGTCTCGCTGCAGGAGAACAACCATTTCGCCATCGTCAACGCGGCGACCGGCGAAGTCACCGCCGACTTTTCCGCCGGCGCCGTCGACCTCGACGGCATCGACACCGAGGACGACCGCGCACTCGCCTTCACCGGCAGCCAGGCCGGCCGCAAGCGCGAGCCCGACACCGTCCAGTGGATCGACAACGACCGCTTCGTCTCCGCCAATGAAGGCGACTATGACGGCGGCTCGCGCTCCTTCACCATCTGGAACAGGGACGGCAGCGTCGCCTGGGAATCCGGCCCGTCCTTCGAATACGAGGTCATCCGCGCCGGCCATTATCCGGACAAGCGCTCCGACGCCAAGGGCGTCGAGCCCGAGGGTCTGGAAGTCGCGACCTTCGACGGCACGAGCTACGCCTTCGTCCTGTCCGAGCGCGGCTCGGCCGTCGGCGTCTACGCTCTCGGCGACGGCGATCCCGTCTTCACCCAGCTCCTGCCGTCGGGCATCGCCCCCGAAGGCGCCATCGCCATCCCCTCGCGCAACCTGCTGGTTACCTCCAACGAGGCCGATCTCGTCGAGGATGGCGGCGCCCGCTCCCACGTCATGATCTACGAGCGCGGCGAGGGCGAGAACGCCTATCCGATGATCGTCTCCGATGACGATGCCGACGGCCGCCCGGTCGGCTGGGGCGCCCTTTCGGGCCTTGCCGCCGACGCCGACAGCGCCACCACGCTCCATGCGGTCAGCGACAGCTTCTACACCAGCCAGCCGGCGATCTTCACCATCGACGCGTCTGAGAAGCCGGCCCGCATCACCGCCAGGACGGTCGTCACCCGTGACGGCGAGCCCGCCGAGGCGCTCGACCTCGAAGGCATCACCGCCGACGGCGAAGGCGGCTTCTGGCTCGCCAGCGAGGGCAATCTCGAGAAGGACGTGCCGCACCAGCTTCTGCGCGTGGACGCCGCCGGCGCCATCATTGAGGAAGTGCCCTTCCCCGACGACCTCGTCGACGGTTCCACCCGCTTCGGCGCCGAGGGCGTGACCCTCGACGGCGACACGCTCTGGGTCGCCATCCAGCGCGAATGGGCGGACGATGCCAAGGGCACCGTCAAGCTCCTCGCCTACAAGCCGGCTTCCAAGGAATGGAGTGCCGTCAGCTACCCGCTGGAGAGCACTGACAAGGGCTGGGTCGGCCTGTCGGAGATCACCGCCAGCGGCGACTGGCTCTATGTCCTCGAGCGTGACAACCAGATCGGCGACGCCGCCCGGCTGAAGAAGCTCTACCGGGTCGCCAAGGCCGATCTGAAGCCCGCGCCGCTCGGCGGCGACCTGCCGACCGTCACCAAGGAGGAGGTCCACGACTTCCTGCCCGACCTGAAGGCTACCGGCGGCTATGTCGTCGACAAGATCGAGGGCTTCACCATCGCGAGCGACGGCACCGCCTATGCGGTCACCGACAATGACGGCGTCGACGATTCCTCCGGCGAGACGCTGTTCTTCTCGATCGGCAAGCTCTAGCCCGCTATCCGCAGCCGCGACCGGGGCATCCCGCCCCGGCCGACCCATTCGCCGAAAGGGCGCGCTCCACTCGTCGGAGCGCGCCCTTTTCGTTGTTCAGCGCGCAGGCGTGTCGGACGCCGCGCCTGTCGGCGCGGAGGGCACGGCGCGTCCGGGCGGCGCGAATTGCGATCCTTCATAGGTCTCGCACAGCCCGGTCTTGCCCTTCGGCGCGACGCAGCTCGCATTCAGCATGCCCCAGACCATGTCCATCGGCAGGACCCGCATCTGGTTCGTGCCCGTGGCATAGAACCAGTCCGGGTCCGGCGCGCCGTTCACCGTCTGGCTCAGGCCGAACAGGTTGAGGTCGTTGCTTGCGCCAATCCCCGGCACGCCGGGATTGCCGGTGGCGTCCGGCCCGGCCTGGGAATGGCAGGTCATGCAGGAGGCCGAATTGACGAAGCCGCCCTCGGTGATCGACTGGCCGGCATGGGTCGGCATGCCCGTCGGCGTGACGAACTCCGTCTGCGAGGCCTTCAGCCGGTAGCTGCGCCACGCCGGATCGGCCGCCGATGGCGTGTCCGGATCCTGCGGCCCGTCACCCGTGGCAATGCCCATGGCGGCCATCAGGCCGTCCAGCGCCGGGGTGATCCGCTCGCCGGTCTCCTCCGGCGTGTAGGGCGTGCCCATGTCGAAGACGATGTCCTGGGTGGCGTCCTCGGAGTTCTCGGTCTTCGGCGGAATGTAGTTCTGGCCGAAGCTCTCGCCCTCCACCGTCACGCCGGCGGCGCTGTAGCCGTAGGAATCGTTGCAGCCGGTGAAGTCGCAGCGGCCGAGATTGCCGACATGCTCCATGGCGTACCAGTGCCAGGTCGGGATCGCCTTCGACGCCGCCGTCACCGCGACGAGATAGTAGAGCTCCGGTTCCTCGTCGCCGGGTGCCAGCGTCTCCTCGATCAGCATCGTCACATAGGGCGCGTCGGGATCGTTCGGCGGATTGAGCGTTCGCCCGGCATCGTCCTCGCGCCAGATCAGGCCGTTTTCCAGCATCTGCGACTGGCTGAGGAAGTCGACCTTGAACATCACCGCGTCGGTCGGATAGTCGATCGCCAGCGCCGCGTTGTTGTAAGGCGCATTGACGTTCACCCAGTCCTGCATCGCGGTGAAGCGGGCGCCCAGGCTCTCCTTGTTGTAGAGGTTCTGGGCGAAGGTGTAGCGCACGAACGACCGGTTGCGGAACACGATCTCCGCCTCCTCCTGGCGCAGCACCCGCGCCGGATCGAGCCGTTCCAGGAAGTCGTGGGTGTGGCTCGGGCTCGGCCGCGCCACGGTGATCGGCGGCGGATTGGTCCAGTCCGGCGGATAAAACGGGCAGCCGGCCGGCGGTGCCTCGCCCAGCGGCGGGGTCTCGTCGAACACCGCCGGGTCGCAGCAATCCTCCGGCGAGCCCTCGCGTCCGCAGATCGCCTTCGGGTCGTCGATCCAGATCGTCTGGTCGGTGCCCCAGGTCCAGAACGCCTGCTCGACCGCCGTCAGGAACGACGTCCAGCCGAAGGCATCGGGACAGCTCACCGCCGGATTGCCGATCGCCTCGGGCCAGCTCACCGTACCGTTCGCGGCGGTGGGCTCGCAGCCCGGCCGGTCCCGCACGTCGGCCCGGAACAGGCTCGCCTGCTGGATCTGGTTCGGCGCCGCCGCCTGTCCCTGCGCTTCCGCCCCGGCCGCCAGCAGCACAGTGGCCGCGAGCAGCGATCGGGCGATCGTTCGATGGGTCATGCCGTCCTCCCGTTGATGCCTGGTCGTGTGAACCCTGCGCCCTGATCCCGCCGCGTCAGGCCGCCGGCAGCAGGGCGACCACCGGCAGGTGATCCGATTG
Source organism: Aurantimonas litoralis (assembly GCF_026153195.1). Classification (NCBI taxonomy): domain Bacteria; kingdom Pseudomonadati; phylum Pseudomonadota; class Alphaproteobacteria; order Hyphomicrobiales; family Aurantimonadaceae; genus Aurantimonas; species Aurantimonas litoralis. Next base: position 127,074 of record NZ_JAPFBM010000004.1, on the reverse strand, counting down.
CAGCTTGTCCGGCGGATAATTGGGCGGGATCCGGTCGGCCGCCGGGCCGGCACTGTCGAAGACGTAGTCGCCTGCCCGGTCGCCTTGGGCGAGGCTGCGCGGTGCGAGATCGCGCCATTCCCACCACAGGCTCGCTTCCTGCAGCCCGATGAGGGCGAAGCCGTCCATGCCCATCGCCTCGGGCATCGCGTCGATGCAATGGGCGACGTTGACGGCGCAGCGGGTCAGATGCGGATTGCCGGGAACGAAGGTGCAGGCATCGCCGAGCGGCAGGCCGTGGTGATGGCTCATCGCCTCCCAGCAGACATTGTAGCTGAGCACCAGAAGCGCGTCTGTCCCGCTGTCCGCCATCGCCGACCACCTTCCGCTGCGGAATGCTACCAGCAGGACAGGCTTCTGACCAGCTTTCGCGTCGACGTTGTTGCCCCGGCCGGCGGCGAGACTAAAAACATCCGGGCGTCCCCCCGTTGCCCGGCCAAACGACCGACGGCCGCGAACACTTGCCGCCCCGCGGCGTCTCGCTAGCTTTCGCCAGCACGAGAAACCCGATTTCGAGGAGAGCGGCATGGCACGCGAACGCTATTACGTCCTGAAGGATGGCGACGGCTGGAAAATGCGTCACAACGACAAGGACACGCCCTACGACACCCAGGCGGAGGCGATGGAAGCCGCCCGCGACGCGGCCCACAAGATGCATGACAGCGGCACCGACTCCCAGGTCCTGGTGCAGGGCAACGACGGCCAGTGGCAGACGGAATGGACCTACGGCAACGATCCCTACCCGCCGGCCGGCTGACCCGGCGCACCCAGCCTTCCCTTCGTTGGATCGGCCGCTGACGAAGCGGCCGGTCCCCGCGCCTCCCGCCGGCTCCGGGCACCCATCGTTTCGGATTCACACGGCAATGGCGGCTTGGTGCTTGTGCCGGGCCGTGCGGGCCATATCTGCACTCGCCCGACCCGAGGAGCCGCGATGCGTGCGTTCATCCAGCAATATTACCAGCGCGTCGTCGCAAGCTACTGGTTCATCCCCTCGATCATGGCGGTCAGCGCCGCGGTTCTCGCCTTCGTCCTGATCGAGATCGACGCCCGGGTCCCGCTCGACGCCTTCGGCGAGAGCCCGTTCTTCTACGCCACCCAGCCGGACGGGGCCCGCGCCATCCTCAGCGCCATCGGCGGCTCGATGATCGGGGTAGCCGGTACCGTCTTCTCGGTCACCATGGCGACGGTGGTCTTCGCCTCCGGCAGCTACGGCCCGCGGCTCCTGACCAACTTCATGAACGACCGCGGCAACCAGATCACCCTCGGCGTCTTCGTCGCGACCTTCATCTATTCCATGCTGGTGCTGCGCAGCGTCCGCGACGGCGGCGAGGACGACGTCTATGCCGCGATGTTCGTGCCCAATATCGCGATCTTCGGCGCCATCATCCTGGCCATCGGCTCGATCGGCGTCCTGATCTTCTTCATCCACCACGTCCCGTCCAACATCCACATTTCCAACGTCATCGCCGGCATCGGCGAGGCGCTGTGCAAGCAGATCGAGAAGGCCTTCCCGGTCCGCGGCGACGTGGAGGACGGCGAGGCGACCGGCGAAGCCCAGCCGGCGGGCCTCCTGTGGCAGGTGCCGCCCTGCTTCGGCGACGACATCGACGAGGCTACCGCCACCGTGCCCTATGCCGAGATCGTCTCCGACCGCAGCGGCTATCTCCAGATCATCGACCACGAGACCCTGATCGAGGCGGCGCAGAAGGCCGACATCGTGGTGCGGATGAACTGCCGGACCGGCATGTTCGTACATCCCGGCAAGGTGATCTTCCACGCCTGGCCGAGCGAGCGCGTCACCGACGCAACCCGCACTGCCCTCGTCGCCTCCATCGCCTGCGGCAACCAGCGCAGCCCGCATCAGGACCAGGTCTTCCTCGTCGACGAACTGGTCGAGATCGCCGGCCGGGCGCTGTCACCGGGCGTCAACGACCCCTTCACCGCGATCACCTGCATGGACTGGCTGACTGCCGCCATGTCCCGCATGGTCGGGCGCGGCAAGGCCGATCCGCTGCATGTCGACAGCGACGGCAAGCTGCGGGTCATCGACCTGCCGCGCAGCTTCGCCGAATATCTGGAATATTCCTTCGGCCATCTGCGCCAGTACGCGGCCACCGACATGATCGCCGGTGAGCACTACCTCGCCTGCCTGGAGCAGATCGCCCCGGCCGCCACGCGGCCGCGTGACATCGCGGCGCTGCGCCGCCAGTGCGACGCCTTCATGGGTCTCGCGCGTCTCGGCCTCGACGGCGCCGCTCTCGCCGTGGTCGAAGCCCGCGCCGCGCATCTGGCGGCGACCCTCGACCATCCGGCCCATCGCCTCGCCTATCCGGTGCCCGACGGCGAACGCATGGCGCGGCTGGACACCGGGCACCACCCGGCCTCGGCCTGACGCATCCGCCTCACTCGGCGTCGGCGCCGTCCTCGAACAGGCTCGCCTGCGATCCCTGATAGGTGCTCGGCACCGCCAGCCCGAGATGGGCGAAGGCCCGCTGGGTGAGCAGGCGGCCGCGCGGGGTGCGCTGCAGGAAGCCCTGCTGCAGGAGATACGGCTCGACGATGTCCTCGATGGCGTCGCGCGGCTCCGACAGCGCCGCGGCGATGGTCTCGATGCCCACCGGCCCACCACCGAAATTCATCGCGATCAGCTCCAGGTAGCGCCGGTCGAGCTGGTCGAGGCCGAGACTGTCCACTTCCAGCCGCGACAGCGCCTCGTCGGCCACCTTGCGGTCCACCGTCTCCGCCCCGGCGACGTCGGCGAAGTCGCGCACCCGGCGCAGCAGCCGACCGGCGATACGCGGCGTGCCGCGGGCCCGGCGGGCGATCTCGCGCGCGCCGTCCTCGGCCATGGGCAGCCGCATCAGCCGCGCGCCGCGGGTGACGATGTGCTCCAGCTCCGCAACCGTGTAGAAATTCAGCCGCACCGGAATGCCGAAACGGTCGCGCAGCGGCGTCGTCAGCAGCCCCAGCCGCGTCGTCGCCGCGACCAGGGTGAATTTCGACAGGTCGATCTTCACCGAGCGCGCCGCCGGTCCCTCGCCGATGATCAGGTCGAGCTGGAAATCCTCCATCGCCGGATAGAGGATTTCCTCCACCGCCGGGCTCAGCCGGTGGATCTCGTCGATGAAGAGGACGTCGCGCTCTTCCAGATTGGTCAGCAGCGCCGCCAGATCGCCGGCCTTGGCGATCACCGGGCCGGAGGTCGAGCGGAAATTGACCCCCAGCTCCTTGGCCATGATCTGCGCCAGCGTCGTCTTGCCGAGCCCCGGCGGGCCGACGAACAGCACGTGATCCAGCGCCTCGCCGCGATTCTTCGCCGCCTCGATGAAGATCTTCAGATTAGCCCGCGCCGCCGCCTGGCCGACGAAATCGTCCAGCCGCTGCGGCCGTAGGGTCGCGTCGATGTCCTCGCCGTGCTTCTCGGGAGTGATCAGGCGGGCGTCGCTCATAAGGGCCGTTCCGTCGCGATGGGACAATCTGCCTGCAAGACCAGAGGCGCGGCCGGTCGCGGGCAGGTTCCGCAATGGCCGTTCGGCGCCGTCATGTCAAAACCGGCCGGCCGGCAATCCGTCCGGAGCCCCGGCTGCACCCTTCGCCCCCTCAGCGGCTCAGCGCCTTCAGCCCCAGCCGGATCAGCTTCGCGCTGTCCGGCGCCTCGCCGGCATCCTTCAGCGCCTTCGCCACGGCCTCGGCCGCCTGGTCGCGCGGATAGCCGAGATTGACCAGCGCCGAGACCGCATCGGCCACCGGCGCGGCGGCGGTGCCGCCGCCGATGTCGCGCTTCAGCCCCAGGCTCTCGTCGCTGCCGGCGCCCGAGAAGGCCGGCGCCTTGTCCTTCAGCTCGGCAACGATCCGCGCGGCGACCTTCGGTCCGACGCCGGGCGCGCGGGCCACCATCGCCTTGTCCTGCAGCGCCACCGCATTGGCGAGGTCACCGGCCGACAGGGTGCCGATCACCGCCAGCGCCACCCGGGCGCCGACGCCCTGCACCATCTGCAGGAGCCGGAACCAGTCCTGCTCGGCCCGTGTCGCGAAGCCGTAGAGCCGCAGCATGTCCTCGCGCACATAGGTGTCGATGAACAGCACCACCGCCTCGCCCTCGCCCGGCAGCGCCGCCAGGGTGCGCGCGCCGCAAAAGGCGACATAGCCGACGCCGTGGACGTCAACGACGACGTGGTCCTCGCCGATCTCGTCGACGGTGCCCTTCAGTTTGCCGATCACGAATGCGTCTCCAGGCGGTGGGAATCGAAGGTGGGTCTGCGGCAAGGCATGCCCGCGCCGTCGCTTACCACGATCGGCGCATCATCGCCGACAGTCCCGGCTGGCAGCGCCGTGCGCGGGCCGCGACAGGCAGACGGATCTGCGCGCACCCTCACAGGCCCGCCAGCAGCGCCCGCGACTGGGCCGACTGGCGGTGATGGCTGTGGCAGATGGCGATCGCCAGCGCATCGGCGGCGTCGTCCGTGTCGAAGGTCGCCTTGGGCATCAGCACCTTCACCATCATGTGGATCTGCTTCTTCTCGCCATGGCCGACGCCGATCACCGCCTTCTTCACGGCGTTGGGCGCATATTCGGCGACCGGCAGCCCGGCCAGCGACGGCACCACCATGGCGATGCCGCGGGCCTGCCCGAGCTTCAGCGTGGCGACGGCGTCCTTGTTGACGAAGGTCTGCTCCACCGCCGCCTCGTCGGGCTGCTGCGCGTGGATCACCTCGGTCAGCCCCTCGTAGAGCGTGCGCAGCCGCGAGGCGAGATCCATCTTGCCGTCCGACATCACCGTGCCGCTGGCCACGAAGCGCAGCGAATTGCCGAGCGTCTCGACGATGCCCCAGCCGGTCCGGCGCAGGCCGGGATCGATGCCGATGATGCGAATGGTCCGCTCCTGCAACACTTCGTTAACCCTCTCCGACTAGCCGAATCAGGTGCTATTGAGAAGACGAAAAGTGAACAAACCAAAAACGAAACAGGCTTGACCACAGGGAGACCGCACAGGCTCATGGCGCGAGGCAGCGATTCCCCGCGAAACTGGGCGCCCAAGAACGAGGCCCGCCGCGGTTTCCCGCGACGGGCCTTCGAATTGCACCGGATCAGCTCCGGCTCAAGCGTCACCGGTCAGACGAGGCGCCTCAGTTCCACCAGGCTTCGTCGACGCCCGGACGGCCTTCGAGCTCTTCCTCGGAGAACCGCGTGATGAACGCGTAGGACTGGTCGTCGACCGGTACGAGATCCACGTCGCCAACCCGCAGCATGACGTGCTTGTCGGCGATGTCGAGGAAGCCGCCCACTTCGGCGACGACGCCGGCAAGGTTGCCCGACCGATCAAGGACCACGTCCTCGATCTCGCCGATCTGGTTCCAGTCGCTGCCGACCGCTTCATAGCCCGAACGGCCCCAGGCGTAGTCGTCCCGGTCGCCCCAGGAGCCCTCGTTATAGGCTTCGTTGGTCGTGTAGACGGCGCCACCCACGATGTCGCGGGTCCGGATCAGCTGCGCCCAGTCGGTCGCTGCAGTATCTTCCGAGGCCATCGGCGTCGTGGCCGGTGTGGCAGCAGTGTCCTGCGCGATAGCGGGCGTCGCGGCGAAGATGATGGCGGTCGCAGTGGCTGCAATATACTTCATATGAGCCTCCTCTCTGGCGTTGGAATTCATCAAACCAACGGAGAGGGTTCGCCATTGTTCCAGAACGCGCGACACAGTCTGACGCAGCCCATCCATACGGGTGCCGGTTGCTTTTGAAACTCGCTCAGCCCGTGCGCTCTACTTCACCACCGGATAGCGGACGGCGAACCGGGAGCTAGGCGTCCCGTGCGCCCGCGTCCCGGGTCGCGATCACCGATTTGCGCAAGCCGAGGACGGTCTCGTAGGAGATATCGCCATCCGGGAAGAACGCCGCCATCTGCCGCCGGCCGATCAGATCGTGGTCGCGCACCACGTTGCGTGCGTCCTCGACATCGTCGATGCGGTCGAAGAAGCCGAGCGCGAAGCGCTGCAGCATGGCGATGCGCACCGCCTTGGGCAGATACTGGAAGCCGGCGGTTCGGAAATGCGGCTCGTACGGAAACCAGTAATTCGGCGTCTGGCAGTAATAGCGCGGCGCCAGCCGGCGCATATTGAGGGCGAAGTCCCGCATGTTGGCCCGCGAGCCGACATGCTCGATCACCGAGTTGGAATGGGCGAGATCGAAGCCCTGGTCGTCGAAGAGCGTCAGGTCGCTGGCGCTTTCGCGCACGGCACGGAACTGGTCGGGCCGCGCCACCACCTGGGGCTCGGTATTGACCAGCGTGACGAAGACCCGCCCGCGCTGCCGGTCGAGATAGTCGCCGGCGACCGCCCAGTATTTTTCCGTGCCCCCGAGATCGACGATCTCGCAGCGTTCCTGCTTTGCCAGAACGGCGTCGATCAGGTTGCGGATGCGCACGAAGCGTCTGGCGCGGAACTGGAATTCCAGGCTGGTATCGTCGACATAGGGGTCCGAGCGACGGCGAAGGGCCCCGAGATAGGCTGAAATCTGCATGACGTGGTTCCTGTTTCCCACGTCGATGTAGGACTTTCCCTAAGGAGACGTCTCGTTAATCGTTAACAAATGGTTAACGCCGCCAAGCCCGGCGGGCCGGGGTTTGCGGCCAGACGGCGCCCGAGAACACGCAGTCGTGAGGGAAGAGCGGCCGGTCGGGCAGCGTCATTCGCCCCCCGGACGGCCACCGAAGCGGCGTTACGGAGCGGCGACCGGGCGAGCCGCGTCGCCGCAGCCCGCCACCTGTCATGGAAGGGGCGTCCGCCCGGCTCAGGCGGCCGACAGCTTCGCCATCACCTCGTCGTCAACCTCGAAATTGGCATAGACGTTCTGCACGTCGTCGTCGTCGTCGAGATTGCCGATCAGCCGCATCACGCTCTCGGCCTTGTCCTCGTCCACCGGCGTGCCGGTCTGCGGCCGCCAGGTCGGGCGCACGCTCTCGGCCTCACCCAGCGATTCCTCCAGCGCCGTCGACACGTCGCCGATATCCTCGAAGGCGGTGACGATGGTGTGGCCGTTCTCGTCGGAGATCACGTCGTCGGCGCCGGCCAGGATCGCCGCTTCCATCACCGTGTCGGCGTCACCGGCCGACAGCGGATAGACGATCTCGCCGACATGATCGAACATGAAGGACACCGAACCGGTCTCGCCCATCGAGCCGCCGGCCTTGGTGAAGCAGGAGCGCACGTTGGAGGCGGTGCGGTTGCGGTTGTCGGTCAGCGCCTCGACGATGATGGCGACGCCGCCTGGGCCGTAGCCCTCGTAGCGGACCTCGTCATAGTTCTCCGAATCGCCGCCCGAGGCCTTCTTGATGGCCCGGTCGATGTTGTCCTTCGGCATCGACTGCGCCTTGGCGTTGTTGATCGCCAGTCGCAGCCGCGCGTTCATCGAGGGGTCCGGCAGGCCCGACTTGGCCGCCACCACGATCTCGCGGGCGAGCTTGGAAAACATCTTCGATCGGACCGCGTCCTGGCGGCCCTTGCGATGCATGATGTTCTTGAACTGTGAATGGCCGGCCATGGCGAACCTGTCTATCAATGCGGAAGAATTGCGCGACATATAAAAAATCGGGCGGCAAACGTCCAGAACGAGGTTTCCCATGTCCGACGCCCCCGAAGCTTCCACGGCCCGCCGGACCACCCTCCCGGCCCTGCCGCTGACCGGGGGCTGCCAGTGCGGCAGGGTGCGCTACGAGATCCGTGCGGCGCCGCAGGTCTTTTATCTGTGCCATTGCACCGAGTGCCAGCGGCAGACCTCCAGCGCCTATGGCGAGAGCCTGCGCGTCGATCCCGCCAGCCTCGTCATCACCGGCGAGATGGCGACCACCCGGCGCATGGCCGACAGCGGCGCGGTGCGGCTCGGCGATTTCTGCCCCGATTGCGGCGTGCGCATCCAGCACCGCTCGCAAGGCAATCCCGGCCGGGTCAACATCAAGGCAGGCACCCTCGACGACACCAGCTGGCTGGTCCCCGCCGGCCACATCTGGACCGCCTCGCGCCAGCCCTTCGTCGCCATCGGCCCCGACGAACTCGATTATCCGGGAGCACCGGCCGACAATTTTGCTGCGCTGATCGCACGCTGGCAGGAGATGGTCCGACCCGCCGACGGCGCATAGACGCCTTGCAGCCCGCTCGCGCGTCCCCTCCTGCGCGTTGCCGGCCGGCGGCCGCCGCGTGATGACGCCATGTTGATTTCGCTTCTGGCGCCGGCGGGGTAGCCTCGAAGCGTCGGCGCCCGATCGCCCCTGCTGCTGCCGCGCCGACGGTCAGGGGAGAACGCGACCATGCGATATCGCGCTGCGCTGTTCCGCTATGCCCTCTGGGCAGCCCTCGTCCTCGCCGCGGCCGTCCCGGCCCTGGCCGACACCGCCGCGCCGGGCAATGATCGCGCCTCGTCGCCGTCTGAACCCGAGCGCGCGCTTCGCCCGACCGAAACCCGCCTCTTCGCCGCACTCAAGAACGCCGCCACCGAGGCCGAGGGCCGCGCCGCCGAAACCGCCATCTGGCGGCACTGGATCAAAGCCGCGCCCGATGCCGCCACCCGCCGCCTCGTCGAAGAGGCCATGGACCGGCGCGGCAGCTACGATTTCGCCGGCGCCCGCGCCCTTCTCGACGCCGCCGTGGCGGCCGCCCCCGATTATGCCGAGGCTTTCAACCAGCGCGGCTTCGTGCGCTTCCTGCAGGAGGATTTCGACGGCGCGCTGGCCGATGTCGACCGCGCCATCGCGCTGGAGCCGAGGCACTTCGCCGCCATGTCCGGCCGCGCCATCATCCTGATGCGCCAGGGCCGCTTCCGTCTCGCCCAGACCCAGCTTCGCGAGGCCGTGGCGATCCATCCCTTCCTCAAGGAGCGCGCGATGATCGTGCCCGAGGCGCCCGACACGCCTGCCGAACCCGGCGGCGTCGATCTTTGACCCGCTTGACCCGCCCGTCCCGCCGACCCGGAGCCTGCCCATGAACCGCCTTGTCGCCCTCGCCGCGCTTCTCGCCGGCCTCGCCATGGCGCCTGCCCCGGCCGCCGCCCAGATGGTGCCGAGCACCTGCATCGCCATGGCCGAGAGCCTGCCGGGGGCGACCTATGTCGCGATGGACAGCCCGGCCTCCCGGCGCTTCGCCGCGACGTCGGACGAGGTGACCATCACCTATGTCTCCCACGCGACCTATCTGATCGAGAGCCCCGGCGGGGTCGTGGCGGCCACCGACTATGCCGGCTATGCGGGCGGCGCGATGCCGGACATCGTCACGATGAACAAGGCGCATTCGTCCCACAACACGCCCTATCCCGACCCGGCGATCCCGCATGTCCTGCTGGGCTGGAACCCGGAGGGCGGCCCGGCCGAGCATGCCCTGACCGTCGGCGACCTCTATGTGCGCAACGTGCCGACCGACATCCGCGCTTTCGGCGGCATGGAGGCGGACGGCAATTCGATCTTCATCTTCGAGGTGGCGGGCCTGTGCATCGGCCATCTCGGCCACCTGCATCACCAGCTCACCAACGAGGACTACGCCCGCATCGGCCGGCTCGACATCCTGATGGTGCCGGTGGATGGCGGCATGACCATGAGCCAGGAGGGCATGGGCGAGATCGCCGACCGCCTGCGCTCGTCCATCGTCCTGCCGATGCATCGCTTCGCCGGCCCGATCGAGCGCTTCCTCGACCGCATGCCCGGCTTCGCCGTGGAGCGGCGGACCGAACCCAGCCTCACCATCTCCATGCGCAGCCTGCCGAAGACGCCGACGGTCATCGTCCTCGCCGGCGTCTGACGCCGGCGCCGCGCGTTCGCGGCGAACGCCCTACCAGAAATCGGGCACCGCCTCGGCAAGCCGCGGGCCGATGCGCACCGGCGCGACCTTTTCGGCCAGCCCCGTGCGGTCGGAGATCTCCACCGCCAGCCCGGCGATGGTCGCCGGCCCCTGCGCCGCGTCGAAGCGGCCCCGCGGCACCTTGGTGACGAAGCGGTTCAGCGGCTCCTCCTTCTCCATGCCGAGCGAGGAATCGTAGTCGCCGCACATGCCGGCATCGGACTGGTAGGCGGTGCCGCCGACGAGGATCTGGTGGTCGGCGGTCGGCACATGGGTGTGGGTGCCCACCACCACGCTCGCCCGTCCGTCGAGGAAATGCCCGAAGCACTGCTTCTCGCTGGTCGCCTCGGCGTGGAAGTCAACGATGATGGCATCGGCCTGTTCGCCCATCGGGCAGGCCGAGACCAGATTGTCGGCGCAGGCGAAGGGATCGTCGAGATCGGGATGCATGAACACCCGGCCCATGATGTTGGCGACCAGCACCCTGGCGCCGTTCTTCGCCTCGAACAGGCCCGAGCCGTGGCCGGGCGTGCCGGCCGGATAGTTCGCCGGCCGGATGAAGCGGTCCTGCCGCCCGGCGAAGGCCAGCGCCTCGCGCTGGTCCCAGACGTGGTTGCCGGTGGTCACCGCGTCAGCGCCCGCCTCCAGCGTGCGCTCGAATATCTCCTCAGTGATGCCGAAGCCGCCGGCCGAGTTCTCGCCATTGACGACGACGAAGTCGAGCTTCCAGTCGGAGATCAGGCCGGGCAGCCTGTCGAAGACGGCGGTCCGTCCGGAGCGGCCGACCATGTCGCCGAGAAAGAGAAATCGCATCGCGCTCGCCTGTCGCTGTCTGTCCGCGGCCTCGCGCCGCGCCGGCCCACCCCTGACGACAAACCGGCAGCGATCCGCTTGGCCCATGCCGCCCGCCCCGTCAACTCGGCCACGCCATCCCGCAATGCGGGGGTCGCCCGCCGGCAACAGTGCCGCCGTCGCCCGCCCCTGCGCAACATCGTCGCGTCGGCCAGCCGCCGCCGTGCGGTCGAAAAACCGCCAGATTGCCGGGGCATGAGGCCGGTGTCTCGCCGCTGCCGCCGGCCGGGCGCGGTCTTTGGCCGCGCCGACATGCCGGCGGGGCCGACGACTTTCAGATTTCGGTGAGCAATCCCCGCCATCATCATCGTGCATCTGCGTCTCCTTGGGCGCAGGGCCGCCGACCGCCTGCCGCGCTTCCCCGATCGCGCGCCGCAACCGACAGGACAGACCAGACCCCATGACCTTCGCCCGCCGCACGCTCCTTGCCCCCGTCCTGCGCCTCCTGGCGCTGCTGCCCATCGCGCTTCTGGCCGCCTGCGTCGGCTCCCCCGGCTCCGTCGATGTCGGCTCGACCCGCGAGATCAGCGTCGACCGCAATGTCGCGCTCGCCACGATCAACGCCTTCCGCGCCGAGAACGGCCTCGGCGCCGTCCGCTTCGACCCGGTGCTCGGCAAGGCGGCCGAGCGGCAGGCCCGCGCCATGGCCGCCAGGGGCAATCTCAGCCATTCGCTGGACGGCCCCCTGCCCAACCGGGTCGCCTCCTTCGGCTATGACTGGGCTGCGGTGTCGGAGAATATCGGCTGGAACTACCGTTCGACGCCGGCCGTCATCACCGGCTGGAAGCGCTCGCCCGGCCATCGCCGCAATCTGCTCAACGCCAATGTCACCGAGATCGGCTTTGCCGCGGCGACCGGCGCCAATGGCGAGCCCTATTGGGCGCTGATCCTCGGCCGCGAGAAGAACCGGCGCTGATCAGCCAATATCGGGGCGGATCGTCTCGCGCTCGGTGACGATCATCGGCAGGCGGATGTCGTGGGGCTCCATCGGCACCGTCTCCGCCTCCTGCACGGCAAAGGCGACGCCGGCTAGGATCGGCGGCGCGCCCTTGTCCGTCAGCGCCGCGATGGCGCTGTCGTAATAGCCGCGGCCATAGCCGATCCGGCCGCCCTGCCGGTCGAAGACCGCCAGCGGCACCAGCATCAGTTCCGGGTCGAGCACCGCCGCCTCGGCGCCCGGCGCATAGGTGCCGAAGCCCTGCGGCTCCAGCGGCGCTCCGCGCACCAGATGGCGGAACTGCAGACGGCCGTCGACGATCGCCGGCACGCAGAGGCGCGCGCCGCGGTCGGCCAGCAGCATCATCAAGGGACGGATATCGATTTCGGAGCGGATCGGCAGGAAGCCCGAGACGACCATTCCGGGCGTGATCGGCAGGAGCTCGGCGCAGCGATCGGCGACGGCGAGCGACGCCTCGATCCGGGCGTCTTCCGGCATCCCGTCCCGCCGGGCCAGCGCCGCCTGGCGCAGGCTTGCCTTGGCTTCTTTCGCATCACTCATCGGCTCTCCCCCCCTGCCGGGCAGAGGTGAACGATTTCGCGGCGGAAGAAAAGTGGTCTGCCGTTTCGGCTGGCCGGAGAAGGGTGGAAAGTGACGAGCCACCCGGCCGATGGAGATGTCGATCCCGGGAACCTACAGAGTAGGTGGGCGCCGTGTGCCCCAGGCCCACGGGCCAAGGCAGGGACAGCTCCCTAGGAATGACTAAGGCCCCGAGAATATGTTACTCCTGGCGCACCGCGCAGCCCGTCGAACACCAATATAGGCGACGCTGCCCCATCCAGCCATAGCTGCAAGGGCTCCGCCCGAAGTTTCTTCTCACACCCGGCGGACGGCTTCGTTCGACCGCCGCCCATATGATCGGGAGATCACAACTGGAGCTCTGGGATTTCCGCTTCATCGCCGGTCAGGCGACCGGCTTTGCCGCGCTGGTCATCTGCATCATGGCATTCGCCAGCAAGCGCGACGACCGTCTGCTGCTGCTGCTGGTCTTCGCCAATGTCGCCTTCGCGGTGCAGTTCTTCCTGTTCGGCGCCAAGGTCGCCGGCGCGATCAGCGCGCTGATCATCCTGCGCATCCTTCTGGCGCGCCGCTACAAGGGAAGCTGGCCCGTCATGGCGGCGATGCTCGCGGCGACCGGGCTGGTCAGCTGGATCAGCTGGGAGCGGCCGCTCGACGTCATTCCGCTGACGGCGGGCCTGCTCGGCACCATCGCCATGTTCATGCTGGACGGCATTCCCATGCGCCTGCTTCTGGCCGGCGCGGCGCTCTGCTGGGTCGCCAGCAACGTGCTGGTCGGCTCGGTCGGGGCGGCGCTGGCCGAACTCCTCGTCCTGACCACCAACGCCGTCACCATCTGGCGCCTCAGCCGCGACCGCCGCGAGGCGCTCGCCTGAGGGGCGGCGGCGCGGGTCGTCACCGCGCTAGCCCTCAGACGAAATGCTTCGACAGCTTCAGACCCTGGGCCTGGTAGTTCGACTTCAGATCGCTGCCATAGAGCTTCTCCGGCAGCGCCTGCATCCGCTCATAGACCAGCCGGCCGACGATCTGCCCGTCCTCCAGGATAAAGGGCACGTCGTGGCTGCGCACCTCCAGCACCGCCCGGCTGCCCGAGCCACCGGCCGCCGAATGGCCGAAGCCGGGATCGAAGAAGCCGGCATAATGGACGCGGAATTCGCCGACCAGCGGGTCGAAGGGCGTCATCTCGGCGGCGAAGGCCGGCGGCACATGCACCGCCTCCTTGGACACCAGGATGTAGAATTCGTCCGGATCGAGCACCAGTTCGCCGGCCTTGGAGCGCAGCACCGGCTCCCAGAAATCGGTGAGCGCATAGGCGCCGCGCCGGTCGACGTCGACGACGCCCGTATGCCGCTTGCCGCGATAGCCGACCAGCCCGTCCCGGTTGCCGACGAGATCGATCGACAGGGCGATGCCGCCGCCGGAGATGTTGGCCTCGGCCGCCGTCGTCAGCACCTGTTCGCCGTGCAGCGCCGCCAGTTCCGCCTCGTTCAAGAGCGGCTCGCCGCTGCGGAAGCGGATCTGCGACAGGCGCGAGCCCTGCCGCACCAGGATCGGGAAGGTCCGCGGCGAGATTTCCAGATAGAGCGGGCCGTCATAGCCGGCCGGCAGCTTGTCGAATTCCTGCGCCCCGTCGGCCAGCACCCGCGTGAAGATGTCGAGCCGCCCGGTGGAGGATTTCGGATTGGCCGTCGCGCGGATGTCGGCCGGCAGGCGGAAGCTTTCCAGGAGCGGCACCACGTAGACGCAGCCGGTCTCCAGCACCGCCCCGTCGGCGAGGCTGAATTCGTGCAGCGAGAACCGGTCGAGCTTGTCGACCACCGACTGCCCCTGCCCCGGCAGGAACGAGGCGCGCACCCGGTAGGCCTTCGGCCCGAGGCGGAGATCGAGGCTCGCCGGCTGGATCTGGTCGCCGTCGCGTTCGATCGGCGCGGCAATGGCACCGGCGGCAAACAGCCCCGCAATCTCCTGGTCGGGCAGGATTCCGCCCTGCGCGTATGTGTCCGACATCGGCTGTCCCGTCATGGCCTTGCATTGCATCCGCGCCGCCCGCGGCGTCGCGCTCCCGGATTGACGCCTAGCCGGATCGGGTCTATTTGCAAAGCAGAAGTGGTGATTTGGCCGGCCGGCTTGCAGCCACGTTAAAGAAGTCGCTAAAGGGCCGTTCTGACGATATGGCGATCGTGCCTCCCGACGAACCGGCTTTGCGGCGACGCGACAGCCGGTTTTTGTTGTTCGGAGACGACCCATGCAGAAGAAGACGGATACGGCACGTAAACTGCGCCCGGCCACGGCCATGGTCCATGGCGGCACCACGCGCTCAAGCTTCGGCGAGACCTCCGAGGCGCTGTTTCTCACCCAGGGCTTCGTCTATCCGAGCGCCGAGGCCGCCGAGGCCCGCTTCCGCGGCGACGAGCCCGGCTTCATCTATTCGCGCTACGGCAATCCCACGACCCGCATGTTCGAAGAGCGGATGATGGCGCTGGAAGGCGCCGAGGATGCCCGCGCCACCGCCTCCGGCATGGCCGCCGTCGCCGCCGCCATGCAGTGCCAGGTCAAGGCCGGCGACCATGTCGTGGCCGCCCGCGCCCTGTTCGGCTCCTGCCGCTACGTGGTCGAGACGGTGCTCGAGCGCTGCGGCGTCGCCTGCACCCTCGTCGACGGCCGCGATCTCGACGCCTGGCGCGCCGCCGTGCGGCCGGAGACCAAGGTCTTCTTCATGGAGACGCCGACCAATCCGACGCTGGAGGTGATCGACATCACCGCGGTCGCCGAGATCGCCCATGCGGCCGGCGCCACCCTTGTCGTCGACAACGTCTTCGCCACGCCGATGCTGCAGCGGCCGCTGGAGCTCGGCGCCGACGTCGTCGTCTATTCGGCCACCAAGCACATCGATGGCCAGGGCCGGTGCCTCGGCGGTATCATCCTGTCCTCCGCCGCATGGATCGACGAGAACCTCCACAACTACTTCCGCCACACCGGCCCGTCGCTGTCGCCCTTCAATGCCTGGACGCTGCTCAAGGGCCTGGAGACGCTGCCGCTGCGCGTCGCCCAGCAGACCCGCTCGGCGGCCCGCATCGCCGACACGCTGGCCGAGCACGGCAAGGTCAACAAGGTGATCTATCCGGGCCGCGCCGACCATCCGGACGCGGCGATCATCGCCCGCCAGATGACCGGCGGCTCCACCCTCCTCGCCTTCGAGGTGGCCGGCGGCAAGGAAGCGGCCTTCCGCTTCTCCAACGCCTTGGAGATCATCCTGATCTCCAACAATCTCGGCGACGCCAAGAGCCTGATCACCCATCCGGCGACCACCACCCACAAGAACCTGACGCCGGAAGCGCGCACCGAACTCGGCATCAGCGACGGCCTCCTTCGCCTCTCCATCGGCCTTGAAGACGTCGACGACCTGCTCGAGGACATCGAAAGCGCCCTGGCGGCGGTCTGAGCTCTCTTCCGGGATCACGCCTCGGACTCCGCGCCGATCATTGACATCGGACGGGTGTGTACGCATTTATGTACATATCCGTCCGATCTACTTGTGACGGCAGGAGACTTGTCATGGTGGACGTTGGCTTCACCCAGTTCCGCGCCAATCTTGCCGGCCATTTCGACGAGGTCATCCGCTCGCGAGCACCCTTGCTCGTGACGCGGCAGGGCAGTGAATCCGCCGTGCTGATCTCGGCAAGCGAATGGGAAGGCGTGCAGGAGACGCTCCACCTTCTCAGCAGCCGCAACAATGCCGAGAAGCTGTTCGGGGCGGTCGCCGAACTCGATGCCGGTCGCGGTGTCGACAACGACCCGACAATCGACGCCGAAGACGCAGGATGAAGCTCCTGTGGGCCGAACAGGCCTGGAGCGACTATCTGCATTTCCAGACGAGCGACGCGAAGATCCGGGACCGGATCAACGATCTCATCAAGGAAGCGAAGCGGACGCCATTTCAGGGGATCGGCAAGCCCGAGCCGCTCAAGGGCGACCTGAAGGGATGGTGGTCACGCCGCATCACCGGCGATCACCGCCTCGTCTACCGTGTCGCCGGCAAGGATGACGACCAGCGCCTCGAGATCGCGGCGTGTCGCTATCACTACTGAAGCCGCACGGGTGGTGCAGTCAGGCAGCCCTTATCCGAACGCCTGAAAACTCATCCGCACGCGCCAGGCAAAGGTCCAGGCCGTCATCGCCGCGAAGATATAGGCGATCACCGCGAAATGCTGCGGCAGCAGGCAGAACAGCACGAAGACCGCCAGCGTTTCCGACGCCTCCGCCAGCCCGGTGGTGAAATAGAGCGACTTGGTGCCGCGCTGCACGGTCCGGATGCCGCGCTTTTCGGCCATCACCGCATAGGCGAGGAAGCTCGCGCCATTGGCGTAGAAGCTCATCAGGAGGATCGCCGCGGCCAGCGCGTTGGCGCCCGGATCGAGGATCGCGAAGGCCAGCGGGATCGATCCGTAGAAGAGAAAATCGAAGACGATGTCGAGATAGCCGCCGAAATCGGTCGGCCGTGTCTGGCGCGCCACCGCCCCGTCCAGCCCGTCGGCGAGCCGCGACAAGAGGATCAGCACGAGGCCGGTGATCAGCGCGCCGAAGGCGATCGCGGCGGCGGCCGCCAGTCCCAACACGAGGCCGGCGACCGTCACGGTGTTGGCGCCGATCTTCAGCCGCGCCAGCCCGCCCGCCAGCCAGTCGATCGGCGGGTCGATCTGCCGTTTCAGAACACCGTCGAGCAAGGCTTTCTCCGTCCATGCGGCGACCCGCCGTTGACCCGAACCGGCCGCGCCGCGATAACGGAAGCGACGCGACACGCCATTCGGGTATGGGGCCATGTACAGGGCGACGACGCACGGCATCACGGTCACGGTGACACCGACCTATCTGGAAGACCAGTCGATGCCGGACGACGGACGCTGGATCTGGGCATATACGGTCGAGATCGAGAACGGCAGCCGGCAAACGACCCGGCTGCGATCACGATATTGGCACATCACCGACGCCAATGGTCACGTCGAGGAAGTCAGCGGCCCCGGCGTCGTCGGCGAGGAACCGCGGCTCGCGCCCGGCGACAGCTTCACCTACACCTCCGGCTGCCCGCTGGGCACGCCGTCCGGCTTCATGCGCGGCCATTACCGCATGGAGCAGGAGGACGGCACGCTGTTCCAGGTGGAGATCCCGGCCTTCTCGCTCGACGTGCCGGCCCGCCAGCGGGTGCTGAACTAGCCGCGCGAACCCGCCGGCCGCCGTCAGCGCCCCGTCCCCGCGCCCGAACCGGTCGCGCGCGAAAAGTGTGGGATCAGCTCTCGCCGTCGGGGCTCTTGTCGCTTTCGGCGTCCGTGAATTCCGACGGATCGAAGCTGTAGGACTCGCCGCAGAACTCGCAGGTCACCGCGATCTCGCCGTCCTCGACGCTCTCGGTGATCTCCTCGGCGGAGAAGTTCGACAACACGCCCTTGATCCGCTCGCGATTGCACGAGCAGTCGTCGGCGACCGGATTGGGCGGGAACACCCGCACGCCCCGCTCGTGGAACAGGCGGAAGAGCAGCCGCTCGACGCCGACATCGGGATCGGCAAGCTCCGACGCCTCGACCGTGTCGACCAGCGCCCGCACCTCGACCCAGGAATCGTCCGGCTCGAAATCGCCCAGCTCGTCCTCGACGCCCTCCGGCGCGTCGCCGCCCGGCAGGTCCGGCATGCGCATGCGCTCCGGCGATTCCGGCAGGAACTGTGCCACCAGGCCGCCGGCGCGCCAGCTTTCCACGAAGCCGTTCTCGCCGCGCTTGACGATCCGCGCCACCGCCAGCTTCACCGCGGTCGGGATCTGCTCGGACTGGCGGAAATACGCCTCGGCGACCTCCTCCATGGACGAGCCGGCCAGTTCCACGATGCCCTGGTAGCGCTGGGTGTATTCGCCCTGGTCGACGGTCAGCGCCATGATGCCGTTGCCCAGCAGCGCCTCGGACGAGGTCGCGCCGACGCTGACGGCGGCCGCCAGCTTGTCGGCGTCGAAGCGGGCATAGCCGCGCACGCTCGACGGCGTGGTGAAGTCGACGACCAGCAGGTCCACCGGACCGTCGGTCTGGGTCTGGGCAATGAACTTGCCGTCGAATTTCAGCGACGTGCCGAGCAGCACCGTCAGGACGACCATCTCCGCCAAAAGCCGTGCCACCGGTTCGGGGTAGTCGTGCCGGCCGAGGATCTGGTCGAGCATGGGGCCGAGCTGCACCGCCCGGCCACGGGCGTCGAGGCCCTCGACCGCGAACGGCACGACGGCATCGTCGCCGGCGAAGTTGAACTCGCCGAGCGCCTTCTGCGGATCAGCCACGGCTCTGCCCCGCGGATGTCTCGGTGCCGAGTGCGTCGAAGCACCAGGCCAGGATGGACTTTTGCGCGTGCAGACGGTTCTCGGCCTCGTCGAAGACCACCGATTGCGGGCCGTCCATGACGGCGTCGGTCACTTCCTCGCCGCGATGGGCAGGGAGACAATGCATGAAGAGTGCCTCGGGCTTGGCATGCGCCATCAGGCGTTCGTTGACCTGATAGGGCATGAAGACATTGTGGCCGCGTGCCTGTTCCTCGCGGCCCATGGACACCCAGGTGTCGGTGACGACGCAGTCGGCGCCGGTCACCGCTTCCACCGGGTCTTCCGTAATTAGGATCGAGGCGCCGTCTTTGCGAGCCCGTTCGACGAAGCGCATGTCCGGCCCCGACCCCGCCGGCGTGGCGATGGTCAGGTTGAAGGCGAAGCGCGCCGAGGCCTCGACGAAGGACGACAGCACGTTGTTGCCGTCGCCGGTCCAGGCGAAGGTCTTGCCGCGCACCGGGCCGCGCTTTTCCTCGAAGGTCAAAAGATCGGTCATGATCTGGCACGGATGGGTGTCGTCGGTCAGGCCGTTGATCACCGGCACCGTGGCGTATTCCGCCATTTCCGTCAGCCGGTCATGGGTGGTGGTGCGGATCATGATCGCGTCGACATAGCGCGACAGCACCCGCGCCGTGTCGGCGATGGTCTCCGAGCGGCCGAGCTGCATCTCGGTGCCCGACAGGAACAGCGTCTCGCCGCCCAGCTGCCGCATGCCGACGTCGAAGGACACCCGCGTGCGCGTCGACGGCTTGTCGAAGATCATCGCCAGCACCTTGCCGGCCAAAGGCTTCGGGCCGTCGCGGCCGAGCGCCTTGCGCCTGGCGGCGTCGTCGATGATGTCGTGCAGGTCGCGGCTCGGGACGGCGGAGATGTCGAGAAAGTGCTTGGGGCCGTTTGCCATCGTCATCATCTGCCTCACGCGCTCTTGCGCCGGTTGCCGGCCGACATGGCCGCCACCGCCGTCTCGATCCGATCCATCGCCTGCCGGACCTCGTCCGCGGTGACGTTGAGCGGCGGCAGCAGGCGCACGACATTGTCGCCCGCCGGCACCGCCAGAAGTCCTTCCTCGCGCATCTGCGCCACGAGTTCGCCGTTCGGCACCTTGGCCTTCAGCCCGATCAGCAGCCCCTCGCCGCGCACCGCCTCGATCACGTCGGGATAGCGGTCCGAGAGCGAGGCCAGCGACTGCTTGAGCTGCAGCGACATGTCGTGGACATGGTCGAGGAAGCCGTCGTCCAGCACCACGTCGAGCACCGCATTGCCGATAGCCATCGCCAGCGGACTGCCGCCATAGGTGGTGCCGTGCGAGCCCGGCGTCATGCCGCTGGCCGCCCGCTCCGTCGCCAGGCAGACGCCGAGCGGGAAGCCGCCGCCGATGCCCTTGGCCGAGGCGAGGATGTCCGGCGCGGCGCCCGAATGCTGGTAGGCGAAGAACTTGCCGGTCCGCCCGACGCCGGTCTGCACCTCGTCATAGATCAGGAGGATGCCGAGATTGTCGCACATCTCGCGCAGGCCCGTCAGGCACATGGCCGGCACGCTGCGAATGCCCCCCTCGCCCTGGATCGGCTCGATCAGGATCGCCGCGACGTCCGGCTGGGCCGCCGCCTCGCGCAGCGCGTCATGGTCGCCGAAGGGCAGCTGGTCGAAGCCCTCGACCTTCGGGCCGTAGCCCTCGAGATATTTCTTCTGCCCGCCAGCCGCGATGGTCGCCAGCGTGCGCCCGTGGAAGGCGCCCTCGAAGGTCAGGATGCGATAGCGCTCCGGCGCGCCGTTGACGTAGTGATAGCGCCGCGCGGTCTTGATCGCGCATTCCACCGCCTCGGCGCCCGAATTGGCGAAGAAGGCGCGGTCGGCGAAGGTCGCCGCCGTCAGCCGTTCGGCCATCCGCGTCTGGTCCGGGATCTCGTAGAGATTGGAGACGTGCCACAGCTTCTCGGCCTGCGCCTTCATCGTCTCGACGAGATGCGGATGGGCATGGCCGAGGCAGTTCACCGCGATGCCGCCGCCAAAGTCCATGAAACGTCGGCCGTCGCGCGTCTCCAGCCAGACGCCGCTGCCGCGCTCGAAGGCGAGCGGCGCGCGTGCATAGGTCTCGAAGAGCGGCGAGGAATGGTCCGTCGTGTCAGCCATGGCCTTTGACTTTGCTGGATCGTGAGGGTCGGATCCGGTTGTTGTTGCGGGATCGGTCCGGCGCGCGAACCGCTGGGGCGGGATGCTTGAAACGCCAAAGCCTGCCGATGGGGCAGGCTTTCCAGCGTTTTCCGAGACTTCGGAGCTTCCGCTATACCATGGCGAGCCGACGCGGTGTCAATCGAACCGCATTTTCGCCCTGCTTGTCCGTCATAGGCTTGACGAACGTCACGGGCGGCAACAAAGGCTGGGGAAAAGCCCCAAACGATTCCCCTGCGTCCCCGACGAGCCTTGTCAGCGAGTCCGCGGCTGGGCTATCTTGCCGTCAAGATACTAGATTTCGTGCGGCGGACCTAGTTCCTCAATATATCTTGTGCGTTCTGGCGCGGTCAGCCGTCGCGCTTGTGGAGGGATTCCAGCCGTCGCGACTATGCCGAAAGGAGCTTGCCATGGGCTGGACTGACGAACGCGTGGAGCTGCTCAAGCAGCTCTGGACCGAAGGCCTGAGCGCCAGCCAGATCGCCGACCGCCTGGGCGGCGTCAGCCGCAATGCCGTGATCGGCAAGGTGCACCGCCTGAAACTCGAATCGCGGGCCCGCCAGCCGAATGTCGCGCAGCCGGTCGCCGTCGAGCGCCCTGCCCCGCGCCGCACGGCCGAGGTCGAGACCGTCGAGATGGTGGTGCCGGCCCGTCTGGTCGCCGCCTCGCAGCAGCAGGCCCCGAGCCGCTCCATGCCGCGCACCATGGGCGCCACCGCGCTGAAGATGGAGCCGGAGGAAGAGCTTGAGGTGATGGATCAGCCGCAGGAGCGCGAGAGCGCCGAAGTGGTGCCGATCGCCCGCAAGCTCAGCCTCGTCGAGCTGACCGAGACCACCTGCAAATGGCCGGTCGGCGACCCGATGAAGCCGGACTTCCATTTCTGCGGCAACAACGCCCGCGATGCCTCGCCCTATTGCGCCTATCACGCCAAGCTGGCCTTCCAGCCCTTCTCGGATCGCCGCCGCGCCCGCTAGGCGCCACAGACCGTACCAAACGCAAACACCCCGCGTGGCCAGGCCGCGCGGGGTGTATGCGTTTCAGGCTCGTGAAGCAGCCGCCCGGCGCCGGGCGGAGACCCGTCAGGCGCCGGCGCTCAGCCGCGTGCGGGCCGGCGCGGCCGGGGACCTGGCGGCGCTGAACTGCTCGTCCAGCGCATAGCCGGCGCCACGGACGGTGCGGATCGGGTCGCGCTCACGGCCGCGATTGATCGCCTTGCGCAGCCGGCCGACATGCACGTCCACCGTGCGCTCGTCGACATAGATGTCGCGGCCCCAGACGCCGTCGAGCAGCTGCTCGCGGGAGAACACCCGGCCCGGCGACTGCATGAAGAATTCCATCAGCTTGAACTCGGTCGGTCCGAGCTTGAGCTCGCGTCCGGCGCGCCGAACCCGATGGGTCTCGCGGTCGAGATCGATGTCGCCGGCGACGAGTTGGCTGGAGATCTTCTCGGGCTTGGAGCGGCGCAGCATGGCCCGCACCCGGGCGATCAGCTCCGGCGTCGAGAACGGCTTGACGACATAGTCGTCCGCGCCGACCGAAAGGCCGCGCACCCGCTCGCTCTCCTCGCCGCGTGCCGTCAGCATCAGGATCGGCAAGCGTTCGGTCTCCTCGCGCTGGCGCAGCCGCCGGCACAGCTCGACGCCCGACAGGCCCGGCAGCATCCAGTCGAGGATCAGGAGGTCGGGCACCTCCTCCTTCAGCCGGATGTCGGCCTCGTCGCCGCGGTCGATGACGTCGACGACGTAGCCCTCGGCCTCGAGATTGTACCGCAGGAGAATGCCGAGGGCTTCCTCGTCCTCGACGACGACGATCCGTGCGCTCATCGCTGTCAGCCCTCGTCAGCCTGGCTCGGCGGGTCGTTCGGCACCGGCTGGGTCATCGTCGCCGTGTTGTCGCCCTTCGGCCGCTCGTTTTCGAGCTGCTTGCCGGTCTGGATATAATAGACCGTTTCGGCGATGTTGGTGGCGTGATCGCCGATCCGCTCGATGTTCTTGGCCGAGAACAGGAGATGCGTGCAGGAGGTGATGTTGCGCGGATCCTCCATCATGTAGGTCAGGAGTTCGCGGAAGATCGATGTGTACATCGCATCGATCTGCTCGTCGTTCTCGCGCATGGCGAGCGCGCGCTCGTAGTCCCGCTCGCCATAGGCGTCGAGCACTTCCTTGAGCTGCTCCAGCGCCATTTCCGACAGATGCTCGATGCCGCGCACCAGCTGCACCGGATGGGCGTGGTCGTGGACCGCGATCACCCGCTTGGCGATGTTCTTGGCCAGGTCGCCGATCCGCTCCAGGTCGTTGGAAATGCGGATGGCGCCGACGATCTCGCGCAGGTCGACGGCCATCGGCTGGCGCTTGGCGATGGTCATGATCGCCCGCTCGTCGAGCGCCCGCTGGGCATCGTCCAGCAGCAGGTCGTCGGCGACCACCGACTGGGCCAGCCCCCAGTCGCTGCGCATCAGCGCGGCGACCGACTGCTCGACCATCCGCTCGGCCATCCCGCCCATTTCCGAGATCCGGCGGACGATCAGCTTCAGCTCGTCTTCGTAGGACGTGACTGTATGTTCGGTCATGGGCATGACGCTTCCTTGCCTTCGTTCAGCCGAAGCGGCCGGTGATGTAGTCCTGGGTGCGCTTGTCGTCCGGGTTGGAGAACATCTTCTCCGTCGGGCCGACCTCCACCAGATAGCCGAGATGGAACATCGCCGTGCGCTGCGAGACGCGCGCCGCCTGCTGCATCGAATGGGTGACGATGACGATGGTGTAGTTCTGCTTCAGCTCGTCGATGAGTTCCTCGACCTTGGCGGTCGCGATCGGATCGAGCGCCGAACAGGGCTCGTCCATCAGGATCACCTCGGGCGACACCGCGATGGCGCGGGCGATGCACAGGCGCTGCTGCTGGCCGCCCGACAGGCCGGTGCCCGGCTCCGCGAGCCGGTCCTTGACCTCTTCGTAGAGGCCGGCCTTGCGCAGGCTAGTGACGACGATCTCCTCGAGCTCGGCCTTGGTCGAGGCGAGACCGTGGATCTTCGGACCGTAGGCGACATTGTCGAAGATCGACTTCGGAAACGGGTTGGGCTTCTGGAAGACCATGCCGACCCGCGCCCGCAACTCGACCACGTCGATCGCCGGATCGTAGACGTCCTCGCCGTCCAGCGTGATCTTGCCGCCCACCTTGGCGATGTCGATCGTGTCGTTCATCCGGTTCAGGCAGCGCAGGAAGGTCGACTTGCCGCAGCCCGACGGTCCGATGAGCGCCGTCACCTGGTTCTCCTCGACATCGAGATCGATGTCGTAGAGCGCCTGCTTGGGACCGTAATGGACGGTCACCTTCTCGGATCGCATCTTGATCGGACGTCTGGGTTGCACGACAGGCCCTTTCGCTAACGTCACCTGGATATTTTCCATCATGGAGGTCTCCTGTCGCATGTCTACCAGCGCCTCTCAAAGCGGCGTCGCAGAAGGATCGCCGTGATGTTCATGACCGCCAGGAACGCCAGGAGGATCATGATTGCCCCCGACGTCCGTTCGACGAAGGCGCGCTCGGCCTCGTTGGCCCACATGAAGATCTGCACCGGCAGCGCCGTGGACGCGTCCATCGGCGAGGACGGATAGTCCGCCACGAAGGCGACCATGCCGATCAGCAGCAGCGGCGCCGTCTCGCCCAGCGCCTGGGCCAGCCCGATGATCGTGCCCGTGAGGATGCCCGGCATGGCCAGCGGCAGGACGTGCTGGAACACCATCTGCATCTTCGAAGCGCCGAGCCCCAGCGCCGCCGAGCGGATCGACGGCGGCACCGCCTTCAGCGCAGCGCGCGTCGCGATAATGATCGTCGGCAGGGTCATCAGCGTCAGCACCAGGCCGCCGACCAGCGCCGCCGAACGCGGCAGGCCGAACCAGTTGATGAACACCGCCAGGCCCAGAAGGCCGAACACGATCGAGGGCACCGCCGCCAGATTGTTGATGTTCACCTCGATCAGGTCGGTGAAGCGGTTCTTCGGCGCGAACTCTTCCAGATAGATCGAGGCCGCCACGCCGATCGGCAACGCCAGCACGAGCACGATGCCCATCATGTAGAGCGAGCCGACGATTGCCACGCCAACGCCGGCCGTCTCGGCCCGGCTCGACGCACCGAAGGTGAACAGGCCCCAGTTGAAGCGCTTCTCGATCGCGCCGCTCTCCTGCAACCTATCGATCCAGCCGAGCTGCCGGTCGCTGATCGGACGGCGTCCCTCCGCCACGGTGAGATCGTACTGGCCCTTCAGCGCGCTATCGAGTTCCGAGCCGGCATAGAGCCAGATGTCCTGCGTCGTGCCGATGATCGACGGATCGTTCAGCACCATGTCGCGCAGCTGCACCCGGACGCCCGAGGAGATCAGCTTGCCGACCTCCTTGACCGCGGCCCGGTCCTCGGCGTCGACGCCCAGCATCTGCACCAGCCCGTCGCGGGCCAGCGTCGGATAATTGGCCATCATCAGCTTGGTCGGATTGTCGAGCGCGTCCTGACGGCTGCCGATCACCTCCTCGGAGAAGGTCACGGGCACCTGGATCTCGGTCTGCCAGAAGGCGGTGTAGCCCTTCGACACGACGCTCCACAGCAGCGCGACCAGGAAGAACAGGCCGATGGCGATGGCCACGATGCCATAGATCTTGAAGCGGCGTTCGGCACGGTAGCGGCGCTTGATGCCGATGTCGCGGCGTCCGGGCGCGGCGGCGCCGTCGCGCACGCCGTTGGCTGTCGCGTCGGTCATTCGTACTGCTCCCGGTACTTGCGGACGATGTAGAGGGCAAAGATGTTGAGGCACAGGGTGATGACGAACAGCGTCATGCCCAGAGCGAAGGCGACCAGCGTCTGCGGCGAGGTGAATTCCAGATCGCCGGTCAGCTGGTTGACGATCTTGACGGTGACGGTGGTCATCGCCTCGAACGGATCGAGCGTGAGATTGGCGGCAACGCCCGCCGCCAGCACCACGATCATCGTCTCGCCGATGGCCCGCGAGGCGGTCAGGAGCAGCGCCGAGACAATGCCCGGCAGCGCGGCGGGCATGATCACCCGCTTGACCGTCTCCGAGCGGGTCGCGCCGAGGCCGAGCGAGCCGTCACGCAGGCTGCGCGGCACCGAGGTGATGATGTCGTCCGACAGCGAGGAGACGAAGGGGATGAGCATGATGCCCATCACCAGGCCGGCCGTCAGCACGCTCTGGGCCTGGATGAAGCTCGTATACTCGCCGGTCACCAGCCCCGCCAGCTGGCCGGACAGGTCGCGCAGGAACGGGCCCACCGTGACGAGGGCGAAGAAGCCGTAGACGATGGTAGGGATGCCGGCCAGCACCTCCAGCAGCGGCTTGACCACCGAGCGTGTCGTGCGGGTGGCGTATTCGGCCATGTAGATCGCGGCATAAAGGCCGATCGGCACCGCCACTGCCATCGCCACGCCGGCGATGTAGAGCGTGCCGGCCAGAAGCGGAATCAGGCCGAACTGGCCTTCCGCCCCGCCGGACCCTGCCGCCGCGAAGCGCGGCTCCCAGACCGTGCCGAAGAAGAAATTCGCCGGCGACACCCGCGAGAAGAAGTCGATCGTCTCGAACAGCATCGAGAAGACGATGCCGGCGGTGGTGAGGATGGCGATGGAGGAGCAGATGATCAGGCCGTTGCGGACCACCGCCTCGACCCCGTTGCGGGCCCGCAGGCGCACCGCGATCGAGCAGTAGGCCCAGGCGGCGCCGGCCAGTGCCAGCACCAGCACGACGACCGTCATCGCCGTATGGCTGATCGTCTCCAGGCGATTGCGCTGAATCGCCAGCGGGATCATGAAGTCGGCGCTCGACGAGGCGACCGGCATGCCGCGCGCTTCCAGAAGCGGCTTCAGCGTCGCGATCTGCGAGCTTGCCGAAATCGTCGCGCGCTCGTCATCGGGCAGAAGACGCAGGCCGGCGCCGATGGATTCGACCATGCCGTAGGCCAGATCCTCGGTCAGTCCCGTCTCGGCCAGCACGCCCTCGGGAAACTCGCTGCGGATCTCCGTCGCGATCAGAACGGGCGCGGCGAGCAGCCAGGCGGCGAGGACGAACAGCGACGGCACCAGCGTCCAGGAAAGAGCGTAGGAGCCGTGATAGACCGGGCGCGAATGGAGCTTGCGTCCCGCCTCCGCGGCCAGCGACTTCGACCGCCGGTATCCGAGATAGAAGGCGGCTGCGCCGATCAGCAGCAGGATCAGGACGAGGGTGGAGGTCGGCATGCATGTCTCCCGCCAGTGACGGCTGCGCCGCCGATGAGGTCGGCGTCGAGGTGAAGGCTGCGAAGCGCGGCGCGAACCGGGCGGTCTCGTCGGTGGCCGTCTCGGACCGGATGAAGCCGCCGGTGCCGTAGAGGACCGGCGGCTTCGATGCTGTCATGCGCCGCGGCGCACGGGGCGGCGGTATCAGCCTTCGACGCTCATCGTGTCGCCGGCTTCGAACGTCGAGCGCTGCTCCTCGCGCTCGGCCTCCGGCGCCGGAACCAGGCCGTACTCGACCAGCGGGCTGTCCGGGCCGGTCATCTGGTCGGACAGGAAGAACTGCACGTACTCGCTGAGGCCCGGCACGACGCCGATATGAGCCTTCTTGACGTAGAAGTAGAGCGGCCGGGAGACCGGGTACTCGCCCGAGGCGATGGCGTCGGCGGACGGCACGATGTCGTTGATCGTGGCGACCTTCAGCTTGTCCTGGTTCTGCTCGTAGAAGGCGAGACCGAACACGCCGATGGCCTGCTTGTCGGCGTCGATGCGCGACAGGGTCTCGGTGTAGTCGCCCGAGATCTCGGAGACGGTGTTGTCGTTGCGGATCTGGAGGCACTGGTCCTCGGCCGCATCCTCGTCCATGCCGGACGCGGTGAAGGCCTCGATGGCGCCGGAGGCTTCGCAGCCGGCCGCCAGGACCTTCTCCTCGAAGACTTCACGGGTGCCGTGGTTCGACGCCGGGATGAAGGCGGTGATCTTCTGGTCCGGCAGCGAGGCGTCGATCTCCGACCAGTTGCCGTACGGGTTGTCGACGACCTTGCCGTCCTGGACGATT
Source organism: Aurantimonas litoralis (assembly GCF_026153195.1). Lineage (NCBI taxonomy): Bacteria > Pseudomonadati > Pseudomonadota > Alphaproteobacteria > Hyphomicrobiales > Aurantimonadaceae > Aurantimonas > Aurantimonas litoralis. The sequence goes on along the minus strand of NZ_JAPFBM010000004.1, from coordinate 99,283 downwards.
TTGGCGGCCATCGCCTTGAAGACCGCTTCCGGGGTCAGGGCGAAGTCAGGGCCGGCGGCGTCCGAGGCGAAGACGATGCCGTCATAGCCGAACTTGACCTCCTGCACGTCCGTCACGCCGGCGTCGGCGCAGGCCTTAAGCTCGGCGGGGCGGATCGCCCGCGAGGCGTTGGCGATGTCGATGGTGTCGGGGCCGACGCCCTGGCAGAACTGCTTCAGGCCGGCCGAGGAACCGCCGGACTCGACGATCGGGGTCGGGAAATCGGGGAAGACCTCGCCGAAATTCTCGGCGACGATCTGGGCGTAGGGAAGAACCGTGGAGGAACCGGCGACCTGGACCTGTTCGTTCGACTGGGCAGCGGCCTGGCCGGTCAGTGCCATGGCGGTACCGAGCGCGAGGCTGGCGATGAACTTGTTGTTCACGGGTGCGTCTCCTTGAGGAGTTTGTTTCGAACCGAGCACTGTTGGGCCGCCCTGTCTGGCGGCTGCTGCTCGCCGACACGTCTAGCGGCGCTGGAAGAAGTCTATATGACAGTCGGATTGCACCTTTATGACAGTCCAAGCCGCTGTTTCTTATAGCGCTTTCTCCGTAGTGTCAGAATCGGGCCGCGGCAGCGGTAACCTGGCCGTGAACACGGAGCCTTTTCCGATGGTCGATTCCACCAGGAGTCGCCCGCGATGGCGCAAGAGGATGTTGCGGGTGATCGACAGGCCGAGGCCGGTGCCCCGCTTGGCCCGCGAGCGGCCGGGATCGACGCGGTAGAAGCGTTCGGTCAGCCGCGGCACGTGCTCGGCCGGAATGCCGGGCCCGAAATCGCGCACCGCCGCGTCGACGAAACTGCCGCCGGCCTCGACCGTCCGGGTCAGTCTGATCTCCACGCGCTTGCCGGTCTCGCCGTATTTGCAGGCGTTCTCCACCAGGTTGGAGAAGACCTGCATCAGCTCGTCCTCGTCGCCGGGGATCGCCACCGGCTCCTCGGGCAGGTCCAGCGCCAGTTCGACGTCCAGCTGCTCGGCCAGCGGCTCCAGCTGGCTCTCCACCTTGCGCAGGATCGCCCCGAGATCGACACGGGTCGAGATCGGCACATGCCGCTTCATCTCGATCCGCGACAGCGACAGGAGGTCGTCGATCAGCCGCGACATGCGGGTCGCCTGCTCGCGCATGATGCCGAGGAATTTCTCGCGCGCCGCCGGGTCGTCCTTAGCCGGCCCCAGCAGCGTCTCGATGAAGCCCGACAGCGAGGCCAGCGGCGTGCGCAATTCGTGGCTGGCATTGGCGACGAAATCGGTCCGCATGCGTTCGATGCGCAGCTCGGCGGTCCGGTCGCTGAACCTTATCAGGAAGAAATGCGGCCGCTCGCCCTGATAGGGCGGGATCGGCAGGATCTCGATCTGCCAGACCCGCTCGACCGGACGCCGCTCCTCGATCGTCACCCTGCCCGGCTGGTTGTCGCGCAGCACCGCCTCGACCGCCGCCAGGAATTCCGGCGAGCGGAAGCGCAGCGACAGCGCGTCGCCCAGCGCCATGTTGCCGAAGCCGACCAGCGAGGCGGGATTGCGGTAGCGCAGCAGCATCTGGCGGTCGATGATGAAGCTCGGCTGCTGCAGCGCCTCCACCACCGCCTTGACGCCGCGGCTCGGCCAGGTCGTGTCGGCGCGTTCGCTGGCCGCCACCGCCTGCCGGCGCCGGTCGACCCGCTGCGGCACGTAGAGCACCGCCAGAAGAAACAGGAAGACGGCCACGCATCCGGGGGCGGCCTCGGGCACGAACCAGCCCAGCCCGCCGAGCCCGATCAGCGCCGCGAGCGCCACGGACCGGGCCCGCACGCCGGAGCGGCCGGCGGGCACGATCTCCGGCTCGCCGGGCTCGGGCGGGCTCAAGCGGACACCTGTGGGGCGGGAATCGGACGGCGGCAGGACGAATGCGACATCCGTCCTTCCTAGCGCAGAATTGTCGAAGATCGATGACGCCGGTTGGCGCCCGGCGCGGTTCGCGAGCCGGCGGCGCCGGTGCTAGTCGATGGCCTGGACACGGAAACCATAGACGTTCAGGTCGCCCGCCCCGGTTCCGATCTGCGGATCGATGACCAGCTGCGCGGCACCCATGGCGCCTTCCGGCACGGCCATGTCGAAGACGAAGGTCTCCTCCGCGGCGCTCACCTGGAAGCGCTGGCGCCCGCAGACCGTTTCGCCGGCGAACAGGCAGCTCACGCTGAACTCGCGACCCTGGTCGTCCGGCGATCCGACGGCGAGTTCGCCGCGGGCCCGGCTGCCGGCGATCTGCTCGACGATCCCGGCGCCGATGACCAGGCTGACCTCCGACCCGTCGCCATCGGCCGGCGCGGCGATCTGCACGGCCATCCGGCCGCCCGATCCCGCCACGCCACTGGCGCGTGCGCCGCCCTCGGCCGCGATCTTCTCCAGATCGGTGCCGGCGAAGACGTCGATCCAGTTGTCCGGCGAGGGTCCGCCGGTCAGCGCCGGGTCCTCGCCGGCCGACTGGATCGTCTCGGCGATGGTCGGCCCATCCTCGCTGGCGACCGGTGCCGGCGCGGTGGAGAACAGCGGCAGCACGACCCAGACCGCCGCGGCGATCAGCAGCAGCAACAGGACGACGATGACCGCGCCGACCAGCTTGTTGCTGGCCTCGCTGAACGGACGGCCGCGCTTCGGCTTGTGGTCGGGCGACCAGCGGTCGCGCACCGGCTTGGTGGATGTCGCGGCGCCCGGCTTGGCGGTCGCGGCTTTCGCATCGCCCTTGGCCGCGGGCATCTTGGCGGACGGCGTCTTCGCGGGCGGCGTCTTTGCGGCGGGCGTCGGTGACATGGGCGTCGCCTCGGCGGTGCGCGTCGCACCAGCCGCCGGCGCAGCGGTGTCAGGCGTATCTGCTGCCTGCGTCTCGTCGGCGGTGGCCGGCATCGCCTCCGGCGTCTCCGCCGGGATCGGCGGCGTCGCGGGCGCGGCGACGTCCGGCTCGACTGATGCCGTCGCGTCGCCGTCCTCGGACACGGCATCGTCCCCATAGCCGCCCGGCGCCGGATATTCCGCCTCGATCGCCTCGATCGCGCTGATCAGCGCCTGGCGCTTGCGATCGGCTTCCGCCTCGTCGCTCTGCTGCGCCGACTGCACGCGGAGAATGGCGCGCTCGGCCGCTTCGTAGACCACGAGGCGAAAATCCGGATCGGCGGCATTCCCCTTCTGCAGCGCGCGTCTGACGCTCTGTTCGATCGCGCTGGCCAAGGACGGTCACTCCACTTGCAAAGAGCCCCTCGGCGCCTTGCGCGCGATGGGAAGAGACAGGGCGACACTAATCGGCGCCCCTGCGGCGTTCAATCCCGTGCCCTGCCGGCAGCATAAGCATCGCCGTCTGGACCGAGGCTGACGCGGCGGCCGGCGAACCGGTCCGGCGCCCCTGCCCTTGCCCGCCCATTCTGGTATGGAGAGCGCGTTGCCGCGTTCGGCGCGGCTGAGATGTCAAAGGAGAAGCGCCATGTCACTCGAAGGCAAGGTCGCGATCGTCACCGGTGGCGCCAAGGGGATCGGTCAGGCCATCGCCCGCCGCTTCCTAGAGGACGGCGCCCGGGTGATCATCGCCGATGTCGACGAGCGGGCCGGCCTCGCTGCCGCGGCCGAACTGAAGGAACTGGGCGAGATCCGCTCGGTGGTCTGCAACGTCGCCGACCGGCTGCATGTCCACAATCTCGTGGCGACCGCCCTCGACGATTTCGGCGACGTGGACATCCTCGTCAACAATGCCGGCATCGTCCACAAGGCCGACTTCCTCGACCTGGAAGAGGAAGCCTTCGACAAGGTGCTGAACGTCAATCTGAAGGGCGCCTTCCTGTGCGGCCAGGCGGTGGCGCGGCATCTGGTGCAGAAGGTCAAGGATGGCGGCGAGCCGGGATCGATCGTCAACATGTCGTCGGTCAACGCCGTCTTCGCCCTGCCTGACCAGGTCGGCTATTCGGTCTCCAAGGGCGGCATGAACCAGCTCACCAAGGTGATGGCCCAGTCGCTGGCGCCCTACGGCATCCGCGTCAACGCCATCGGACCGGGCTCGATCATGACCGACATGCTGCGCTCGGTCGTCGCCGACAAGGACGCCACGGCGCGCATCCTGTCGCGCACCCCGATGGGCCGCATCGGCGAGCCGTCGGAGATCGCCGCGCTGGCGGCCTTCCTCGCCTCCGCCGAGGCCAGCTACGTCACCGGTCAGACGCTCTATGCCGATGGCGGCCGCCTCGGCCTCAACTACACCGTCGCGACGCCCGAGCCCGACTGATTGCTCCGCGGCAGGCCGCCCCGGCCGCCGTCCCGCATCGAAGGACATTCCCACAAACGAAAGCGGCGCCGGATCACTCCGGCGCCGCTTTGGCATGTCCCGGGGCCGTTGCGGCCGCGGGCGATCTCAGTTCTGGTTGCCGTCGTCTTCGTCGGTGTCCGTGCTCTGCATCGAGGAGAGCTTGGCGAACACCGCCGCCGCGTCGAGCTCGCCCTCTTCGCGGTCTTCGCGCGAACGGTCCCAGTTCTGTGTCTGCGAGGCCGACAGCAGGCGCTCTTCCTCGGCGATCTCCTCGGGGCGGACGATGCCGCGCGAGGCCTTCTCGACTTCCAGGTCGAGATTGATCTGCGTGCACAGGCCCAGCGTCACCGGGTCCATCGGCTGCAGATTGGCCGAGTTCCAGTGGCTGCGGTCGCGGATCTGCTGGATCGTGTTCTTGGTCGTGCCGACCAGGTTCGAGATCTGCGAATCCTTCAGCTCCGGATGGTTGCGCACCAGCCAGAGAATCGCGTTCGGGCGGTCCTGGCGCTTCGACACCGGCGTGTAGCGCGGCGCCTTGCGCTTGGCCTCGGGCACCCGCACCTTCGGCGCGGCGAGCTTCAGCTTGCGGTTCGGATCCTTCTCCGCCGCCTCGATCTCATCGCGCGACAGCTGGCCGGTCATGATCGGGTCGAGACCCTTGATGCCCTGGGCCGATTCGCCGTCGGCGATCGCCTTCACCTCGAGATGGTGCAGCGTGCAGAAATCCGCGATCTGTTCGAAGGACAGCGAAGTGTTGTCGACCAGCCAGACGGCGGTCGCTTTTGGCATCAATAATTGCTGTGCCACGATACAATCCTCCTAAGTGCCTGCCCCGGAAGGGCCGGCCGTGGATACTCACCACATGTACGGGAATTCGGGCGCCCTTATAGGCCGTTAGCCATATTGGTGCAAGGAAATCGCCGGATTTCCCGTGCGGCGACCCGGCAGGGGCCGCCGCTACGCGCTCAGCTCTCCAGATGGCGCGTCGTCAGGATGATCTTGCCGATGTGATCCTCGTCCATGTGGCGATGCGCGTCGGCGGCCTTCTCCAGCGGATAGACCTCGTCGATCAGCGGCTTCACCGTGCCCGCTTCCAGCAGCGGCACCACCTGATCGGTCAGTTCGGACGCGATCACCGCCTTGAAGCTGACCGGCCGGTTGCGCAGGGTCGAGCCGGTGAAGGTCAGCCGCTTGCGCATCAGCGGCGTCAGGTCGATCTGCGCCTTCGGCCCCTTCAGGAAGGCGATCTGCACGATCCGCCCGTCCTCGGCGGCCAGCTGCAGGTTGCGCGGCGTGTACTCGCCGCCGACCATGTCGAGGATCACGTCGACGCCCTTGCCGTCGGTCTTCTCGCGCAGCGCCTCGACGAAATCCTGCGTGCGGTAGTTGATGCAGGCCTCGGCGCCGAGGGATTCGGCCGCCCGGCACTTGTCGTCGCTGCCCGCCGTCGCGAACACCCGCGCCCCGAAATGCTTCGCCAGCTGGATCGCCGTCGTACCGATGCCCGACGTGCCGCCATGGACGAGGAAGCTCTCGCCCGCCGTCAGCTTGGCCCGCTGGAAGACGTTGTGCCAGACGGTGAAATAGGTTTCCGGCACGCCGGCCGCCTCGATCATCGACAGCGACTCCGGCACCGGGATCGCGTTCACTTCGGCGACGGTCGCGTATTCGGCATAGCCGCCACCCGGCACCAGCGCCATCACCCGGTCGCCGACGGCAAAGCGGCTGGCGCCCTCGCCCAGCGCCACGACGATGCCGGCGATCTCCAGGCCCGGCCAGTCCGGCGCGTCGGCCGGAGCCGGATACATCCCCTGGCGCTGCATCACGTCCGGGCGGTTCACCCCGGCCGCGGCCACCGCCACCAGCACCTCGCCGGCGGCCGGCTTCGGCACCGGCCGCGTGCCGGGCTTCAGCACCTCGGGTCCGCCGAATCCGTCGAGAAGGGCTGCCTGCATGTCCTGGGGTATCGTCATGGTCTGCGTGATCTCCGTGTTGGCCGTCGTCACGAAACGTAGAGAAATTCCTACGAAAGCGAACCACCGTTAAGCCCTGAGTAAGGTTTCCGGGGTTTAACTGAGATCAGTCCAGATTGAAGGAACGCCGGATTGATGGATAGACGGAGCGGTTTCCGCCCCGTTTGACGCCTCCCTGTTGAAAACTCCTGAAGGGCCGCTCACGCGGCCCCTTTTTTTGACAGACCGGCGGAACCGTCCCGCCCCTGCCGCGCTTGCTTAACAGCAATTAACCTTGTCCGGCGCCCTCGCTTGCAAAGCCTTGGTAACGGACGCACCCTGTTCTCGTTCGACGATCGCGCCCTGTTCGCGGTCCGACCGATTCTGGCAGTGCGAAAAGGTGTCCGCGATGGGGAGTGAATTCGGCTCGATGACGATCCAATCCAACGGCACATCGGACGGCGACCGCACGATCCGGCTCGCCGAGCATCTGGCCTTCTCGCGCTCCTTCCAGCCGCTGTTCAACCAGGGCATGGCCCTGGTCGACGAGACGGCGATCTATCTCGACGGCGCCGGCCGGGTCGAGGCGAAGGCGCTGTCCAAACACGGCACCACGCTCTACGCCGCCGAATCCATGCGCCTGACCACCCGGCTGATGCAGGTCGCTTCCTGGCTGCTGCTCCAGCGCGCCGCCAATCAGGGCGACATGTCGCGCGCCCAGGTCGAGGCCGAGAAGGTCAAGGTCCGTCTCGAAGGCCTCGGCAGCGCCAAGGATTCGCCGAATTACGGCGAACTGCCGGAAGCCTTCCGCGATCTCGTCGAACGCGCCCTCATGCTGGAGCGCCGCATCGCCATGTTGGATCGCGAGATCTATGGCGAGAACGCCGCCGAGCCGGAGCACGCCGCGCGCAATCCGGTCGGCGAACAGATCGACCTTCTGAAGACCGCCTTCCACGGCTGATTGGCGCCGCGGTCGGCAAACGCCGATCGCCTCATCCTGCGGGTTCATCGCCCGCCCGTGAGCGACGCAGGCGACGGTGTGTTCGCCGCCAAGCCGCAACCGCCCTCCGCCTCCTTGCGTTCGCTCCCCACCCTTCCAGCGAACCCAGGAGACGACGCGATGCGCGTGATCCAGCTCAGCAAGCCCGGCGGCCTCGACCAGTTACAGCTCGTCGAGCGCGACGCACCGGGCGCGCCCGGCCCCGGTGAAATCCGCGTCCGGATTCGCGCCAGCTCCCTCAATTTCCACGATTATGGCGTCGTCAGTGGCCGTATGCCGACCGAGGACGGTCGCATCCCCATGTCCGACGGCGCCGGCACCGTCGAGGCCGTCGGCGACGGCGTCGGCGAGTTCAGCGTCGGCGACCATGTCGTCTCGACCTTCTTCCCGCTCTGGCTCGACGGCGAACCGCCGGTGGCCGACTTCAGGACAACGCCCGGCGACGGCGTCGACGGCTATGCCCGCGAGGAGGTCGTGCGTCCCGCCACCTGGTTCACCCATGCGCCCAAGGGTTTCAGCCACGCCGAAGCCGCCACCCTGACCACCGCCGGCCTCACTGCCTGGCGCGCCCTCGTCGTCGATGGCGGCATCAAGGCCGGCGACACCGTGCTGGTGCTGGGCACCGGCGGCGTCTCGATCTTCGCCCTGCAATTCGCCCGGCTGATGGGCGCCCGCGTCATCGCCACCTCCTCCTCCGACGACAAGCTGCAGCGGCTGCGGGAGATGGGCGCCGACCACACCATCAACTACAAACGCGACGAAAACTGGGGACAGACCGTCCTCGACCTGACCGACGGCCGCGGCGTCGACCACGTCATCGAGGTCGGCGGCCCGGGCACATTGCCGCAGTCGATCACCGCCTGTCGCATCGGCGGCCACATCGCCCTCATCGGCGTCCTCACCGGGCGCGCCGGCGAGGTGCCGACCGCCGCCCTGATGGCCAAGCACCAGCGCCTGCAGGGTCTCATCGTCGGCAGCCGACGGCACCAGATGGACATGGTCCGCGCCATCGAAGCCATCGGCCTGAAGCCGATCATCGACCGCAGTTTCGCGCTGGAAGGCATCGCCGACGCCTTCCGCCACGAGGAATCGGGGGCGCATTTCGGCAAGATCTGCCTGGAATTCTAGGCGCCGAGCACCACCGCCGGGCGGCGCGTTTTGCACCGCCCGGCGCGTTAGACTTTGGTCTCATCTTGCGACCCGGCGCGGCCGGTGCAGCGTTTCCCGCCATCGTGATCGCAGCCCGCAACGGCGCGCGCAGGCCCCGCCGGACCCGCGCCCCGGCGCGCCCGGACCTGCCTCTTCCGTAAACGTAAATCGCACGCAAGCCCTTGCAAACCATCGGCTTGTGACTGCTCCACCTGCTGCAGCGCCGTTGCGCCTTGCCGCCACCCCGCGATCGGCGAGCCCCGCCCGGTGCGCGGCCCTCCTCACATGAGCGGCTGCTCAAGGCGGCTGGCTTCCGCCTTGATTGACGTGGAGTTTTTAATCGGCAATCTTGCACGCGCTGGGAGGCAACAGGTCATTCCGAGTGAATTCATAAGGGAGGAGTAGATAATGCTGCGCCGCAATAACAACGTTGAGAGCCTGTCCAAGTCGAATGACGGCGTTTCTCGCCGCAAGTTCCTGAGGGGTGGCGTCGTTGCTGCGGGAGCGGCTGCCGGCACTCTCGCTGCGCCGGCCGTGCTGGCCCAGTCGCCGCTGGTCGTGAAGATGCAGACGTCCTGGCCGGCCTCGGACATCTGGATGGATTTCGCCCGGCAATATGTCGAGCGCGTCGAGACCATGTCCGGCGGCCGCCTCAAGATCGATCTCCTGCCGGCCGGCGCCGTCGTCGCCGCCTTCCAGGTGATGGACGCGGTCAATGACGGCGTCATCGATGCCGCCCATTCGGTGTCGGCCTACTGGTACGGCAAGAACAAGGCCGCCTCGCTGTTCGGCACCGGCCCGGTCTTCGGCGGCAACCCGACCACCATGCTGTCGTGGTTCTACCAGGGCGGCGGCAGCGAGCTCTACAAGGAGCTGACCCAGGACGTCATGGGCCTGAACGTCATCGGCATGATGGGTTTCCCGATGCCGGCACAGCCCTTCGGCTGGTTCAAGGAGCCGGTCAACTCGGTCGCCGACATCGAGGGCTTCAAGTACCGCACCGTCGGTCTGGCCGCCGATCTGATGCAGTCCATGGGCATGAGCGTCGCCCAGCTTCCGGGCGGTGAAATCGTCCCGGCGATGGAGCGCGGCGTCATCGACGCCTTCGAGTTCAACAACCCCTCCTCCGACCGTCGCTTCGGTGCGCAGGACGTGGCCAAGAACTACTATCTCGGCTCCTACCACCAGGCGAGCGAGGCCTTCGAGTTCCTGTTCAACAAGGACTTCATGGAGGATCTCGACGACGACCTGCGGGCCATCATGGAATACAGCGTCGAGGCGGCCTCCACGGCCAACACGGCGCTCGCCCTCAACGAATATTCCAAGGACCTGCAGGAACTGCAGGACGTCGACGGGGTGACGGTCCGCCAGACCCCGCCGGAGATCCTGGAAGCCCAGCTGGAAGCCTGGAAGCAGCTGATCGTCGGGCTCGAGGAAGACACCTTCTTCAAGAAGATCCTCGACAGCCAGCGCGAATGGGTCGAGCGCGTCTCCTATTACGAGCTGCTCAACTCGCCGGATTACCGGCTGGCCTACAACTTCTTCTTCCCGGGCAAGCTGCCGAGCTGACGCCGGCTGCGTCGAAGAACGGAATGTCCGGCGGCTGATACCGCCGGACATTTCTGTACGAGGATCGGGAGTCCATGATCGCATTCATTCGTTTTGCCGACGCCCTGTCGGCAGCTTTCGGCAAGGCCTTTGCCTGGCTGATCATTCTCATGACGTTCGGGACGAGCTACGAGGTCTTCGTGCGATACGTCCTCGGATCGCCGACCCCCTGGGCCCTCGACGTCTCCTTCATCATGTACGGCACGCTCTTCATGATGGGCGGTGCCTATACGTTGTCGCGCAGCGGTCATGTCCGCGGCGACTTCCTCTACCGGATGTGGAAGCCCCGCACCCAGGCCATGGTCGACCTGGTGCTCTACGTCTTCTTCTTCTTTCCCGGCGTCACGGCGCTGATCCTGGCCGGCTGGAAATACGCCGCGCGCTCCTGGCGCTACGGCGAGGTCAGCGTCAACAGCCCGGCCGGCATTCCGATCTACCAGTTCAAGACCGTCATCGTCGCCGCCGGCATCCTCCTCTTCATCCAGGGCATTGCCGAGATGATGCGCTGCATCCAGTGCATCCGTGGCGGTGAATGGATCCGGCCCGAGGAAGACGTTCAGGAAACCGAGGACACCGTCCTCAACAAGGCGACCGCGGCCGAGAGAGATGCCCATCCATGAGTGACCCGCAACTCGCCCTGTTGATGCTGGGGCTGTTTATCTTCCTCGTCTTCCTCGGCTTTCCGATCGCCTTCACCCTCATGGCGATGGGTATCGGCTTCGGCTACTACGCCTATTTCGACCCCAACCGCATGTGGCGCAGCTACAATCGGCTCGACGAGCTGGCCTCGAGCTGGGACAGTTTCACGCTCTGGATAGACGGGTTCTTCAGCAACACGGTCTTCGACCTGTTCATCAACCAGACCTATACGGTGATGGCGAACGAGGTGCTGACGGCTGTCCCGCTGTTCCTGTTCATGGGCTACATCGTCGAACGCGCCAACATCGTCGACCGCCTGTTCACCACGCTCAACATCGCGTCCAAGAACATGCCGGGCTCGATGGGCGTCGCGGCGCTGATCACCTGCGCCCTCTTCGCCACCGCCACCGGCATCGTCGGCGCCGTCGTCACGCTGATGGGCCTGCTCGCCCTGCCGGCGATGCTGAACGCGCGTTACGACAAGTCCTTCGCCTCGGGCATCATCTGCGCCGGCGGCACGCTCGGCATCCTGATCCCGCCTTCGATCATGCTGATCGTCTATGCGGCGGCCTCCGGCGTCTCCATCGTGCGGCTCTATGCCGGCGCGCTGCTGCCGGGCCTGATCCTCGTCGGCCTCTACCTCGTCTACATCATTGGCCGGTCCGTCCTGCAGCCGAGCGCCGCCCCGCGCCCGACCAAGGACGAGGTGCCGGACGTGCCGTTCCTGCGGCTGACCTTCATGATCCTGACGTCGTTCCTGCCGCTGGCCTTCCTGATCCTCGCCGTTCTCGGCTCGATCCTGTTCGGCCTCGCCACGCCGACCGAGGCGGCGGCGATCGGTGCCCTCGGCGGCATCCTGCTGGCCGTCGGCTACCGGGCCCTCACCTTCCAGCGGCTGCGCGAATCCGTCTATCTGACGGTCCGCACCACGGCGATGGTCTGCTGGCTCTTCGTCGGCTCCTACATCTTCTCCTCGGTCTTCTCCTATCTCGGCGGCGAGCAGGTGATCTCCGAGTTCGTCCGTGGCCTCGACCTGACGCCGCTGCAGTTCCTGCTCTTAGCCCAGCTGATCATCTTCCTGCTCGGCTGGCCGCTGGAATGGTCGGAGATCATCATCATCTTCGTGCCGATCTTCCTGCCGCTCCTGGAAATGTTCGGCATCGATCCGCTGTTCTTCGGCATCCTGGTCGCCCTGAACCTGCAGACCTCGTTCCTGACGCCGCCCATGGCCATGTCGGCCTATTACCTGAAGGGCATCGCGCCGCCGGACGTGAAGCTGACCGACATCTTCAAGGGCGTCCTGCCCTTCCTGATGATGGTGTTCCTGGCGATGGCGGTCGTCTATCTCGTCCCGCAGTCGGTCTACTACCTCCCGGAAGTCTTCTATGGCCGCTAGGAGTTCGTTGATCGACCTGCCGCCGCTCGACCTACGCGAGCGGCTGGCAGGGGGCGCAGCGCGCGCGGGGGAGGTCGCCGACGCCGCCGCCGCCCGGGTGGAGAGCGATCCGGCGGCGGCCGCCGCCTTCGCCTGGTTCGATGCCGATTTCGCCCGTCGCCAGGGCGTCCATCTCGACACCCAGCGGGGGCGCCTGCGCTCCATCGGCGCGCTGCACGGCCTGCCGGTCGCCGTCGACGACATGATCGACGCCGCGCGCATGCCGGCCATCGCCGGCTTCGCCCCCTTTGCCGGCCGGGTGCCGGAAGCCGATTCCGCCATCGTCGAGCGCCTGCGCTCGGCCGGTGCGCTGATCGCCGGCAAGACGGCAGTGCGCGAACTCGGCATCGGCCCCGCTGTCACGTCGACCGACACAGATGCGCCGGCCACCGGCATCGATGGCTGCGTCACGGCGGTCGCCCGCGGCGCCGCCTCGCTCGGCGTCGGCATGGCCGGCGACGGCGCGCTCATCCGCTCCGCCTCGGCCAGCGGCATCACCGGCTATACCCCGACCTTCGGCGCCATCCCGCGCCGCGGCGTCCGCGACGTGGCCCCCAGCCTCGACGCCCCGGGCGTCTGCGCCCGCAGCATCTCCGGCGTCGCGCTCCTGGCCGAATGCCTGTTCGGCAACGATCTGGCCGATCCCTCGACCGAGGCGACGCCGCATCCGCAGCTCCTTGCCCAGGCAGGCATGACGCCGCCCGTCGTGCCGACGCTGGCGATCGTGCGCACGCCCTGGTGGGACCGCGCCGATCCACTCACCCAGGAAGGCATCGGCGAAGTCGCGAGCGAGCTCGGCGAACGCTGCTTCGACGCCGATCTGCCGGAGATCTTCGCCGATGGGCTGATCCATGCCGAGCGGGTCCGGCTGGCCGAGGCCGCCAAGAACCTCTACGGCACGCGCCAGCGCTATCCCGGCGCCGTCTCGCCCGGGCTGACGGCCCTCCTGGAACAGGGCGACGCCATCCTCGCCCGCGACTACCTCGCCGCCCTCGACTGGCGCGCCGTGCTCTATGCGGGGCTGGAAGCGGTGCTGTCGCGCTGCGACGCCATTCTCACGCCCGCCGCCATCGGCCCGTCCCGGCCCGGCGTGGCACCGGAGGGCGAGAACGTGTTCAATGCCCTGTGGACGTTCCTCGGGGTGCCCTGCGTGACGCTGCCGCTGCTGGAGACCCCCGATGGCCAGCCCATCGGCGTCCAGCTCGTTGGCCGGCGCGGCGAGGATGGCCGGCTTCTGCGCACCGCGCACTGGCTCGAAACGCAACTGACCAACGGGAGCGCCTGACATGACACTGGAACGCAAGCTGTCGCTGGTGGCCTACGCCGTCCTGTGCGCCTTCCTGCTGATTCTCATCGTCCACGTGCCGTCGCCGGATCTCGGCCTGGTGCTCCTGGCGACCGTGCTGCTGGCCGGCTACGACCTGTTCTTCCACGATCCGACGCCGAAGCCCTGACGGGCGTCGCGCGCGGCGACCTCTGCACGCGACCGCGCGGCCCCGCCGCTCGTCGCTTCCGGACCCCAAACAGCAAAAAGCCCGGCACGATGGCCGGGCTTTTTTCATGTCGACGCCGTGTCGGCGTCTTACATGCCGAGGCCTTCGTACCGCTTCTTGAAGCGCGACACGCGACCGCCGCGGTCCAGCAGCTGCTGGTTGCCGCCGGTCCAGGCCGGATGGCTGGTCGGATCGATGTCGAGATTCATCTTGTCGCCGTCAGAACCCCAGGTCGACCGGGTCTGATACTCGGTGCCATTGGTCATCACGACGGTGATCGTGTGGTAGTCCGGGTGGATTTTGTCTTTCATCGCCTTCGATCCTTGGGTCTGGCCGGATCCCCGCCAAACCGACACAGCTGCGGACAGGGCCGCCTGCAGGTCTCGATGTCGCGGAGTTGGAAAGCGCGATCGCTTTCAAATTCGAGGACGAGCCTATACATGAGGGCACCTGTCGGCACAAGAGCCGGAGGCCATCCCCGTCGCGGTACGCGCGGTGGGTCCATGAACTGCGAGAATGACTGGAGGCGGGCTTGCGCCAGATGACAGCCGGCGAGCGCGAAGCCGAACGCAAGCGCCGCGACCTGAAGCCCCTCGCCCGGCTGATTCCCTATCTGAAGCGCTACAAGGGCAAGGTCGCCGGCGCGATCTTCTTCCTGTCGCTGGCGGCCCTCACCACGCTCTCCCTGCCGCTGGCCGTGCGCCGGGTGATCGACAAGGGCTTCGACGCCCCCAGCACCGCCTTCATCGACACCTATTTCGCCATGCTGGTGGTCCTGGCCGCCGTCCTCGCAATCGCCAGCGCCGGCCGCTACTATTTCGTCATCACGCTGGGCGAGCGCGTCGTGGCGGATCTGCGCAAGGATGTCTTCGCGCGGGTCACGCGGCTGTCGCCGGGCTTCTACGACAAGGCGCTGACCGGCGAGATCGTCTCGCGCCTGACCGCCGACACCACCCAGATCAAGTCCGTCGTCGGCGCCACCGCGTCGCTGGCCCTGCGCAACGCCATCCTGTTCATCGGCGCCGTCGTCATGATGGTGATCACCAGCCCCGGCCTGTCGCTGATCGTCATCGCCGCGATTCCCGTCATCATCGTGCCGCTGGTCGCCTTTGGCCGTTCCGTGCGCCGCCGCTCGCGCTACGCCCAGGACACGCTGGCCGACGCCACCGCCTATGCCACCGAGGCGATCGGCGCCGTGCGCACCGTCCAGGCCTTCACCAGCGAGACCGCCACCGGCAACCGCTTCGCCGCCGCCGTCGACCGCGCCTTCCAGGCGGCCCGCGCCTCGGTCAGCGCCCGCGCGTTTCTGACCGCCTTCGCCATCTTCCTGATCTTCTCCTCGATCATCGCCGTCCTGTGGATCGGCGCCCAGCAGGTCACCGAGGGCTCGATGAGCGGCGGCACGCTCGGCCAGTTCCTGCTTTACGCCGTCTTCGCCGCGGGCGCTGTGGGCCAGCTCTCGGAGGTCTGGGGCGAGATCGCCCAGGCCGCCGGCGCCGCCGAGCGCCTGTCCGAGCTCCTGGCCGAGGAACCGGCCATCCGCTCGCCCGAAGATCCCGTCGCCCTGCCCCGCCCGGCGCGCGGCGAGGTCGTCTTCGACCGGGTCAGCTTCGCCTATCCGACGAGGCCCGACGTCTCGACCGTCCACGAACTCTCTTTCACCGTGAAGCATGGCGAGACCGTCGCCATCGTCGGCCCGTCCGGCGCCGGCAAGTCGACCATCTTCTCGCTGATCGAGCGCTTCTACGATGCCGATGCGGGACGTGTCCTGATCGACGGCGTCGACGTGCGCGCGGCCGATCTCGAGGAGCTGCGCAGCCGCATCGCCCTCGTCCCCCAGGACGTGACCATCTTCGCCGCGACCGCGGCCGAGAACATCGGCTTCGGCGATCCGGACGCCTCGCGCCCGCAGGTCGTCTCGGCGGCCCGCTCGGCGCTGGCCGAAGGCTTCATCGAGGCCATGCAGGACGGCTACGACACGGTCATCGGCGAGCGCGGCATCACCCTGTCGGGCGGCCAGCGCCAGCGCGTGGCGATCGCCCGGGCGATCCTGCGCGACGCGCCGATCCTGCTCCTGGACGAGGCGACCTCCGCCCTCGACGCCGAAAGCGAGATCCTCGTCCAGCGGGCGCTGGAAAAGCTGATGGAGGGCCGCACCACGCTGGTCATCGCCCATCGCCTCGCCACGGTGCTGAAGGCAGACCGCATCCTCGTCCTCGATGGCGGCCAGATCGTCGAGGAAGGCACCCACGCCTCGCTCATCGCCAGGGACGGCATCTATGCCCGTCTCGCCCGCCTGCAGTTCGAGGCCGGCCGCACCGACGCAATGCTCGGCGCCGCCGAATAGCACCGCGAACGCGGCGTCCCGCAGCGCGCCGCGTCGCGTCCAAGTGATCCCTCGTGCCCTTGCAGCGGCCCCTGCGTCCGCGAAGCCCGGCGTCCCGGCTAATCCACCTCGGGCATGGTCGCCGTCACGTCGATCGCCGCATACCAGGCGGCCAGATCGGCGATGTCATCGTCTTCCAGCCCCTGCGCGATGATCGACATCTGCTGGTGCTGGCGGGCGCCGGAGCGGAACGCCTTGAGCTGTTCGGCGAGATAGAAGGCGCTGTCGCCGGCGATGTTCGGCGCGTCGGGCGCCGTCGCCACGCCGTCGAGGCCGTGGCAGGTGGCGCACATGGCGGCCTTCTCCTTGCCGGCCGCCAGATCCGCGGCCATGGCGGCGGGCGAGGCGAGAAGAAGCAGCGCCGCGGCGAGGCCGCGCGGCAGGAACTGGGTCATGGGGGTCATCCGTCTGGAGGGTGGCGGGCCGCGCCGGTCTCACGGCGCGGCCCTGTCGGCGTCAAGAACGCCTATTTGGTGTAGGCGATCCGGTAGATCGCGCCCGCCAGATCGTCGGAGACCAGCAGCGAGCCGTCCTTCAGCGTCGCCACGTCCACCGGGCGGCCGATATATTCGCCGCTGTCCGACAGCCAGCCGTCGGCGAAGACTTCCGTCTCCTTGGCCGAGCCATCCTCGTTGAGCGAGGTGAACATCACCCGCGCGCCGATCGGGTCGGTCCGGTTCCACGAGCCGTGCTGGGCCGAGAAGATGCCGCCGCGATATTTCCGCGGGAAGCTGTCGCCGTCATAGAAGGTCATGCCCAGATCGGCCGCATGGGCGTCCATCTCGACTTCCGGCATCACCACATCGGCGGGGATCTCGGCGTTCTTGTACTCGTTGGTGCGCACGCTGCCGCCGCCATACCAGGGGAAGCCGAAATCCTGGCCGGCCGCGGTCGCCCGGTTCAGTTCGCCCGGCGGGATGTCGTCGCCCATGCCGTCGACCTGGTTGTCGGTGAACCACAACTCGCCATTGTCGGGGTTGAAGTCCATGCCGACCGAATTGCGCACGCCGGTGGCGTAGACCTCGCGGCCGCTGCCATCGCGCTCCATGCGCACGATGCCGCCGATGCCCTCGCGCTTGTAGAGGTCGCTCTTCTCCTCGGGCGGCACGTTGTAGGGCTGGCCGAGCGAGACATAGAGCTTGTTGTCCGGCCCGATCCGGCAGACGCGGGCGGTGTGGTTGAAGGATTCCTCGGCGGCCGGAATCAGCTCGCCCTTGTCCACCACCACGCCGACGGCCACGTCCGGGCTCTCGTAAAAGAACTCGGCGGCCGGCAGCACCAGCACCCGGTTCTGCTCGGCGATGAACAGGAAGCCGTCATCGGAGAAACAGACGCCGTTGGGGATGGTGAAGTCGATCGACGGGGCGAACTGCTTCACCTCGTCGGCCACCCGGTTGCGGTCGCGGTCGGTGATCGCCCAGACGGTCTGCTTGCGGGTGCCCACGAAGGTGGCGACGCCCTGCGGCCCGACGGCGATGTGGCGGGCGTCCGGAACCACCGCGTAGAGCGAGATCTCGAAGCCGTCCGGCAGCGTGATCGCTTCCAGGTTCTTGCGCAGCTGGTCGGCATAGCCGCCGGTCTGGTCGATGGTCTGGAAGTCCATCGAGGTGCCGGTCGACTGCATGCCCTGCAGCTTCTTCATGTTGTCGTCGGATTGCGCCGCCGCCGGCGACACCGCCATGAGTGCGAACACGGCGACCGTGCTCATCAGGATCCTGTGCATGTTTCCTCCCCTGCCGCGCTGGGCGCGATCGTTGTGGAGGGGGTGCCCTTCCCCTCGGGCAAGATGCTGGCATGGGGGTCGCGACAAGGTCAATCACGCAGCGCGGCAGTTCGCTCCGCCGCAGCGCGCCGCAAGGTCGCAGGCTTTGCGGCGGCGCGCGGGGCGCCGGCTCAGCGTTCGGTCAGCTTGAACTCGATGCGCCGGTTGCGGGCGCGGGCCTCGGGCGTGTTCTCGGGATCGATCGGCTGGTATTCGCCGAAGCCGGTCGCCGCCAGCCGCTCGGGCGGCACGCCCTGGCTGATCAGATACTTGACCACCGCGCCGGCGCGCTCGGTCGACAGCTCCCAATTGTCCTCGAACCGGCCGCCGGAGATCGGCACGTTGTCGGTGTGCCCGTCGACCCGGATGATCCAGTTGATGTCCGACGGGATCTCGCGGTTGAGCGCGACGATCGCCTCGGCGAGCTTGGCCATCTCGTCGGTGCCTGCCTCCTGCAGGACGTCCGATCCCGAGGGGAACAGCACTTCCGACTGGAAGACGAAGCGGTCGCCGACAATGCGGATGTTCTCGCGATCCGACAGGATCTCGCGCAGCCGGCCGAAGAAGTCCGAGCGATAGCGCGACAGCTCCTGCACCCTTTGAGCGAGCGCCACGTTCAGGCGGCGGCCGAGATCGGCGATCTTGGTCTGGCTTTCCGCGTCGCGGCTCTCGGACACCTCCAGCGCCCGCTCCAGCGCGCCGATCTGCTGGCGCAGGGCCGCAAGCTGCTGGTTCAGAAGCTCCACCTGCGAGCGGGCCCGCTGCGACAGCTCCTGCTCCTCGCTGAGCGCCGTCTGCAGGCCCTCGACCCGGGCCGAGGCGGCGGCGGCCGAGCCCGATCCCGACTCCAGCGCCTCCTGCAGGCGCGAACGCTCCTCCTCGATGCCGGCGAGCGAGGCCCGCAGATTGGCGATCTGGTCCTCGTTGTCCTGGGTGGTCGAGCGCTCCAGCGCCAGGAGCTGGGTCAGCTCGTTGATCTGGCTGTTCAGCCGGTCGAGCACCTCGTCCTTGCCGGTGATCTCGCGGCTGAGCAGAAACTGCGCCAGCACGAACACCGACAGCAGGAACATGATCGCCAGCAGCAGCGTCGACAGCGCATCGACGAAGCCCGGCCAGTAATCGACCGACCGATCGCTCCTGCGGTTGCGCGACAGCGCCATGGCTAGGGTTCCTTGCGCTTGTCGCCGAGACTGCCGGCGAGCCGGTCCAGCACCTGCCGCAACTCGCGCTGCTCACCGGCCTGGGTCTCCACGAAGTCGCGCAGCATCTGCTGCTCGCTGCGCATATGGGTGACGAGGCCCTGGATGCTCTCGGCCAGATTGGCCATGGCGGCGCTGGTGCGCGGTGTCGTGGTCTGGTCCTTGGCGATCTTGTCGATCTGCTCGGACAATTGCCGCAACTGCTCCGAACCGCCGGCGGCGACCTGCGACCCCTCGCCCGTCGGCGGCAGCACCATGTCGGAGCCGACATCGGTCACCGAGGACAGCCAGTTTTCCAGCTCGGTATAGAACCGGTTCTGCGCCCGCCCGACCTGCAGGTCGAGAAAGCCGAGCACCAGCGAACCGGACAGGCCGAACAGCGACGAGGAAAACGCCGTGCCCATGCCCGACAGCGGCGCGGCGAGGCCCGCCTTCAGGGCGTCGAGGACGCTGGCGGTATCGCCGGCGGCCGGATCGAGACCCTGGATGGTCGCGCCGATCGAGCCGATCGTACGCAACAGGCCCCAGAACGTGCCGAGCAGACCGAGAAAGACCAGGAGGCCGATCAGGTAGCGGGCAATGTCACGGGTCTCGTCGAGGCGCGTGGCGATCGAATCGAGGATCGAGCGCATCGAATGGGTCGACAGCGAGATCGAGCGGCGACGGCCGATCAGGCCGCGCATCGGCGCCAGCAGCACCGGATCCTTCAGCCGGTCGAAGTCCGAGGAGCCCTCGCGGAAGGCGTTGACCCAGCGGACCTCGCGCGACAGCCGCAGCACCTGCAGGAAGGCCAGCAGGATGCCGACGGCCAGAACGCCGATGATCAGGCCGTTCAGCCCGGGATTGGTGGCGAAGGCGGTGGAGATCTGCCGGCCGAGGATTGCCGCCACGAAGGAGGCCAGCGCCAGGAACACCAGCATCGACCACAGGAAGACCATGGGGCTCGACAGCCGGTTCGGATCGAAATCATCCGGCCGCCCGGTGTTGTCCGTAGACGATCTGAAGACCTGCATCGCGTTCCAATCAACTCCGCCGGTTCGGGTCCACGGCACGGACCCCGCTGCCCGCGTTCACTCGAACCATAAGGCAAGGTAAGGAATAATGCGGCTCTTTTAAACGCCCGTTACGTCGCCCCGCCAGCCGTCCCCTGCCGTCTGCCGCGGCCGACGATGCGGCCGCGGTCGTCTCAGCCGTTCTGGGCGGCGGCCGTGCGCTTGCGCTCGGCCAGGGCGATCTGGTCGCTCAGCGCCTTGCGCATGAACTCGTTGCCGCAGACCACGTCGCCGATCTCGTGGTCGAACTTGGCGCCGTTCATGCCGCTGATGAAGCCGCCCGCCTCGCGCACCAGGATCGAACCGGCGGCCACGTCCCAGGGCTTCAGCTTGCGCTCCCAGAAGCCGTCGAGCCGGCCGGCCGCCACATAGGCCATGTCCAGCGAGGCCGCGCCCATGCGGCGCACGCCCGAGGTCTCGCCCATGATCTGGCGCAATTCGTACAGATAGCCGGCATGGTCGCCATGGCCGAGGAACGGCGTGCCGGTGCCGAACAGCGCTTCCGCCAGGGACTTGCGGGCCGCGACCCGAAGGCGCCGGTCGTTGACGAAGGCGCCGCCGCCCTTCTCCGCCGTGTAGAGCTCGTCCATCGCCGGGTTGAACACCACGCCGGCGACGATCTGGCCGTCACGCTCAAGGCCGATCGAGATGGCGAATTGCGGAATGCCGTGCAGGAAGTTGGTGGTGCCGTCCAGGGGATCGACGATCCAGCGGTGCTGCGGGTCGTTGCCCTCGACGACGCCGCGCTCCTCCATCAGGAAGCCCCAGTCCGGGCGCGCCCGCGACAGTTCCTGGTGGACGATCTCCTCGGCCCGCCGGTCGGCATTGGACACGAAATCCGCCGGTCCCTTCATCGAGACCTGCAGGTTCTGCACCTCGCCGAAGTCGCGGATCAGGGAACGGCCGGCCTTCATGGCGGCCTGCGTCATCACATGGAGAAGCGCGGATCGGGCCATCGTCTGCTTTCGTCGAATAGGAGAGGGCCGCCCGGATGGCGGCCGCCGTCAGGAAATCTCGGGCTCAGCCTCAGTCGGCGCGGCGCAGATAGGTGATCTCGTTGGTGTCGACGAGAATGCGCTCGCCGGTCTCGATGAACGGCGGCACCATCACGCGCATGCCGTTCTCCATCACCGCCGGCTTGTAGGACGAGGCCGCGGTCTGGCCCTTGACCACCGGGTCGGCCTCGACGATCGCCAGCACCACCTGGTCGGGCAGCTTGATGCCGATCGGCTTGTCCTCGTGGCTTTCCACCGTAACCATCATGCCGTCCTGCAGGAAGGCGGCGCGCTCGCCGACGAAGTCCTTCTGGAGCTCCAGCTGCTCGTAGGTCTCGGTGTCCATGAACACCAGCATCTCGCCCTCGGCGTAGAGGAACTGGTAGTCCTTCTGCTCCAGGCGGACGCGCTCGACGGTCTCGGAGGCGCGGAAGCGCTCGTTCAGCTTGGTGCCGTCGATCAGGTTCTTCAGCTCGACCTGGGCGAAGGCGCCGCCCTTGCCGGGCTTCACATGGGCGGTCTTCACCGCCGCCCACAGGCCGCCATTGTGCTCGATGACGTTGCCAGGGCGAATTTCGTTTCCGTTGATCTTCATCGATGCTCTCGAAGGGTTCTCGCGTCGGCGACGATCCGGTCGCACGGCTGCGGCAGCGTTATTGATCGGCAGGCTCGCTCGCCGGAAGGGGGCGGCCGGCCGGTGCCGGGCTCCATGCCTTCGTCTGACGATCTCTGCGGGTCGGGGCTCAAGACCATAATTTACCCCGCCATTCAAGCCTCGTGGCGGGTTTCGGCTGTGCTGCTCAGCGCGAACGGAACCGGTTGGCCGCCTCCAGGGCCGACTTCTGGGTCTGCGGATCGAGCCCGCGGAAGAAGTCGTCGAGGGTCGGGTCGGAGTTTTCCACCCGCTTGGCGAGCACTGCCCATTTCGCCGCCTGCAGGCGATCCGGCGCGGTTCCCACGCCATCCTTGTAGAGATGCGCCACCCGGTTGATGGCGATGGGATTGCCCCGGTCGGCCGCTCGCTTGAGGAAGCGGAAGCCGTCCTCGAGCTGCGGCGGACCGCCCTTGCCGTTGATCAGCCAGATGCCGAATTCCACCTGCGCCGCGCCGAGACCGTTGATCGCCGCCGCGCGCAGCCATTTGCGCGCCACGGCGCTGTCGGCCTGCACGCCGCGGCCATACTCATAGAGCTGCGACATAGCATATTGGGCATCGGCGACGCCGGCATTGGCGGCCTTCTGGAAATATCCGAAGGCCTCCTCGAAGCCGCCCGAGGGCGAGGCCTGGACGATCATCTGGGCGTAATTGTACTGGGCCAGCGGCAGGCCCTGCTCGGCCGCCGCCGCCATCAGGTCACGCGCCTTGGCGATGTCCGAGGCGACCACGGTGCCGTCGAGCAGCATCAGCGCGAAGCGGAACTGCCCCTCGGCGCTGCCGGCCTTGGCCGCCGCCTCGTACCAGTGCGCCGCCTTCTGCAGATCCTGCGGCACGCCGAGCGCCCGCGAATAGATCTCGCCCAGCAGCGTCTGCGCCGCCGGATCGCCGAGATTGGCGATCGGCTCGGCCAGCTTCAGCGCCGTCAGGTAGAAGCCGCGCTGATAGGCGCCGTAGGCGAGATCGCTGGGGGACGGCTGCTGGCCTTCCGCCGGCGGCGTTTCGGGCGCGACCTCCGCGGGCACCGGCAGCGCCTCGCCCTGCGCGCCCTCGGTCAGCGTTCCCTGATCCAGCGCCGCCGGATCGGCCGCCGCGGCCGCAGCCGGCGCATCCGCGCTCTGGGCCCAGGCCGGACCGGCGCCGATGATCAGCGCCGCCAGCCCCGCTAGAAGGACAAGCCGCCCGCCGGCCGCTCGTTCGGGCGCTCTCATGCGGCCGCGCTTTCGAACCAGGCGTCGATCAGGGCATTGGCCCGCGCCACCATCTTGCCTGCCGCATCCGGCTGCGCGAAGACGGCCGCCGACAGGGCGATGAACTCGGCCCGCGTCGCCGCGGCCTCCACCACGCTCTCGATGTCGCCGCCCGCCAGGACGATGCAGGGCAGTTCGACGATCTCGGCCCACCATTCGCCCATGGCGATGCTCTTGGGATGCGGGTTCGGGTCGACGTCGCCGCCGAACCGCCCGAACAGCAGGTAGTCGGGGCGCAATTCGCCGGCTTCCAGCGCGTCGTGGCGCGTCTCGAAGCCCGAGGCGCCGACGATCAGCTTCGGCGCGAAGCGCTCCATGGTCTCGCCGAGCTCCGCCGGATCGCCCGACGTCATGTGAATGCCGTCGGCCTGGACGCGGCCGGCGCAGCGTGTGTCGTCGGCGACGATCGCCGCGGCACCCGCCGCCTGGATGATCGGCACCAGTTTCTCGGCAAGGTTCTGGAAGGAGACGGCGTCGCGGCCGGCCGGGTCGAGAATGACCGAGGCGACGTCGCCGCCGGCAAGCGCGGCCTGCACGGCCGTCACGGCATCCGCGTCGCCGAGCGGCGTGGTCAGGAGTACGAGCCGGGGACGGATGTATTCGGTGTCCATCGAAAATGTTGACCTTGCATGTCGGGCGCCGATCGTCGTGTCGGCCGTTTCGCGAAAGGCTTTAGCAAATCACTCGCCGGGTGGGAAACATCCGCCGTGCCGCGGCCGCGCTCACGGCCCAATGCCCCGGCGCATTCCGCCGGATGCCGCCATGGCCCGCAGTTGCCATGGCGGTGCGACGGTTCTACTCCTGCGGCACCTTCGTTTGCCGACTCCGACCGGAAGCCGCTCGCCGCGTGATCACCGACCCGCTGTTCTATCTCGTCGCGATCCCCGCGGTGCTTCTCGTGGGCCTGGCCAAGGGCGGCTTCGGCGGCGCGCTGACGCTGGTCGGCGTCCCGCTGATGGCCGTCGTCATCTCGCCGGTCACCGCCGCGGCGATCATGCTGCCCGTGCTGGTGGCCATGGACATCGTCGGCCTCGTCGCCTGGCGCGGCACCTTCGACCGCCGCGTCATCGCCATCATGCTGCCGGCCTCCTTCGGCGGCGTCCTTCTCGGCTATCTCACCGCCACCATGGTCTCCGCCGACGGCATCCGCCTCGTCATCGGCCTTTTGGCACTGTGGTTCGCCGCCGAATGGTTTTGGCGCTCGCGCCATCAGCTCGAGCCACGGCCGCGCAACACCGCCAAGAGCCTGAGCTGGGGCGCCATTGCCGGCTTTTCCAGCTTCGTCAGCCATGCCGGCGGCCCGCCCTTCCAGGTCGCGGTCATGCCGCTGCGCCTGCCGCCGCCGGTCTATGCCGGCACCTCGGTGCTGTTCTTCGCCTCCACCAATGCCGTCAAGCTGATCCCGTATTTCCTGCTCGGCCAGTTCTCGGCCGACAATCTGGCGACCTCGGCGGTGCTCATGCCGCTGGCGCCCGTCGCGACCCTTGCCGGCGTCTGGCTGGTGCGCCGCGTCGACCCTAAGGCCTTCTACTGGATCGCCTACATGGTGCTGGTGCCGGTCGGCCTGAAGCTCATCGTCGACGGTGCCCGGGCGCTGTTCTTCTAGGGCCCTCTGCCGGCGTTCGGCGCAATCCGCCGTGACGCGCGCCTCCCGATCTTCTATAGAACAGCCCCAAACGGGGGAGTTCGGGACGGACACATGGGCATCTACGACGAGCATCTCGATCGCAACGCGGCCAATTACCAGCCGCTGACGCCGCTGCGCCATCTGGCCCGCGCGGCGCTGGTGCATCCGGACCGGGTCGCCATCATCCACGGCGCCCTGCGCCGCACCTATGCCGAGTTCTACGCGCGCTCGCGCCGCCTCGGCTCGGCGCTGGAACGGCGCGGCATTGCGCGCGGCGACACCGTCGCGGTGATGCTGTCCAACACCCCGGCCATGCTCGAGGCCCATCACGGCGTGCCCATGACCGGGGCCGTGCTCCTGTCCATCAACACCCGTCTCGACGCCGACATCATCGCCTTCCAGCTCGACCATGCCGAAGCCAAAGTCGTGCTCGTCGATCGCGAATTCTCCGGCGTCATGGCCGAAGCGCTGAAGAAGGCCAGGGCCACGCCCCTCGTCGTCGATTGCGACGATCCGGATTTTCCCGCCGACGCCCCGGTCGCCAAGGGACCGGCCATCGGCAGCCTGGAATACGAGGCGCTCGTCGCCGAGGGCGACCCGGACTATGCCTGGCACATGCCCAACGACGAGTGGGACGCGATCTCGCTGAACTACACCTCCGGCACCACCGGCAACCCGAAGGGCGTCGTCTACCACCATCGCGGCGCCGCGCTGATGGGCTACGCCAACGTCATCGCCTCCGGCATGGGCCGCTATCCGGTCTATCTGTGGACGCTGCCGATGTTCCACTGCAACGGCTGGTGCTTCCCCTGGACCCTCGCCGTCCAGGCCGGCACCCATGTCTGCCTGCGCTGGGTCCGGGCCAAGGCTATGTTCGACGCCCTCGCCGATCACGGCGTCACCCATCTGTGCGGCGCGCCGGTGGTCATGGCGACGCTGATCAACGCCGATCCCGGCGACAAGCGCGACTTCGACCAGACCGTCACCTTCAACACCGCCGCGGCCCCGCCGCCGCAATCGGTGCTGTCGGGCATGCGCGACGCCGGCTTCGAGGTCACCCATCTCTACGGCCTGACCGAGACCTACGGCCCCGCCGTGGTCAACGAGTGGAAGGACGAGTGGAACGCCCTCGACGGCCCGGCCCGCGCCGCCCAGACGGCGCGCCAGGGCGTGCGCTATCCGGCGCTGGAGGATCTGGCGGTGATGCATTCCGAGACGATGGAAAAGACCCCGGCCGACGGCGAGACCATCGGCGAGGTCATGTTCCGCGGCAACATCGTCATGCGCGGCTATCTGAAGAACCCCGAGGCGTCCGCCGAGGCGTTTCGCGGCGGCTGGTTCCATTCCGGCGATCTCGGCGTCCTGCACGAGGACGGCTATATCGAGCTGAAGGACCGCGCCAAGGACATCATCATCTCGGGCGGCGAGAACATCTCCTCCATCGAGGTCGAGGACGCGCTCTACCAGCACCCGGATGTCGCGACCGCCGCGGTGGTCGCCAAGCCGGACGAGAAATGGGGCGAGACGCCGCTGGCCTTCGTCGAGCTCAAGCCCGGCCGCAGCGTCACCGAGGCCGATCTCATCGCTCATTGCCGCGAGCGGCTGGCCCGCTTCAAATGCCCCAAGGAGATCCGCTTCCAGGAGGTCCCGAAGACCTCAACCGGCAAGATCCAGAAATACGTGCTGCGCAAGGCGATCGGCTGAGAATGGCGGCGCGGCGCCCGGGCCCGGACGAAAAACGCCCCGACACCGTTGCCGGTGCCGGGGCGGAATGGCTTGGGAGGTCTGAGATCAGCCGGCAGGCTGGCGCAGCCGCTCGATCTCGTCCTTCAGTTGGAGCTTCTTTCGCTTCATCTCCCGGAGTTCCGAATCCCTCATCGCCGGTTTCGATACCAGCGCAGCTGAAATCTCGTGGTCGAGCGCCGAGTGGCGTTGTTCCAGCGTAGCGAGATGGGTATCCAAGGACATGGCTTCTCCCTTCGTGAGTTAGGTCGCGGTCCGCAATGCGAACCGGAGCCAGCAACCAGTCGACGGTGTCACAAGAGTGTCGCACTGTCGATTGGTCCGGCGGTCGCTATCGTCCGATGGGCGGTTTTGCTAATCGTCCGTCACGACTGTCTGGACAATTGTCGAGACCCCGGTTCGGTTGCACGCGGCGGTGCCTGAAAGGAACAGAATGGCGGATCAGGAACAGGCGGCCTTGAGGCTGCAGGTGGCGCGTCTGCGGCAGGAACATGCCGATTTCGACGCGGCCGTGAACGCGATGGTCGCAACCGGCTGCGACCGGCTGCAGGTCCAGCGGATGAAGAAGAAGAAGCTGACCATCCGGGACCGCCTGCAGGATCTGGAGGATCAGATCATTCCGGACATCAGCGCATGAGCGACGCCGCCCTCTCCCCGCCCGTCGCCATCATCATGGGCAGCCAGTCCGACTGGTCGGTGATGAAGAACGCCGCCGACACGCTCGACGCGCTGGCCATCGGCTATGACGCGCAGATCGTCTCGGCCCACCGCACGCCCGAGCGCCTCTACGATTTTGCCCGCGGCGCCAAGGCCGCCGGCTTCAAGGTCGTCATCGCCGGGGCCGGCGGCGCCGCCCATCTGCCCGGCATGACCGCGGCGATGACGCCGCTGCCGGTGTTCGGCGTCCCGGTCGAAAGCCGTGCCCTGTCCGGCCAGGACAGCCTCCTTTCCATCGTCCAGATGCCCGCCGGCGTGCCCGTCGGAACCCTCGCCATCGGCCGCGCCGGCGCCGTCAACGCCGCCCTCCTCGCCGCCAGCGTGCTCGCTTTGTCCGACGACGCCCTTGCCGGTCGCCTCGATGCCTGGCGCAAGGCCCAGACCGAGGCGGTCGCCGCCGCCCCCGTGGACACCCCGTGAGCACGACGCCGCCCGCCCCCGGCGCCGAAGCGCGCTTCGCCATGCCGGAAACCGCCATCGGCATCGTCGGCGGCGGCCAGCTCGGCCGCATGCTGGCCATGGCCGCGGCCCGTCTCGGCTACCGGGTGATCGTGCTCGATCCCGACGCCGGCTGCCCCGCCGCGCAGGTCGCCAACGCGCAGATCGTCGCCGCCTATGACGACGTCGCCGCCCTGCGCGACCTCGCCGCCCGCACCAGCGTCGTCACCTATGAATTCGAGAATGTGCCGGTCGAGCAGATCCGCGCCGCCGTCACCACCGTGCCGCTCTATCCGCCGGCCGAGGCGCTGGAAGTCGCCCAGGACCGCGTCGTGGAGAAGGCGTTTCTCAACGGCATCGGCGTCGCCACCGCCGAATGGCGCGCCATCGACAGCGTCGCCGAGCTCGGCCACGCCCTCGTCGAGCTCGACGGCGACTGCATCCTGAAGACCCGCCGCTTCGGCTATGACGGCAAGGGCCAGGCCTCGATCCGCAAGGGCGGGCCCCATGCCGACGTCTTCGAGAGCCTCGGCAGCGTGCCGGCGATTCTCGAGAAGAAGGTGCCCTTCGCCTACGAATGCTCGATCATCGCGGCGCGCGGCATCGACGGCAGCGTCGTCGCCTACGATCCGGCCGAGAACGTCCACCGGCTCGGCATCCTGCATACCTCCACCGTCCCCGGCCGCGTCTCGCCGCAGGTCGGCGAAGCGGCGAAGGCCGTCGCGGCCAGCATCCTCGCCAAGCTCGGCTATGTCGGCGTCATCGGCGTCGAGTTCTTCGTGCAGGGCGACGACACCATCCTCGTCAACGAGCTCGCCCCGCGGGTGCACAATTCCGGCCACTGGACCGAGGCGGCCTGCGTCGTCTCGCAGTTCGAGCAGCATGTGCGGGCGATCGCCGGCCTTAAGCTCGGCTCCGCCGCGCGGCACTCGGACTGCGTCATGGAGAATCTCATCGGCGACGACGTGAAGCGGGTCGATGCGATTCTCGCCGAGCCCGCCACCCTCCTCCATCTCTACGGCAAGCCGGAAGCAAGGCCCGGCCGCAAGATGGGCCATCTGACCCGGCTGACGGACTGAATCCGCGCAAATCGGGCGTCACAGGGCGGTCGCAATGGCGCCGGGAGCGTTGACAAAAGCTGCCGGCAAAGCTATTTCGGCACCAATCTTTCCGGGCGTGCCGCTGCGGCGCGCCCATCATTTTGCGGCGGAACGGCCAGCCCCGATCCTCGCGTCTAACATTCCGGTGTTGTCATGAAGATCAAGAACTCGCTCAAGTCCCTCGCGACCCGTCACCGCGCCAACCGCATGGTGCGCCGCAAGGGCCGCGTCTACATCATCAACAAGGTGGCACCGCGCTTCAAGGCGCGCCAGGGCTGATGCCCCTGGGGACCGGCCTCGCCCGTCCCCGCCCCTTCGATCACGAAGTTTCTGATTGACGCTGCGCTGCGGAGAATTAACCTCTCCGCATGCGCGGCGTTTTTCATTGTCTCACCCTTGGTGTCTGCTTTCTCGCCCCGGGCCTCGTCCCGGCGCTGGCACAGGACGGCCCCCCGCCGTCGCTGATCGAGCCCGATCGTCCGCCCGAGGCCGCGCCGCTCCCCGGCCCGGACGATTCGCAATCGCCGCCCATGGTGATTCCGCCGCCCGATGAAGGCGTGACCGACAATCCCGACGCATTCGGCAGCGCTCCCGTCGCCGAGGACGAGGCCACCGACGAGCCCCAGGTCGCCGACGAGACGCCGGATCAGGAACTCGACCGCCTCTTCGCCGAGCTGCGCAAACAGGCCGACGAACGCGCCGCCCGCCGCATTGCCGGCCGCATCGAGCGCCACTGGCGCCGCAGCGGCAGCGCCACCATCGATCTCCTGATGCAGCGTGCCGCCCTCGCCATGACCCGCGAGGACAACGCCGCCGCGCTCGACCTGCTCGATCAGGCGCTGGTCATCGCGCCGCATTATCCGGAGGCGTGGAACCGCCGGGCGACGCTGAATTTCTCGATGAACAGGCTGGGCAAGTCGCTGGTCGACATCGAGCAGACCCTGCTGCGCGAGCCGCGGCACTGGGGCGCCCTGATGGGCCTTGCGATGATTCTCGAACAGACCGGCCGCAAGGAACAGGCGCTGGAGACCTATCTGCGGGTCCTCGCCGTCTACCCGGCGCTGGATTCGGCGCAGGACGCCGCCGGGCGCCTGTCCGAGGAACTGCTCGGCCCGGCGATCTGAGACAGACCGCCGGGCCGTTGCACGTTGATTGAACGGCCGCGTCAGACCGCGCTGAGGCCGTCCGAGCCGATATAGGCGATGCGCAGCATGTTGGTGGCGCCCGGCGTGCGCAGCGGCACGCCGGCCGTCACGATCATCCGCTCGCCCGACTTGGCATAGCCCTGCTCCACCGCGATGCGGCAGGCCCGGTCGACCATGTCGTCGAGATCCTGGGCGTCTTCCGTCACCACGCAGTGCAGGCCCCAGACCAGCGACAGGCGCCGTGCGGTGGCCAGCACCGGCGACAGCGCCAGGATCGGCGTCTGCGGCCGCTCGCGGGCGGCCCGCAGGCCGGTGGTGCCCGTCGCCGTATAGGTCACGATCACCGACACGCCGAGCGTCTCGGAAATCTGCCGGGCCGCCAGCGACACGGCGTCGGCGCCGGTCGCCTCGGGCGGCGTGCGCTGGCCCGAGATGATGCCCGGATAGAGCGGGTCGAGTTCGACGCGCTGGCAGATCCGGTCCATCGTCGACACCGCCTCGACCGGATACTCGCCGGCCGCCGATTCGGCCGACAGCATCACCGCGTCGGCGCCCTCATAGACGGCGATCGACACGTCCGAGACCTCGGCGCGGGTCGGCACCGGGGCCGAGATCATCGATTCCAGCATCTGCGTGGCGACGACCACCGGCTTGCCGGCCTTGCGGGCGGCACGGGTGATCCGCTTCTGGATGCCTGGCACCGCTTCCAGCGGCATCTCGACGCCCAGGTCGCCGCGCGCGACCATGATCGCGTCGGACAGTTCGATGATCTCGTCGAGCCGTTCCACCGCCTGCGGCTTCTCGATCTTCGACAGGAGGAACGCGCGACCGCGCGACACCTTGCGCGCTTCGGCGAGGTCTTCCGGACGCTGGATGAAGGACAGCGCCACCCAGTCGACATTCTCGGCCAGCACCGCGTCGAGATCGCGGCGGTCCTTGTCGGTCAGCGCCCCGGTGGTCAGGGTCGTGTCCGGCAGGCTGACGCCCTTGCGGTCGGAAATCTTGTTGCCGGCGACGACGCGGCACTTGATCGAGTGCTTGTCGGTCTCGGTGCAGACGAGCTGCAGCCGGCCGTCGTCGATCAGCAGCCGGTGCCCAACCTCCACCGCTTCCAGGATTTCCGGATGCGGGAGATAGACGCGCGTCGTGTCGCCCGGCTCGGGATTGTCGTCGAGGGTGAAATCATCGCCGACCGTCAGCTGGACGCTGCCCTCGGCGAATTTTGCCACCCGCAGCTTCGGGCCCTGCAGATCGGCCAGAATGCCGATCGGCCGGCCCACGGCGGACTCGACCCGGCGGATGCGCGCGACGAGCTCGCGCATCAGATCGTGGTCGGAATGGCTCATATTGATGCGAAAGACATCCGCACCGGCTTCATGCAGCTTGCGGATCATCTCCTCGGAGGACGATGCCGGCCCGAGGGTGGCAAGGATCTTGACCTTGCGATGGCGTCTCATTGGCTATCCGTTGTTTCGCGGGGCGCTTCGGTCAGCTGGACCATCCAGCTGGCCTGCTCGCCTGTGTCGTATTCGCGGAACCCCATTTTCTGGTAGCCCCGTTTGAAACAGTCCTTGACCCCGGCGATCTTGAACTCGTTCTCGGCGATGCAGAGATTCACCGGCCCGGCCCAGCGGCCCTGGCCATCGGAGTCCTCGGCATACACGTAATAGTACCGCGACGACAGGGGACCCTCGATGATCGCCTTGCAGGTCGTCGCCGGGATCCGCCACCAGCCTTCGGTGGTCCAGCCGGCTTCGGCCCGGTAGCCGATGGCCACGCCGACCAGCGACTGGGTGCCGTTGCACACCCGGAAATCGGCGCGGGCGGCGTCCGCCGTCAGCGGCGCCGAGACGAGGAACAGTCCGGCGGCCATCAGCCCGAGAGCAAATCCGTGGCGCAGCCGGCGAAACGGGTTGGGTATCATCACGCTTTCCCCGAAAGAGAGAGTGTCCGCACGAGAGGCAGCTTTCGCATAGCGGTCGAACCTGTCAACGACATGACCACGCTGCGCTGCCGCCGTCCTAGATCATCCGCCGGCCGGTTGCGAGCCCGAACCGGCCGGCCGGCCCCCTGCCCGCCGCCTCGCGCCACCGCACCCTTGATGCGAAGACGCTTCGGCTCGATATCGGGGCAAGGCGCCGCGAGGCGGACGGACACAGGAGAGCGACATGGACCCGATCGACGACCAGAAGCGCATCGAGCTCGAAGCGGCGGCGTTCCGGCGCCTGCGCGATCATCTGCGCGAACGCACCGACGTGCAGAACATCGACCTGATGAACCTCGCCGGCTTCTGCCGCAACTGCCTGTCCAACTGGTACCGCGACGCCGCCGAGGCCGACGGCATCGCCATGACCAAGGACGAATCCCGCGAGATCGTCTACGGCATGCCCTACGGCGAATGGCGCGACCGCTACCAGCGCGAGGCGAGCCCCGAGACCGCGCAGCGCTTCGAGCAGACGCGCCCGAGCGAGTAACGTTTTCGCGCGCGGACCCCGCATCGGGCGGTCGCCACGTGCCATAGCGGCACAACGGGCTTTCCCCGAATCACCCCGGTCTGGTAGTTCCCGGCCAATTCATTGCGCGAAAGTGCCAGACGGAGACCCACCATGTCCGACGTGAACGATGTCGCCCAGGATCAGCTGCGATCCTTTGTCGAGCGGATCGAACGGCTCGAGGAAGAGAAGAAGACGATCAGCGACGACATCAAGGACGTCTATGCCGAGGCCAAGGGCAACGGTTTCGACACCAAGGTGCTGCGCCGCGTGATCTCGCTGCGCAAGCAGGACCAGAACGAGCGCCAGGAGCAGGAAGCGATCCTCGATCTCTACCTGCAGGCCCTCGGCATGGCCCCGGACCTGCCACGCGAATAGGCGCCAGCGGCGCCGCGCCGGCGACCACGCGTCGCCGGTCGCCGGTCCATGGATCCGGCGCGGCTCGCATCCACGCCGGCGCCCCCCCTCACCCGAGGCTGTCACCCGAACACGAAAAAGCCCGCCGGATCGCTCCGGCGGGCTTTTTCTGTTGCTGCCGCAGCGATGCGGCGGCCGGCTCAGCGTGCCGCGGCGCGGCGACGCTTGTGGCCGAGGCCCATCTGCTTGGCGAGGCGCGAACGCGCCGCGGCGTAGTTCGGCGCGACCATCGGATAGTCGGGCGCCAGGTCCCACTTCTCGCGGTACTCTTCCGGCGAGAGATTGTAGTGGGTCATCAGGTGGCGCTTCAGCGACTTGAACTTCTTTCCGTCCTCGAGACAGATGATGTAGTCGTCGGTCACCGACTTCTTCACCGGCACCGCCGGCTTCGGCTTCTCGGCCTGCACCGCCTGCGGCGCACTGTTCGTGCGACCGAGGGCGCCGTAGATGTCCGAGATGAGTGCAGGCAGTTCGGAAACCGGCAGCGAGTTGTTGCTGACATAAGCCGCCACCACTTCCGCGGTGAGCTCCATCAGCATTTCGTTGTTTTCGACGTTTTCGATCTGGTCCATTTTTACCCCGTGCTGCGCGAAGTTGTGGCGATTGCGCCTGTTGAATCAGGCGCCTCTGCGCGCCTCGTGCAGTTTGTTTATTGCGAAACGGTGGCCTCGCCTCTGGGCAATCCACCATCCATGTTTGGTATTTATGTGGCGTTACTTAATGTCAAGTGGATTATCCGCAACCCCTAAGTCCCGACAATTTTGTCCACACTTGCCGGGGCGAATAAGCAGCCGCAGAATATCGAATGTCTGCCTTATTATAGAACAACTCTAAATGATGCGCGTACATCAAGAGGCCGCAACCGGCACAACCATGCGGCGAAACTGTCCGGCATTGTTCAATGAGCCGCAAAAACCGGAAATGCTTTGCGTCTTATCGCACTGCTTCGGTGGTAAGACCAGCGAACGATATATCGGTGAAGTTGCGACCGCCGACTGCGGTGAAAAAACCGGCCCAAGCCGTTGCGAAGATACGCGGATATCGCACTGCTTCGGCACTGCAGCGAAGTCGAGAGCGCTCGCACGACGTGCATTCCTCGTCCCCATACAAGGCTTCGACGGACTTTTACGTATCGGTCAACTGGCGCCGCGCCCCGGTCTTCTCCGCAACACCACCGCGCGTTCGGCCGTGCAGGCCGCAGCGGCGCGTTGCCGGTCCCGCCACTCCACGCCCGAACGAAAACGGCCGCCCGGTGGCAACACCGGACGGCCGTCGACGATCTTGATCGTGCGCGGATGGCGGAGCGGCGGCCTTACTGGCCGACCTTCACCATCGGCAGGAAGTTGACGGCCGAGCCCGAGAAGCGGTCGCTCTTGCCGGCATTGGCCGCCGGGGCGAAGCCCGAGGCGAACAGCGTGCTCGGCAAATTGCCGACCAGCCGCCCGGCATCCGGCTTGGCCGTCGCCAGGCGCGCGGCCCGGCTGTCGGTGTCGGAGACGAGCGCCGCAATCTTGAAGCGCGAGGCGATGGCCTCCTGCGGATCGAGCACCTTCGGCTTCGGCGTGTCCTGCACCACGGCGTTGAGGACGCGGCCGCCCTTGCCCGAAGTCGCTGCTGCGGCAACCGCCGCATCGGCCGGCTGCGGCCGGGGCTTCGGCGCGCTGGATGCCGCTGCGGTCATCAGCGCCGGCACCGGCTTGGTGGCCTGCGGGTCGATCTGCGGACGCGGGCTCGGCGCCCTGGCGGCCATCTCCACGGCCTTCATCGTCTCTTTGGCAGGCGCCGCCTTGGCGATCGCCGTCGCGGCGGTTGCCGGCTTGTCCTGCAACACGCTCTCGAATTGCGGGCGGTTGCCCGGCGTGGGAACCGCATAGGCCATCTGGCCGCTCGCCACGGTCTCGCTGGCCTGCTCCTCGAGCGCGGCAACGAGGGTCGACACCGCATCCTCGCGGGCCGCCGGGGCGTCGGAGGCGTCGGCCGGCACGGCGCGGCTCGGCGCCCAGGTCGGTACCGGGATCTGTGCATTGATCAGGGCCGCGACCTCGGTCTGCGCGGGGGCGGCAGCCGAGGCCGGCGCACCCGTATCGAAGCGGTCGCCGACCGGCACCGCGACACCGCCCGGCAGATCCCGGCTTGGGCGCGCCTGCGGCACGACCGAAGCGACCTCGACCTTCGGCGCGGCCGCGGTCTTCACCGGAGCCCGCGGCGTCGGCGCGCTCTGCACCTCGTCCTCCCCCTCGTCGCCATCGCCGAACAGCATGGCCAGCAGCGTCTTGCCGCCGCCCGAAGAGCCCGAGCCGGCATTGGCGACCTGGATCGACGAGCCGCCGCGGCGCTGCTTGTAGGACGCCAGCGCCTGCTGGTAGCCCGGCAGCGGCTTGCCGTCGGAGGGCACATGCACCGTGTTCCCGTTCGGGAAGACCGCCATCAGCTGCTTGCGGTTCATACGCGGCCAGTGGCGGGCGTTGCCGACATCGAAATGCACGAAGGGCGAGCCGGACTTGGGATAATAGCCGACGCCGCCGACCTGCATCTTCAGGCCGATCTCGCGCAGCTTGGCCAGCGGCACGTCCGGAATGTAGAAGTCGAGCGCCTTGCCCAGCGTGTGCTGGCTCTTCTTGGCGACGCCCGAGCTGCGCGAGCGCAGCATCGAATTGGTGGCCGGCGAGCGATAGCTGGAGACGACATTGATGAGGGCGTTGGAGCCGCTCTGGCGATACGCCTCCCAGATCAGGTCCAGGAGCCGCGGGTCGATCTGGGTCTGCTCGCCCTTGCGCCAGTCGCGCAGGAACCAGTTGATCTTCTTGAGCTCGCCGCTGTTGTAGCGGCCGTTGCTCTTGTAGGAGAAGCTGCCCTTCTCCTTGGTATGCAGATTGTAGAACTTCAGGACGCGGGTCTCGGCCTTCGCCGCGGTGACCGTGCCGCCGATCAGCAGAGCCAGGGCAGCGAACGTCGCGAGGCGCCAGGCCGAGCGGCCGGCGCGAGCGGTATGTCCGAACATGCGGTCTCTTCCCCTCAAAACACTTGCCTGCCCGTCGGACGCATCCGCCGGTATGGGCAACCCCGATGACCGTTCTCGTCGCCTGTCCAATTTTTCCGAAACTGCGGCATGAAGATGACAGTCAGCGAACTTTCTCCCGATT
The DNA here is from genome assembly GCF_026153195.1 of Aurantimonas litoralis. Classification (NCBI taxonomy): domain Bacteria; kingdom Pseudomonadati; phylum Pseudomonadota; class Alphaproteobacteria; order Hyphomicrobiales; family Aurantimonadaceae; genus Aurantimonas; species Aurantimonas litoralis. The sequence continues at coordinate 63,585 of NZ_JAPFBM010000004.1, read as the reverse complement.
CTGCAAGAAAAGCGTTAAGGCCCAATTAAGCTTACTCGCCGGGATAGTGGTGTTTCGGCGTGAAATCAACGCCTTGCCGGATGGGAAGATCTTGACCGGCGCAAGCTGATCAATCGGCGTCGATCTTGTATTCCCGCATCTTGCGGTACAGCGTCGACCGCCCGATTCCCAGCCGCCGGGCGATTTCGCTCATGCGGCCATGATACTGGGCATGGGCCAGCCGGATCAGATCCGCCTCCACCTCCTCGACCCGCCGCACTTCGCCATTCTGGTCGCGCACCGCGAAATCTGCGGGCTCGGTGCGACCGTGGCCGTTGGATATCGGCGCCGGGTCGCCCGGCGCCCCGGCGCCGTGGCCGGCATGGGCCGCCGCATGGGGGTCCGCCTCCGCCTCTGTCTCTGCGGGCCCGGCCGCGATCAGCGCCGCGATCTGCGGGAAGTCCACCGCCGTCAGGCTTTCGCTCTCGCCCAGCACCACCGCGCGGTGGATGGCGTTCTCCAGCTGCCGGATATTGCCCGGCCAGTCGTAGCGCTGCAGGAGCGCGATCGCGTCGGCCGCCAGGTGCCGGACCGGCGATTGCGGCTCCATCGCCACGTAGCGGTCGACGAAGCGGCGGGCCAGCTTGGCGATCTCGCTGCGCCGCTCGCGCAGCGGCGGCACGGTCAGCTCGAAGGCGTTCAGCCGGTAATAGAGGTCCTCGCGGAACCGGCCCGCAGTCACCCCGGCCGCCAGGTCCCGGTTGGTCGCCGAGATGATCCGCACATCGGTCTTCACCGCCTGGCGCCCGCCCACCGGGTCGATGACGCCGTCCTGCAGCACCCGCAGCAGCTTCACCTGCGCCGAGGCCGACAATTCGCCGACCTCGTCGAGCAGCAGCGTGCCGCCATTGGCCTCCGCGAACTTGCCCTCATGCGGCTGGCCGGCATCGGTGAAGGCGCCCTTGGCGTGCCCGAACAGGATGCTCTCCACCAGGTCGCCGGGCAGCGCCCCGCAATTGACCTTGACGAAGGGCGCCTTGGCGCGGTCGCCGCCGGCCTGGATCGCGCTCGCCAGCCATTCCTTGCCGACCCCGGTCTCGCCGGAGATCAGCACCGGAATGCCCGAGCGCGCCGCCTTGGCCGCCGCCGCCAGCACCGGCCGCAGCGCCGGCGAGGCGTCGCCCTGGTCGAGCCGCACGGTGCGCGCCTTCGACGTGGTCCGCCGCGTCGCCGCACCGCGCATCTTCAGCGCGCTGTCGATCACCGATTTCAGCTTGTCCGGCGACACCGGCTTGACGACGAAGTCGAAGGCGCCGGCCCGCATCGCCTCGACGACGGTGTCGATCGAACCCTTGCCGGTCTGCACGATCACCGGAATGTCGAGATTGCGCCGCCGCATCTCGGCCATCACCTCGCTGCCGCCCTTGTCGGGCATCATCAGGTCGAGGATGACGGCGGAGATTTCGCCCGGCTGGTGCGCGTCGAGCGCCCGCAACGCCGCGAGGCCGCCGTCGCAGGTCAGCGGACGCAGGCCCATCCGGCCGATCTGGGCTTCCACCAGACGCCGTTGAATGGGGTCGTCGTCAACGATAAGTACTACGCGGTTCATGTCAGCCTCCAGTCTCGTCTTGACGCGAGAACGACCCAAATTGACACGCACCGCTAAAAAGCGACTGAACGAGAATGGGCAAAAAAGTCCCAGCAATTTCAGTCGAATTTGATCCTTTCCGACGGCCGTCCGGCGACCCGCGCCGGCCGGTATTCCCGCCAAGCCATGAGATTGTCCCGATGACGCATTCTGTCCGACCGACCTTTTCCGCCGCCGAGACGGCGGTCGACGCCACCGGCGCCCTGCCGGAATGGAATCTGTCGGATCTCTACCCGGCCATGGACAGTCCCGAACTGACACGCGACGTCGAGCGCGCCCGCGCCGATGCCGAGGCGTTCCAGGAGCGCTGGCGCGGCCGGCTCGAGGAAGCCGCCAGGGCCGAGGACGGCAATCTCGCCGCCGCCGTCGCCAGCTTCGAGGCGCTGGAGGAGCTTCTCGGGCGGATCATCTCCTATGCCGGGCTGGTCTATTCCGGCAACACCTCCGACCCGGCGCGCGCCAAGTTCTACGGCGACATCCAGTCGGTGGTCACCGACATCTCGTCGCGCCTCCTGTTCTTCCCGCTGGAGCTGAACCGCATCGAGGATGCCGACATGGACGCGGCAATGGACCGCGATCCGGCGCTCGCCCATTACCGGCCGTGGCTCGTCGATCTGCGCCTCGACAAGCCCTACCAGCTGGAGGATCGCGTCGAGGAGCTGTTCCACGAAAAGGCGATCACCGGCCGCGGCGCCTTCAACCGGCTGTTCGACGAGACGCTGACCTCGCTGCGCTTCACCGTCGACGGCGACGATCTGGCGCTGGAGGCGACCCTCAACATCCTGCAGGATCCGGACCGCGAGAAGCGCCGCAAGGCGGCGAGCGCCCTGACCAACGTGTTCAGCGAGAACCTGCGCACCTTCACGCTGATCACCAACACGCTGGCCAAGGACAAGGAGATCTCCGACCGCTGGCGCGGCTTCGAGGACGTCGCCGATTCCCGCCATCTGGCCAACCGGGTCGAGCGCAATGTCGTCGACGCCCTGTCGCAGGCCGTCACCGACGCCTATCCGTCGATCTCCCACCGCTATTACGCCATGAAGGCGAAATGGCTCGGCCAGGACGTCATCGACTACTGGGACCGCAACGCGCCGCTGCCCGATTCCACCCGCCGCGACATCTCCTGGGACGAGGCCCGGCACACGGTGCTGTCGGCCTATTCGGGCTTCGCGCCGGAAATGGCCTCGATCGCCGAGCGCTTCTTCACCAATGACTGGATCGACGCGGCAATCCGGCCGGGCAAGTCGCCGGGCGCCTTCGCCCATCCCACCGTGCCGAGCGTCCACCCCTATGTGCTGCTCAACTACATGGGCAAGCCGCGCGACGTGATGACCCTCGCCCACGAGCTCGGCCACGGCGTCCACCAGGTGCTGGCCGGCCGCCAGGGCGCGCTGATGGCGGCGACCCCGCTGACGCTCGCCGAGACCGCCTCGGTCTTCGGCGAGATGCTGACCTTCCGCTCGCTGCTCGACCAGGCGACGACCAAGGCGGAGCGCAAGACGCTGCTCGCCTCCAAGGTCGAGGACATGATCAACACGGTGGTCCGGCAGATCGCCTTCTACCAGTTCGAGCGCGCCCTGCACGAGGAGCGCCGCGGCGGCGAACTGACCACCGAGCGGATCGGCGAGATCTGGATGGACATCCAGAAGCGCAGTCTCGGACCCGCTCTGCGCCTCGGCGACGGCTACGAGACCTACTGGACCTACGTGCCGCACTTCATCCACTCGCCGTTCTACGTCTATGCCTATGCCTTCGGCGACTGCCTGGTGAACTCGCTCTATGCGGTCTACGAGAACTCCGAGGCCGGCTTCCAGGAGAAGTATTTCGAGATGCTCAAGGCCGGCGGCACCAAGCACCATTCGGAGCTCCTGCAGCCCTTCGGCCTCGACGCCTCCGACCCCGCCTTCTGGTCCCGCGGCCTCGCCATGATCTCCGGCTTCATCGACGAACTGGAAGCCATGGACTGAGCCACCGGACAACGACCGCAAACCAGCGCCGCCGGGTGTCAGCTCAGGCGGCGCTGTCGCGTTCCAGACGCTGGCGCATGCCTTCGGGATCGTCGTGGATCACGTCGATGACGTGCCGCACGAAGCTGTCCGGCGCGGTCCGCCCCTGCTCCCAGTTCTGCAGCGTCGAGCGCGGGATCCGCAACAGGGCGGCGAAGGCCGACTGGCTGAGGCGCAGCCGTGCCCGGATCGCCTGCAGCTTCAGCGCACTGTCCAGCGGCGCCACGACGGCCTCGCTCCAGTCGGGATTGTCGTCACGGGTCATTGGATCGTCGGCCAAATCGCTTCTGCTTCTCGGCATCTCAAACGAGAGATTATCAGCGCACCCTGGCGGACGGCAGGCCCCTTCAATCCGGCATGGGGTAGTAGAGGCCACTTACGCCCGGCAGCTTTCGACCCATTGCGGACGGCTGGCCCAGCCCAATGCTTTCCTGAAAGCTGACGCCCCTGCACTTCGTTAGTCTCGTCGGGACAGTCGCGATCGGTACTTCCTGGCCTTACGCGCCTCCTTTACGACTTGTTGAGTCGTGCATCGGCATCGTCTCGTCCGGGGACATGGTCCGCAGACCAGTCAGCGGAGTTCGTTTGGACTATCTTCTGCTCAAATATCTGCATGTGATCGGCGCGATCGTCCTTCTCGGGACCGGAACAGGGATCGCCTTCTTCATGCTGATGGCGCACCGCTCGAAGGACGCGGCCTTCGTTGCGCGCACGGCGGGTGTCGTCGTCACAGCCGACATGGTGTTTACCGCTACCGCGGTGATTGCCCAACCGGTCACCGGATACGGTCTCGCCGAGATGACGGGGGTTCCCCTCTGGGAGGGCTGGCTGGGGCTGGCACTCATTCTCTACGGCGTGGCCGGTGTCTTCTGGCTGCCGGTGGTCTGGATACAGGCGCGGATGCGAGATCTAGCACTGGATGCGGCACGCGCCGGACGGGAGCTTCCGCCGGCCTATCACCGCCTCTACCGTATCTGGTTTGTCCTAGGCATTCCGGGCTTCGGCTCTGTCCTGACGATCCTGTGGCTGATGATCGCGAGGCCGGCGCTGTGACCCTCGAGGCGCGCAGACCCATCGTGGCCGTACTCGGCGCTTCGGGTCTCATCGGCGAAGCGCTCTGCACGTTTCTGATGTCGCAGGACCACGAGGTCATCCCGGTGGCGCGACGCTTCACGCCCGTTCAAGTAGCCGCGTGGGGCGGACGATTGATGCGCTTCTCGCTGGTCGACGCGGATACAGCAGGCCTGCGCGCCTATCTCGCGGCGACGGGGGCGGACGTCTTCGTGAACTGCGTCGGGGTCCTTCAAGACGCGCCGGGTTCGCCCGCCGCGACCGCCAATCTCGATTTCGTCGCACGCCTCGTCGACGCTCTTCAAACGCAGGACGGGCGTTTGCCGCTTCTCATCCACGTCTCGATCCCCGGCTCGCCGGAGGATGATCGGACGGAGTTCAGCCTGGGCAAGCGGGCGGCAGAGGCGACGATCGGCAGTTCCGGCCTTTCCCATGTGATCCTGCGTCCGGGCTTCGTCGTCGCCGATGCGGCCTATGGGGGCAGTGCCCTCATGCGATCCCTCGCCGTTCTTCCCTTCGACCTGCCAGAGAATCTTGCCGAACGCCCCTTCGCGGTGACCGCTGTCGGCGACATCGGACGCACCGTCGACTTCCTTCTGGACCAATGGTGCGCGGGACGCTGGAGTTGGCAGGCGCGCTGGGATGTGATGGACGACGAGCCGACGACCGTGGGCGATGTACTGGCTGGGCTCGCGGCGCGTTTTGCCGGGCCGCGGCGCCGGGTCAGAGTTCCGAGTTGGCTGCTGACAACGGCGGCGCTCGCCGGCGACGTCGTTTCGCTATGGGGCTGGCGCCCTCCGGTTCGCTCCACCGCTCTCGCCGAGCTGCGCCGCGGCGTGACAGGCGACGCGACGAGATGGCGCGAGGCGACCGGTCTTGCTCCCTTGTCTGGTCCGGCCACTCTCGGCGCGATTTCGGCGACGGTACAGGAACGCTGGTACGCACGCCTCTACTTGCTGAAAGCCCTTATCGTCGGCATCCTCGCTTTGTTCTGGATCGCGTCCGGCGGCATCGCAATCTCCGTCGCCTTCGATCCGGCGGTGAAGATCCTGACCGACCATGGCTTCGGTTCTTTACCTGCGACCGTCGTCACGGGGGCGACGAGCCTGATGGATCTCTCGATCGGCATCCTGATCGGCAACAGGCGGACCTGCCGCATTGGCTTGCTGGCAGGGATAGGCCTGTCCCTGTTCTACATGATCGGTGCGGCCGTCCTGACGCCGGACATGTGGATCGAACCCCTGGGCGCGCTCGTGAAGACGGGGCCGGCGATCGTTTTGATGATGGTGGGGCTGGCGGTGATTGAGGACCGTTGAGCGGCAGCTTCTTTCATCGAAAGGCGCAAGAGCCGACCGTCGCTCTCCACCCAAAGCAGCCGCTTGCTTCCCGTCCCGAACCAGGCCCGGCGGTTGGCGCGATCGGTGGCCTTTGCCGCCGCCTGCCCCCCTCACTCCAGCGCATCGCCCCAGTCGAGGCGGCGGGCGGTGCGGAACAGGTGGCCCTCGCGCTTGGTGACCAGCCGGTCGCGCAGCGAGCCGTCGTCGTTGCAGAGCTTGAGGGTTATCTTGCCGCTGCCCTTGCGGGCTGGCGCCAGCACCCGGGCCGCAGGCGGTGCGGCCGGCGTGCGGGCCACCGCCAGATAGGCGTATTTCTCGTCCTCGAAGGGCACCGTGGCGCTCTTGGCCAGACGGTGGGTGCGCGTGCGCTCCACCCGCTCGGCGAAATGGCACCAGTCCGGCACCCTCACCGGACAGGCCCTGGCATGCGGACACGGCGCGACGATCTCCGCCCCCGCCTCCAGCAGCGCATCGCGTGCCAAGAGGATGCGCTGCCAACCCGCCGGCGTGCCCGGTTCGACGATCAGCAGTACCCCCGCCGTCAGCCGCCAGAGCGCGGCCATCAGCGGTGCCAGCTGCGCCGGTGCCAGTTCGTCCAGCACATAGCCGAGCGTCACCAGATCGGCCGGCGCACGCGCGCCCAGCGCCGTGGCGAGATCGCCGCGCACCCAGTCGACATGCAGGGCATCGCCCGCGTCCGCCGTGTCGGCAAAACCGTCCCGCGTCAGCGCCTCGCCGACCGCCATGGCCGGCGCGCTCGCCTCCACCAGCGTCGCCCGGGTCAGGCCGGGATAGGCGTCGCGGGCGGCAAACAGCGCCGTGCCGGGCCCCGCCCCCACGTCGAGCAGCGACACCGGCGCGAAATCCGGCCGCCGCCCGGCCACCGCCTCGAGGCTCGCGCGGATTGCCGCGAAGGTCGCCGGCATGCGCGCCGCCAGATAGGCCAGCACCGCCGCCTCGCCGTCCAGATGCTGGCGTCCGTCGCGGGTCTCGGCCCGGTAGCGCTGGCTCAGCCGCGAACCGGCGAGGCGCAGATCGTCGAAGGATTCCGCGTCCAGGCGGTCCGCCAGCGCCGCGCGCAGGGTCGGGGGAAGCTGCATGGGGCTGTCCTGCCTCCGCAAGAATGTCGTATCGGCTGCGCCATGAAACCGACAAGCCCGTCCCCGATAGGTCCGGCTTGCCCGCCGGCGCCCGCTTCCGCGGCGCTGCGCACTTTCAATTGTCACGGAAACGTTCTAGCGGCTTGCCCGAACACTCCGTGACGATGACCGGCTCCGAGTTGAACCGAAGGAATTTCGCAAATGGCCCAAGAGAACCATCCGATCCACGCCAAGATCACCGGTCCGGTGGTGATGATCGGTTTCGGCTCGATCGGCAAGGGCACCCTGCCGCTGATCGAACGCCATTTCGACTACGACAAGAGCCGCTTCACGGTCATCGACCCCAACGATGCCGACAAGCAGATGCTCGACGAGCGCGGCATCCGCTTCGTCAACGAGGCGGTGACCCGCAAGAACTACGAGGAACTGCTGACGCCGCTGCTCACCGAGGGTGAAGGCCAGGGCTTCTGCGTCAACCTGTCGGTCGACACCGGTTCGCTCGATCTCATCAAGCTGTGCCGCAAGCTCGGCGTCCTCTACATCGACACCGTCGTCGAGCCGTGGCTCGGCTTCTATTTCGACGAGAGCCTGTCGAACGCCGACCGCACCAATTACGCGCTGCGCGAGACCGTCCGCAAGGAGAAGCGCAAGAACCCCGGCGGCACCACCGCCGTCTCCTGCTGCGGCGCCAATCCGGGCATGGTCTCCTGGTTCGTCAAGCAGGCCCTCGTCGACGTCGCCACCAAGGTCGGCCTGGAATTCACCGAACCCACCTTCGACGACCGCGAGGGCTGGGCCAAGCTGATGAAGAAGGCCGGCGTCAAGGGCATCCACATCGCCGAGCGCGACACCCAGCGCACCAAGAACCCGAAGCCGATGAACGTCTTCTGGAACACCTGGTCGGTGGAAGGCTTCCTGTCGGAAGGCGTGCAGCCGTCGGAGCTGGGCTGGGGCACCCACGAGAAGTGGATGCCGAAGAACGCCCGCACCCACAAGAAGGGCAACCAGGCGGCGATCTATCTCGAGCAGCCGGGCGGCAACACCCGCGTGCGCACCTGGTGCCCGACGCCGGGCGCCCAGTACGGCTTCCTCGTCACCCACAACGAGTCGATCTCGATCGCCGACTTCTTCACCCACCGCAACAAGGATGACGAGGTCACCTACCGGCCGACCTGCCACTACGCCTACCATCCCTGCAACGACGCGGTGCTGTCGCTGCACGAGGTGTTCGGCGCCGCCGGCAAGTTCCAGCCGGTCCACCACGTCCTCGACGAGAACGAGCTGGTCGACGGCGTCGACGAGCTCGGCGTGCTGCTCTACGGCCACGACGCCAACGCCTACTGGTACGGCTCGCAGCTCTCGCTGGAAGAGACCCGCAAGCTGGCGCCCTACCAGAACGCCACCGGCCTGCAGGTGACCTCGGCAGTCATGGCCGGCATGGTCTGGGCGCTGGAGAACCCGGAAGCCGGCATCGTGGAGTCCGACGAGATGGACTACAAGCGCTGCCTGGAAGTGCAGTCGCCCTATCTCGGCCCGGTCAAGGGCTACTACACCGACTGGACCCCGCTGACCGATCGTCCGGGCCTCTTCCCCGAGGACCTCGACGAGAAGGACCCCTGGCAGTTCCGCAACATCCTGGTGCGCTGACCTCCGCCACCACGCATCATCATGTTCAACCGCCGGCAGTCATCTGCCGGCGGTTTTTCTTTGTGCGCGCCCAATGTCAGAGCGCGGAGTGGCAGGCGAATCGCCCGCCCGGCGGCGCGTTTCACGCCATGATCCACCGAAACAACGCGTCAGCCGCCGGCAAGCCGTTCTTTCGCCTGCCTTATCCACAATTATATTCCCATAGGGAAACTTCTCGGACGCGATCGGCGAAATGTCGCGAAACCGGCGATTTCCACCGCTTTTTCGCAACCTCGCCGCGAAATCGTCGCAGCGATCATGTCGCTTGAACAAACTTCACCACGCGGATGCCGCAGAACGAGACGCCCGGTACTTGCTTTTCCGCTTGAATATCCAAGGTTTGACCGTCCGGGTGGGAGTTTGTTGCGTCACCCGACGAAAATCGGAAGAGCGGCCCGGGCCGTTCTCCGCTCGGAGCAGTTCATGGTCGACACGGCAGTCACGCGTAAGATCGTCGAGGAAGTGATGGAAGCGGTGATGGCGGGAGCCGCGGGCTCCATCGCCCGTCACTTCGTACCCGGCGCCATGGTGTCCCAGCGCAGCAATGCCGCCATGTCGGACGCGCCGTGGTTCGGCCGCATGGAGGGCGAGTTCCGGCTGCAGGGCGAGGAGGAGGCGCGCGCCTTCTTCGACGAGATGCTGAAGCGCACCACCTACATCTCCTATGATCTGCGCGGCATCGTCTGCGAGGACGACAACGCCGCCAGCCGCTGCGACTGGACGCGCCGCGACGAGAAGACCGGCACGCTGATCACCGGCACCACCATGTACTGGTTCGCCTTCACCTCCGACGCGCGGATCCGCTCCATCGAGACCATCGGCTCGATCCATTCGGTCATTCCCCTGCGCAAGGCCGAGAAGGTCGACTGAACCGTCCCCGTGCCCGTGCTTGCCGTCATGACAGCCGTTTCAAATTGGGATAGCGTGGCACGCGTCTCAAAGCGTTGCGGCGGCGCGGTGCCGTCCCCACGCGAACATTGTTGCCTTAGCGGATCGGCGGTCGCCGGAGTGCCGCATCAGTATCGAGGTCGTATCATGCGCCGTATCGCCGTCACCCTCAGCCTCGCCGCGTTTGCCCTGGGCGCCTGCCAGAGCGAGCGGGCCCAGATGTCGCGGCCGCTGCCGCAGGCCGCCGCCTATCAGGGCGTCGAGGGCCGCTGGGCCTCGACCGGTGGCCCGATCGCCTACACCGCGGTGTTCCAGAACGGCCGCTTCACCTCGGCCGAGCGCGATACCAACGGCCTCCTGGCCGAGGGCAACTACACCTCGAGCGGCGCCTCGCGCATCCAGCTCAACTTCACCTCGGTCGCCCGCGGCGTCCAGATCGCGGCCAACTGCAACCATGGCGGCGGCACGATGGTCTGCACCTCCTCGGACGGTTCGACCTTCCGTCTCGCCCGCGCCTGAAAATCGGTCGCACCCTGATCGCATCGCCGGCGGTTCCAGCCGCCGGCAATCCTCCCTATATGGCCTTGCACGAGGTCGGTCCGGGCGCCCAGCGCCGCCCGGCGTGTTCTGCCGTGGACACGAGCGACCGCCCGCCACACGACGCAAGGACCTGCCGATGAATGCCCTGACCAAGACCATCGCCGAACGCTCGATCGGCCCCCTCCCCGAGGGTCATCCGCCGGTGAAGCAGCCCAAGGTCGGCGTTCTCCTGGTCAATCTCGGCACGCCCGACGGCACCGACTTCAAGCCGATGCGCCGCTATCTGAAGGAGTTCCTCTCCGACAAGCGCGTCATCGAATGGCCGCGCGCCGCCTGGTATCCGATCCTCTACGGCATCGTCCTCAACACCCGTCCCAAGAAGTCCGGCGCGGCCTATGCCGAGATCTGGAACAAGGAGCGCAACGAGTCCCCCTTGCGCACCTTCACCCGGGCCCAGGGCGAAAAGCTTGCCGCCCGCATGGCCGGCGATGCCGGCGTCGTCGTCGACTGGGCCATGCGCTACGGCAAGCCCTCCATCGCCGAGCGCACCGACGCGTTGATGGAACAGGGCTGCGAGCGCATCCTCGTCTACCCGCTCTATCCCCAATACGCCGCCTCGACGACCGCCACGGTCAACGACAAGTTCTTCGAGCACATGATGGGCAAGCGCTGGATGCCGGCCGTGCGCACCGTGCCCGCCTATCACGACGAGCCGGTCTATATCGACGCCCTCGCCCGCTCGATCGAGACGCATCTGGCGACGCTCGACTTCGAGCCGGAGCGGGTGATCTGCTCCTATCACGGCATTCCGCAGAGCTATTTCCGCAAGGGCGACCCCTATCACTGCCATTGCCAGAAGACCTCGCGGCTTCTCGAAGAGCGGCTCGGTTGGCCCAAGGGCCGGCTGATGACCACCTTCCAGTCGCGCTTCGGCCCGGAGGAATGGCTGCAGCCCTATACCGACAAGACCGTCGAGAAGCTGGCGCAGGAGGGCATCAAGGACATCGCCGTCCTCAACCCCGGCTTCGTGTCGGATTGCCTGGAGACGCTGGAGGAGATCGCCGGCGAGGCGGGCGAGATCTTCCACGAGGCCGGCGGCCGGAACTTCGCCCATATCCCCTGCCTCAACGACAGCGAGCCGGGCATGGACGTCATCGAGGCGATGGTCCGCCGCGAACTGCGCGGCTGGATCGACTAGTCGCCGACGCGCAAACGGCCCCGTTCGGCAAGCGAGCGGGGTCGCGCATCTGGCGCGGTCTCCAGTGATGTTCGAAGAGGAATGCGGCCCTCACGGCTGCCGCGGCCGGGCTAGATGCTGAGGCCTTCGCTCTGCATCTGCGTCGCCGCGTTCAGCGGCCCGATCAGCCAGGTCTCGGCATAGGGCTTGTCCACGAAGCCGATCGGCCGAGCCGCCAGCGCCTCGGTCACCATCGCGTCGCCGATGCCGGCGCTGACGAAGAGCGAGGGAATGTCGTGCTCCTCGCGCAGCCATTTCGCCACCGCCACGCCGTTCGGTCCGCGCCGCAGCCGGACATCCACCACGGCGACATCCACCGCGCCGGCGGCGATCTCGTCCATGACCTCGAAGAAGTCCTTGGCAATGCCGACGACCTCGTAGCCATTGTCCTCGAGCATGACCCTCAGATCGATGGCGATCAGAAGCTCGTCTTCGACGATGAGAACCCGGGGTCGTGCCAGTCGCGCCATGCCATTCCCTTTCGTCAACCGGGAAAGGAAGCGCAGATCCCCGGATCGGTTCCCTCCCGTTCCGGCATTATGTGTATTTTTATGGAACAGTTGGCGAACGTCGGCAGGCTTTGCACAGATTTCGGCAAAACCGCCACGCGAAGACCATCACATGACACGTATGACGTGTCGGCCAACGCCGTTTATACTAAGCAAAACTGACATCCCAGATGCGCCTTGCGTTCCGCTTCCGTCTCCCCTGATATGCGGCCATTGCCGGATGCGGCCCAGCAGGATGCGGGACGGTCACGGCAGCGGAGGTTTTTCATGTTCGCAGGCGATTTCCTGTCGGGAACGGGCATCCTTGTCCTCGTCGTGCTGTTCGTCGCGGTGCTCGTCCTCCTGTCGACGATCAAGATCGTCCCGCAGGGCTACAATTACACGGTCGAGAATTTCGGCCGCTACACCCGCACGCTCACCCCCGGCCTCAACATCATCGTGCCCTTCATCGAGCGCGTCGGGCGCAAGCTCAACATGATGGAGCAGGTGCTGGACGTGCCGACCCAGGAGGTCATCACCCGCGACAACGCCTCGGTCGCCGCCGACGGCGTCGCCTTCTACCAGGTGCTGGACGCCGCCGCGGCCGCCTACGAGGTGTCCGGGCTGGAGAACGCCATCCTCAATCTGGTGATGACCAATCTGCGTTCGGTCATGGGCTCGATGGATCTCGACGATCTCCTGTCCAACCGCGATGCGATCTCCGAGAAGATCCTGCGCGTCGTCGACCAGGCCGCCAACAGCTGGGGCATCAAGATCACCCGCATCGAGATCAAGGACATCAACCCGCCCAAGAACCTCGTCGATTCCATGGCCCGGCAGATGATGGCCGAGCGCGAGAAGCGGGCCGAGATCCTCGAGGCCGAAGGCTCGCGCAACGCCGCGATCCTGCGTGCCGAGGGGGAGAAGCAGTCGCAGATCCTGCAGGCCGAGGGCCGCCGCGACGCCGCCTATCGCGAGGCCGAGGGCCGCGAGCGCCTGGCCGAGGCCGAGGCCACCGCCACCCGCCTGGTCTCCGACGCCATCGCCGCCGGCGACGTCCAGGCGATCAACTACTTCGTCGCCCAGAAATACACCGAGGCGCTGGGCAAGCTCGCCTCCGCGCCCAACCAGCGCGTCGTGCTGATGCCGCTGGAGGCCTCGTCGCTGATCGGCTCGATCGCCGGCATCGGCGAACTTGCCCGGGCGACCTTCGGCGACGACGCCACGGCCGGGGCGCGGCCCCAGGCCGGCCCCACCGCCGGCAAGTCGCGCACGCGGGTTCCCACTGCGCCCTCTGGCGGCAGTGAGGGCTGACCGCCATGCCTGAGGTTCTGATCGATTACGGCTGGTGGATCCTCGGCCTCGTGCTGCTCGCCCTCGAAGTCGCCGCGCCCGGCGTCTACCTGTTGTTCTTCGGCATTGCCGCGCTGATCGTCGGGATGAACGTCTTCTTCCTCGGCACCGGCTGGTTCGGCTGGGAGCAGCAGATCATCGCCTTCGTCATCCTGTCCGTCGCCGCGGCGCTGCTCGGCCGCCGCTGGTACGGCAACAAGAGCGTCGCCGGCGATGGCGAACGGCTTAACAGGCGCACGGCCCGGCTGGTCGGCCGTCAGGCCGTCCTGACCGAGCCGATCGTCGACGGCCGTGGCCGGATCGCGATCGAGGACAGCTGGTGGAGCGTCACCGGGCCGGACATGCCGGCCGGCGCCCATGTCCGGATCACCGGTGCGGACGGCTCGGTGCTGGTCGTCGAACCCGCGCCCTGAGGACGGGCAGGATCGTCAGGCGACGCCGATCCGCAGGAGGTCGTGCATGTGAACGATGCCGACCGGACGCCGGTCGCGCACCACCATCAGCGCGGTGATGTTGGACGAATTGACGATCTCCAGCGCCTTGGCGGCCAGGGTCTCCGGCGTGATCGTCTTGGGGTTGGCGGTCATCACCGTGTCCACGGTCTCGGCCAGGAGGTCCGGGCCGAGGTGGCGGCGCAGATCGCCGTCGGTGACGATGCCGATCAGGCAGCCGCCCGCATCGACCACCGCCGCACAGCCGAAGCTCTTGCGCGACATCACGATGATCGCCTCGGCCATGGTCGTGCCGGACGCCACCAGCGGCAGCGCCTCGCCGACATGCATCAGGTCGCCGACATGGACGAGGCTCGCGCCCAGCTGCCCGCCGGGATGGAAGACGTGGAAGTCGCCCGGCGTGAAGCCCCGGCGTTCCAGCAGCGCCACCGCCAGCGCGTCGCCGAGCGCCGCCTGCAGCGTCGTCGAGGAGGTCGGCGCCAGGCCGTGCGGACAGGCTTCGGCCACCCGCGGCAGGAGCAGCGCCACATCCGCCTCGCGCGCCAGCGTCGAGCCCGGCCGCGAGGTCATGGCGATCAGCGGCAGCTTGAAGCGCCGCGTATAGGCGACGATGCCCTTCAGCTCCGTCGTCTCGCCGGACCACGACATGGCCAGCACCGCGTCGTCACGGCCGATCATGCCGAGATCGCCGTGATTGGCTTCGGACGGATGCACGAAGAAGGCCGGCGTGCCGGTCGAGGCGAAGGTCGCCGCGATCTTCGCGCCGATATGGCCGCTCTTGCCGACGCCGGTGATGATCAGCCGGCCGGTGATGCCGGCGATCAGGTCCAGCACCCGCTCGAACGGCTCGGCCATCTCGGCCTCGAGCAGCGCCGCCAGCGCGCGCAGGCCGTCCGCCTCGGTGGTGACGGTGCGAACCGCCGACTGCGAACCGGGTTTCGGGGCGGTGGGCTGGGGCATGGATTGGGCGATCACGACGCGGGGAATCACTGTTTTGTTGCAAGATGTGGCGACCAATGACCAGTTCGGTCCGGCCAAAACAAGGCATGTGACGCGCAAACCCCGGTGTTGCGGGGCCCCGCGGAAAATATCAACGAATCCTTAACCATGAAAATTTACGCTTTCGCAACCGGCGCAGAGAAGGCGCGGGCAATGAGAGCGCAGGCAAACCGAGATGCCGACCATCCCCCGTCGATCCGCACGCATGATCGCCGCCACCGCCCTTCTGGGCGCGGCCGGCATCGGCGTCGGCCTGCCGGGTCTGCCGATCGCCCGTCCCGCTTTTGCCCAGTCGGCGCAGCAACCGCTGTTCCCGCAGCTGCGCACCGACGACGCCCGCCCGGCCGCGCCGCAAGCCTACGATCCCTATGATCTGAGGGCCGCGCCGCTGACCCGCGGCACCCGGCTCGATCCGTCCCTCATCGACCGGCTGGAGCAGTCCGGCGGCACGCCGGGCGACGATCGCCGCGATCCGGGCGGGGCCGATGCCGGCATCCTGCCGCCCGATCCGCGCGACGCCACTGAGACCGACGGCGCGACGTCACAGGAGTTCGATCTCTTCAGCGGCCCTGCCGCCGCGCCGCAAGGCCGCGCCGCCACCAGCCGCCCGGCGGCGCCCGTCCAGGCCTTCGATTCCGAGCCCGAGGCGGCCGATATTGCGGACGAGACCCTCGCCGAAGACCCGCGCGACGCACCGGCCTTCTCGGCCCGGCCCCGCGCCGGCGGACCGGCGGGCGCGGTCCGCGCCGTCGCGCCCCGCAATCCACCGCTGGCCGCCGGCATCGCCGACGAGGCGCCCGCCGTCGACAGCCCGCTGCGCACCAGCCGGACCGTCATCACTCCCGAGCGCGCGCCGGTCGTCGCCAGCGACGCCGAACCCTTCGCCCCGCTCGGCGTGCGCGCCGGCCGCTTCATGCTCTATCCCGAGCTGATCCAGACCCTCGGCGCCTCGACCAATATCGACGACGCGGTCGATGGCGAAAGCGGCATTTTCTCGGAAACGACGATCTCGGCCCGGCTCCTGTCCGACTGGTCCCGCCACGAAGCCGAGCTCAACGGCAGCCTCACCTATCGTCGCAACTTCGCCGGCGACACGCCGGAAGATCCCCGCGCCGCCCTCGACGGTCGCCTGCGCCTCGATCTCGACCGCATGACCACCGCCACGCTGCGTGGCGCCATCGACTATGCCCGCGAGGACACCGTCGACATTTCCGACAGCTTCGTCGGCACCGACCAGGCCGACCGCCTGCAGGGCTCGCTCTCCGGTCAGCTCGAACGCCGCTTCGGCCGCCTCGTCGTCAGCGGCACGGGCACGCTCGCGCGCACCGCCTATGCCGACCTGCCGGCCGGCGCCATCGACCAGGACTACACCACCCTCACCGCGACCTTGCGCACCGGCTACGAGATCTCGCCCGCCGTCACGCCCTTCGTCGAGGCAAGCCTCGGCCGCCGGCTGTTCGATGTGCCCGGCGAGGAAGCCGACGGCGCCTTCGACCGCGACGCCCTGCTGCCGGCGCTGCGCGGCGGCGTCGCCCTCGATGTCACCGAGAAGCTGCGCGGCGAGATCGCCCTCGGCTATGCCTGGAACCGTCCCGACGACGATCGCGGCGAGGCGACCAGCGCGCCGACGCTGGACGCCAGCCTCGTCTGGTCGCCGCAGCGCGGCACCGAAGTGACCACCGCCCTGCGGACCCGCTTCGAGCCCGAGACCTCCGGCCGCTCCACCATCGTCGCCTATGAGGGCTCGCTGGGCTTGCGCCATGCCCTCGACACGCGCACCGAACTGACCGCGACGGCGCTGGCGGAATTCAGCAATTCCACCATTCCCGGCGACGACGAGACGCTGCTGACCGGCGAGGCCGGCTTCACCTACTGGCTGCACCGCGGCTTCGCCGTCACCGGCCTCTACACCCACCGCCAGCTCTACACCGACGACGGCACCGGCGATTACGGCTCCGACACCCTCCGCATCGGCATGAAACTGCAGCGGTAGGGGTGAGGGCATGCGCGGAGCGGGGTGGGGGACGGACGGTGTCGAGTCAACTTGACCAAGCCCTTCACCGCCCTCCAGCGTTACCCCGAGAGCGCACCCTCGTTCTGTGAAACAGAATGCGATGATCCTGTTTCACAGCTTGGGGAAGTACGGACGCGCTTCTCGTCTCAGACCAGCTGTTTTACGTCCGACTCTGCGGTTTTGATAAGCTCATCGACAGCACTAAGACCCGTAGCATGCTGAAAATCGATCCTCGTTGCAAGCTCAACCGTATAAATGAGGCTCGCTTTGTATTTGTCAGGGTATATTATGACAACAGGAGCACCATTTTCATACACCTGTATTCGAACTTCGTCCGGTTTTGCGGGCTCTATAAAAGCAAGAACTTCATAGTCGACCCCCTTGTGTGAAAAACTATGCTTTTTAAAAACGTTAGCATTAGAGCTAGGCATCGCCATCTTCTCCTAATTTTGTTGCCATGTGGAACAGAATTGTCAATTCTAGTTCAAGATTCCCTGAACATGAAGTCCGCCTACGTACTAGCTCGACTGACCTGCCGTTCCGCGTTCCACCCATGTCGGCCCTACGGTTTCCACCAGATGCTGTAGGTCGCCCCCCGGGGCACCGCTGTCGAGTCCAGCCCCACACAAAAAACGCCGGCGGCCACCCCTCAGGGCAACGCCGCCGGCGCGTTCTACCGTCTTTGCAGCGCCGCTATTCGGCGGCCTTCGCCGCATCCTTCGGCTTCACCGTGTCCATCAGCCGCTCCATGTTGCCGATCACCTTGTCGCGGATGTCCGGGCGCCACAGGGCGAAGGCGACGTTCGCCTCGATAAAGCCTTCCTTCGAGCCGCAGTCGAAGGTGCGGCCGTGGAACGGATAGGCGTAGAAATCCTGCTGGTCGGCCAGCTTCAGCATGCCGTCGGTCAGCTGGATCTCGTTGCCGGCACCCTTCTCCTGGGTCTCCAGAATGTCGAAGATCTGCGGCTGCAGGATGTAGCGGCCCGAGATGTAGTAGTTCGACGGCGCGTCGGCCGGCTTCGGCTTCTCCACCATGCCGTCGAGGCGGAAGCCCGAGCCCACGTCTTCGCCGCGCCCGACGATGCCGTATTTGTCGGTCTCCTGCGGGTCGCACTGCTCCACCGAGATGACGTTGCCGCCGGTCTCCTCGTAGAGCCGTACCATCTCGGCAAGGCAGCCCTTCTCGGCCTGCATGATCATGTCCGGCAGGAGCAGCGCGAAGGGCTCGTCGCCGACGAGATCGCGCGCGCACCACACCGCGTGGCCGAGGCCGAGCGGCGCCTGCTGGCGGGTGAAGCTGGCCGTACCGGGCTTCGGCTGCAGCCGGTCGAGGAGGTCGAGTTCGGCCGTCTTGCCGCGCTCCGCCAGGGTGTTCGACAGTTCCACCTGGATGTCGAAATAATCCTCGATGACGCCCTTGTTGCGTCCCGTGACGAAGATCAGATGCTCGATGCCGGCTTCCCGCGCCTCGTCGACCACATACTGGATCACCGGCCGGTCGACGACCGTCAGCATCTCCTTGGGGATCGCCTTCGTCGCCGGCAGGAACCGCGTGCCGAGACCGGCCACCGGAAACACCGCTTTTCTGACTTTCTTCATCCTTGCACCGTCCTCATCAAACTGGATTTCTGACGCTATCACGCGCGTGCTCACCGTCCTGTGACAGTCGGCACATTGCCGCCATTTCGCCCCGAAATAGCGGCATAAGTCGGTTCGGCCAGATCGCCCGGCCCGGCGTATCGAGATCGGCTGCCCATGCGCCGTCTTGGTGAACGATCGCTTAACGAGATGCTTCTAGTCTGCCGCTTCACACAGCGACCCTATCTGAGGAGAAGACATATGCAACGAGCGTCCGCAATCCGGCAGAGCTGGCTGGGCTCGGTCATCATGGCCCTGTTGCTGTCGTTCCTTGCGGCAGCGCCGGCCTCCGCCGATGCCGGTTTCCAGCGCTGGATCGCCGATTTCGAGTCCGTCGCCGCCTCCAACGGCGTCAGCCGCAACGTCTACCGGGCCGCCTTCAAGGGCGTCACCTCCCCCGACCCCGACGTCATCGAGAAGGCCCGCTACCAGCCCGAATTCCGCTCCACCGTCTGGGACTATCTCGACAACCGCGTCAATGACGAGCAGGTCGCCAAGGGGCGCCAGATGGCGGCCAAATACAAGGACTGGCTCGACCGGATCGAGAAGCGCTTCGGCGTCGATCGCAACATTCTTCTGGCGATCTGGTCGATGGAGACCAATTACGGCGCCATCCTGGCCCGCGACGACGTCATGAAGAACCTGCCGCGCTCGCTGGCCACCCTTGCCTATCTCGACAAGCGCCGGGCCAAGTTCGCCCGCCAGCAGCTCATCGCGGCGCTGAAGATCGTCCAGGCCGGCCATATCGCGCCGGGCGACCTCACCAGCTCCTGGGCCGGCGCCATGGGCCACACCCAGTTCATCCCGACCAGCTACCTCGCCTATGCGGCGGACATCGACGGCGACGGCCATCCCAACATCTGGGGCTCGATCCCGGACGCGCTGGCCACCGCGGCCAACCTCCTGCGCAAGAATGGCTGGCAGACCGGCAAGACCTGGGGCTACGAGGTCGAGGTGCCGAGCCAGTATCGCGGCAAGCTGGAGCGCGACAATCGCAGCCTGTCCCAGTGGCAGGGCCTCGGTTTCTCGCGGCCCAATGGCAGCGGCTTCGCCTATCCGTCCGACCGCGCCAACCTGGTCCGGCTGGCCGGCGACAGCGGCCCGGCCTTCCTGATGTCGAAGAACTTCTTCGTCCTCAAGAACTACAACAATTCCGACAAATACGCCCTCGCCGTCGGCCTCCTCGCCGACCAGATCGCCGGCTATCACGGCCTCTATCGCGACTGGCCGCGCGGCTACACGCCGCTCTCCACCAACGAGCGTTACGAGCTGCAGAAGCACCTCGCCTCGCGCGGGCTGTATGACGGCAAGATCGATGGTAAGATCGGCGACGGATCGAAATCGGCGATCATGGCGTTGCAGGGTCGGGCCGGTCTCGCCCAGGATGGCAACGCCTCCAAGGCGCTGCTCGACTTCCTGCGGCGCAACTGACGGGCCGCGGCGCAAACGAGAGAGAACGGAGACCCCGATGGCGGGAGCTCGACACGGCAGCAGCCCCGCAAGGGGCTGGCTCGCCAGGATGATGGTCGCCGCGCTGGCGGCCATTGCCGTTTTCGTCACGGCGGTCGTGCCGCAATCGGCGGCCTACGCCCAGCAGCGTCCGCGCACCGTCCTGGAAATGCTGTTCGGCAACCAGACCCGGGAGGCCGCGCCGCCGCGCCGCGTCATTCGCAAGCGTGCCGCCCCGCGCAAGCAGCGCACCCGCCGCTCGCGCTCCTCCTCCTCCTCCAAGCGCACGAGCCCGTCGCGTGTGCCCGCCGCAGCAGCTGCCGCCGCGCCGGACAAGAACGACACCGCCCAGACCGTCCTCGTCGTCGGCGACTTCATGGCCGACAGCCTCGCCAAGGGCCTGTCCGACGTCTATGCCGACAATGCCGACGTCAAGGTGAAGGCCCGCGCCAACGGCTCCTCCGGCCTCGTGCGCGAGGATTACTACAACTGGCGGACCAGTCTCGGTCCGATCATGGAGGAGGAGAAGCCGGCCGTCGTCGTCGTGATGATCGGCTCCAACGACCGCCAGCAGATCGACACCGGCAGCGGCAGCGCGTCGCTGCGTTCCGACGCCTGGGTCGCCGAGTACCAGAAGCGGATCGCCGCCATTGCCGGCACGGTCAAGGAGAAGGGCGTGCCCCTCGTCTGGGTCGGCGTGCCGTCCTTCAAGTTCGATCGCATGAGCGAGGACATGATCTTCCTCAACGATCTCTACAGCAAGGGCGTGGCCAGCGTCTCCGGCGAGTTCGTCGATGTCTGGGACGGCTTCGTCGACGCCAATGGCGGCTTCGTCTATTCCGGCCCTGGCGTCAGCGGCCAGAAGGTGCAGCTGCGCGGCTCCGACGGCATCACCATGACCGGCGACGGCGCCGACAAGCTGGCTTTCTTCGCCGAGCGCGCCATCACCAAGCGCCTGCGCAACCCGGCGGCGCCCGGCACCGCCTTCTCGCTCAGCGAGGAACAGCTGCCCAACATGCAGCTGCCGCCGATCAGCAATGCCGCCAATGCCGTCAACGCCGCGCCGGTCGCCCTCGACGATCCCTCCCTCGACGGCGCCGACCGGCTGCTGGGTGCCGGCGCCGTCCAGGGCTTCTCGCTGGAGCCCTCGCCGCGCGACCGGCTCGTCCTCAACGGCAACAGCACCGGCAACATCGCCGGCCGCGCCGACGACTTCGCCTGGAACGAGAAACGCGCCGCCGTCTCGCCGGGCGGCCCGCCCATCGCCTATCGCGGCTCCCTCGATCTCAACAAGCTGCGCGAAAACGAAGGCATCGAGCCGCCGGAGGAAATGCCCTCCATCCTCGACGCCATCATCGAGGACTGGTCCCGCTCCAACGACGCCGCCAGCGGAACAACGCCGCAGGGATAGGCGATCGCGGCGACCGCCACCGGAGGCCAGCCGAAGCGCGGGCATGCGCCCGCCGGCAGAGCCACGCCCGACGACAAGCCGCCCCCGTCAAACAAGGTCGTCATCCTCGGGCCCCGACCCGAGGACCTATGCCTCGCCCTATGCGCCGTCCGCTCCGCCAACGACAAGCCACCCGGCGCGCCCCGTGCAGCTAACCACCACCGCCCAGGTCATCCCAACGATTTGGCATGGGTCCTCGGGTCAAGCCCGAGGATGACGCGCGGAGGAGGCAGCACGCCAACTTGCAGCGTCGCATCGGCAGGGAGGCAGCGTGACGTGGACGCGCGGATGGGGCCTGTGGACGCGCAGAGGGCGTGACACTCCGTCAGCGAGGGCGTCCCCTCCAGCGAACGCGTCGCGCGGATAGCAGGTGTGAGCCGCGCCGCTCTCGCCTGCCGCATCCGCAGCAGCACGACGGCCGGCGATGAGTGACGCCTCTCATCAAGGTCGTCATCCTCGGGCTCCGACCCGAGGACCCATGCCGCGCCACCCGCGCTATCCACTCCGCCAACGGTTAACCACTCAACGCCCTGCCGCAGCCAACCGCCACCGCCCAGGTCATCCCAACGATTTGGCATGGGTCCTCGGGTCAGGCCCGAGGATGACGCGCGGAGGAGGCAGCACGCCAACTTGCAGCGTCGCGTCGGCAGGGAGGCAGGGATGTTGACGCGCGCGTCTATGCGGCGATCGCGCGGCACCACGCCGGCGACAAGCCGCCCCCGCCCAACAAGGTCGTCATCCTCGGGCTCCGACCCGAGGACCCATGCCTCGCCCTCGGCCCCGTCCGCTCCTTCATGCACCATCCGCCGAGCGACGTGGCGTCGCCGCCCGCAGCCGCCCCTACCGCGGCAGGGTCGTGGCGCCCATCAGGTCGAGATCGATGGCGCGGGCCGCCTGGCGGCCTTCGCGGATCGCCCAGACCACCAGCGACTGGCCGCGGCGGCTGTCGCCGGCAGCGTACAGCTTGTCGACCGAGGTCAGGTAGCCGAGATCGTCGGCGGCGATGGAGACATTGCCGCGGCGGTCGGTGTTGGTGCGCAGCGCCTCGCCGACATCGCTCATGAAGCCGGTCTCGGACGGGCCGGCAAAGCCGATAGCAATGAAGGCGAGATCGGCCTTGATGACGAATTCCGTGCCGGCGATCGGCTTGCGGGCCTCGTCCACCTGGGCGCATTTCACGCCGGTCAGGACGCCGTCCTCGCCGACGAATTCGAGCGTCGCGATCTGGAACTCGCGGATCGCGCCCTCGGCCTGGCTCGACGAGGTGCGCATCTTGGTCGCCCAGTAGGGCCAGACTTCCAGCTTGTTCTCGGTCTTGGGCGGCTGCGGCCGGATGTCGAGCTGGGTCACCTTGACGGCGCCCTGGCGGAAGGCGGTGCCGACGCAGTCCGAGGCGGTGTCGCCGCCGCCGACCACGACGACATGCTTGCCCCCGGCCCAGATCTCTTCGCACGGCCAGCCGACGCTCTCGACCGGCTCGCTGCCGACCCGGCGGTTCTGCTGCACCAGGTACGGCATGGCGTCGTAGACGCCGGACAGGCCGTCATGCGGGATGCCGCTGTCGCGCGGCCGCTCCGAGCCGCCGCAGAACAGGACGGCGTCGTAGGTTGCGCGCAGTTCCTCGACGGTCTTGTCGACGCCGACATTGACGCCGCAGAAGAAGGTGACGCCCTCCCCTTCCATTTGCTCGACGCGGCGGTCGATCCAGTGCTTTTCCATCTTGAAGTCGGGAATGCCGTAGCGCAGCAGGCCGCCGGGGCGGGTCTCGCGCTCATAGACATGCACCGCATGGCCGGCGCGGCCGAGCTGCTGGGCGGCGGCCATGCCCGCCGGGCCCGAGCCGATCACCGCCACCGTCTTGCCGGTCTGCTGCTTGGCCGGCTGCGGCCGGATCAGGCCCAGCGCGTAGGCCTTGTCGGCGATCGCCTGCTCGACGGTCTTGATGGCGACCGGCGTGTCTTCCAGGTTCAGCGTACAGGCTTCCTCGCAGGGCGCGGGGCAGATGCGGCCGGTGAACTCCGGGAAGTTGTTGGTCGAATGCAGGTTGCGGGCGGCCGTCTCCCAGTCGCCGGAATAGACCAGATCGTTCCAGTCCGGGATCTGGTTGTGCACCGGGCAGCCCGTCGGCCCGTGGCAATAGGGGATGCCGCAATCCATGCAGCGTGCCGCCTGCTTGCCGACTTCCGCGTCGGACATCGGCAGGGTGAACTCGCGAAAATGGCGGATTCGATCGGATGCCGGCTGATACTTCTGCGTCTGCCGATCGATCTCGAGAAATCCGGTGACCTTACCCATACCCACTCCAACAGTCTCTTGTGCGGGCTTCAGTGCCGCACCCAATGCTCGACGTCCAGCCCAAAGGGCCCACCCGGCGCCGCGCGGCACATCAGCCACGCGGCGCATCGCGGTGGATCACTCGGCGGCGACGCCGAGCCGCATGCGCTCCATCTCCTGCAGCGCGCGGCGGTATTCGACCGGCATGACCTTGACGAATTTCGGCCGGTGCTCCTCCCAGTTCTCCAGCATCTCCGCCGCCCGGCGCGAGCCGGTATAGTGGTGATGGTTGGAGATCAGCTGGAACAGCCGCTCGCCGTCGTGGCTGGTCATGTCCGAGGACAGGTCGACCCGGCCCTTGTACTGGAGGTCGCCGCCATGGTGGTGCAGCTTCTCCATGATGTCGTCCTCTTCGGGAACCGGCTCCAGATCGACCATGGCCATGTTGCAGCGCTCGGCGAAGTCGCCGACCGCGTCATAGACATAGGCGACGCCGCCCGACATGCCGGCCGCGAAGTTGCGGCCGGTCTCGCCGAGAATGACGACGACACCGCCGGTCATGTACTCGCAGCCATGGTCGCCGACGCCCTCGACCACCGCCACGGCGCCCGAATTGCGCACGGCGAAGCGCTCGCCGGCGACGCCGCGGAAATAGCACTCGCCCGAGATCGCCCCGTAGAGCACCGTGTTGCCGATGATGATCGACTCCTCCGGCACGATGCGGGTGTCCTCGCGCGGGCGCACCACGATGCGGCCGCCCGACAGGCCCTTGCCGACATAGTCGTTGCCGTCGCCGGTCAGCTCGAAGGTGATGCCGCGGGCGAGGAACGCGCCGAAGCTCTGGCCGGCGGTGCCGGTCAGCTTCACCGTGATGGTGTCGTCGCGCAGGCCCTTCAGCCCGTAGCGCTTGGCCACCTCGCCCGACAGCATCGCGCCGGTCGAGCGGTCGACGTTGGAGATCGGCGTCTCGATGGTCACCGGCTGGCGCGCCGACAGGGCGGGCTCGGCCTCGGCGATCAGCTTGCGGTCGAGAATGTCGACGATCGGGTGCTCCTGCAGCTTCGTCCAGCGCACCGCCTCGGGCGCCGCATCGGGCTTGTAGAACACCTTGGAGAAGTCGAGACCGCGCGCCTTCCAGTGCTCGATCATCGGCTTCTTCTCGAGCAGCTGCGACTGGCCGACCAGTTCGGCCATGGTCCGCACGCCCATCTCGGCCATGATCATGCGCACCTCTTCCGCGACATAGAAGAAGTAGTTGATCACGTGCTCCGGGGCGCCCTTGAAGCGCTTGCGCAGCACCGGGTCCTGGGTGGCGACGCCGACCGGGCAGGTGTTCAGATGGCACTTGCGCATCATGATGCAGCCGGCGGCGATCAGCGGCGCCGTCGAGAAGCCGAACTCGTCGGCGCCCAGCAGCGCCCCGACGATGACGTCGCGGCCGGTCCGCAGGCCGCCGTCCACCTGCAGGCAGACGCGGTCGCGCAGGCCGTTCATCACCAGCGTCTGCTGGGTCTCGGCGAGGCCCATCTCCCACGGGCTGCCGGCATGCTTGATCGAGGTCATCGGCGAAGCGCCGGTGCCGCCGTCATAGCCCGACACGATGATGTGGTCGGCGCGCGCCTTGGCGACACCCGCCGCGACCGTGCCGACGCCGACTTCCGACACCAGCTTGACCGAGATGTCGGCCGCCGGATTGACGTTCTTCAGGTCGTAGATGAGCTGCGCCAGATCCTCGATCGAATAGATGTCGTGATGCGGCGGCGGCGAGATCAGGCCGACGCCCGGCGTCGAATGCCGGGTCTTGGCGATGGTCGCGTCGACCTTGTGGCCGGGCAGCTGGCCGCCCTCGCCGGGCTTGGCGCCCTGCGCGACCTTGATCTGCAGCATGTCGGCATTGACGAGATATTCCGTCGTCACGCCGAAACGGCCCGACGCGATCTGCTTGATCGCCGAACGCTCGGGGTTGGGCGTGCCGTCGCTCAGCGGCAGGAAGCGGTCCGATTCCTCGCCGCCCTCGCCGGTGTTCGACTTGCCGCCGATCTGGTTCATCGCCCGCGCCAGCGTCGTATGCGCCTCGCGCGAGATCGAGCCGAAGGACATGGCGCCGGTGCAGAAGCGCTTGACGATGTCCTTGGCCGACTCGACCTCGTCCAGCGGCACCGGCGTGCGGCCGGCTTCCTCGGCCATCTTGATGTGGAACAGGCCGCGAATGGTCGAGCTCTCGACCGCCGCCTCGTTCACCATCTTGGCGTAGTCCTGGTACTTCTCCCAGGAATCGGTGCGCACGGCGTGCTGCAGCGTCGCCACTGCATCCGGCGACCACATGTGGGTCTCGCCGCGCATGCGGTAGACATATTCGCCGCCGATATCGAGCGAGCGCTGCAGGATCGGGTCGTCGGAGAAGGCGCGGGCATGGCGCTCGGCCGTCTCGCGGGCGACCTCTTCCAGGCCGACGCCCTCGATGGTCGTCGCCGTGCCGGTGAAGTAGCGCTCGACGAATTCCGACTGCAGGCCGACCGCGTCGAAGATCTGCGCGCCGCAATAGGACTGGTAGGTCGAGATGCCCATCTTGGACATGACCTTCAAAAGGCCCTTGCCCACCGACTTGATGTAGCGGGTCACCACCTCGTTGGCGTCGACCTCCGGCGGGAATTCCTTGCGCCGGTGCATGTCGAGCAGCGTGTCGAAGGCCAGATACGGGTTGATCGCCTCGGCGCCGTAGCCGGCGAGACAGGCGAAGTGATGCACCTCGCGCGGCTCGCCCGATTCCACCACCAGGCCGGCGGCGGTGCGCAGGCCCTTGCGGATCAGGTGATGATGCACGGCCGCGCAGGCCAGCAGCGCCGGGATCGGGATGCGATCCGGGCCGACCTGCCGGTCCGACAGGATGATGATGTTGTAGCCGCCGGCGACCGCCGCCTCGGCGCGCTCGCACAGGCGCTCCACCGCACCCGCCATGCCCGCCGCGCCGGCTTCCGCCGCATAGGTCATGTCGATGGTCTTGGTGTCGAACCGGTCCTCGGTGTGGCCGATGTTGCGGATCTTCTCCAGATCGCCATTGGTCAGGATCGGCTGGCGCACCTCCAGCCGCTTGCGGCGCGAGGAGCCCTCCAGGTCGAAGATGTTCGGCCGCGGCCCGATGAAGGAGACGAGGCTCATCACCAGCTCCTCGCGGATCGGGTCGATCGGCGGGTTGGTGACCTGGGCGAAGTTCTGCTTGAAATAGGTGTAGAGCAGCTTCGACGACGACGACATCGCCGAGATCGGCGTGTCGGTGCCCATCGAGCCGATCGCTTCCTGGCCGGTGGTGGCCATCGGCGCCATCAGCGTGCGGGTGTCCTCCAGCGTGTAGCCGAAGGCCTGCTCGCGATCGAGCAGCGAGACGTCCGAGCGCGAGGCGCGCGGCGCCACCGGCTTCAGGTTCTCCAGGATGATCTGGGTGTTCTTCAGCCACTCGCCATAGGGGTTGGCCGACGCCGTCTCGCGCTTGATGTCTTCGTCGGAGACGATGCCACCCTTCTCCAGGTCGATCAGCAGCATGCGGCCGGGCTGCAGCCGCCACTTCTTGACGATGCGCGCCTCGTCCACCGGCAGCGTGCCGGCTTCCGACGCCAGGATCACCAGATCGTCGTCGGTGACGATGTAGCGGGCCGGGCGCAGGCCGTTGCGGTCCAGCGTCGCGCCGATCTGGCGACCGTCGGTGAAGGCGACGGCGGCGGGGCCGTCCCACGGCTCCATCAGCGCGGCGTGATACTCGTAGAACGCCTGGGTGTCCTTCGGCATCTGCTTGTTGCCGGCCCAGGCTTCCGGGATCAGCATCATCATGGCGTGGGACAGCGGATAGCCGCCCTCGGTCAGGAATTCGAGCGCGTTGTCGAAGCAGGCGGTGTCGGACTGGCCCTCGTAGGAGATCGGCCACAGCTTGGAGATGTCGTTGCCGAACAGCTCCGAATCGACCGAGGCCTGGCGCGCCGCCATCCAGTTGACGTTGCCGCGCAGCGTGTTGATCTCGCCGTTATGGGCGACCATCCGGTAGGGATGGGCGAGCTTCCAGGACGGGAAGGTGTTGGTCGAGAAGCGCTGATGCACCAGGGCCAGCGCGCTCTCGAAGCGCGGATCGGTCAGGTCGGCGTAATAGGCGCCGAGCTGGTAGGCCAGGAACATGCCCTTGTAGACGATGGTGCGGGCCGACAGCGACACGACATAGAAGCCGATGTCGCGGCCTTCCGTCTCCACATGGACGCGGTTCGATACGACCTTGCGCAGGATGAACAGCCGGCGCTCGAACTCGTCGTCGCTGGTCAGCGTCGGGGCCCGGCCGATGAAGACCTGACGGTGCACCGGCTCGGTCGCCAGGATCTCCGGCGCCTTCGACAGCTGGGAATTGTCCACCGGCACGTCGCGCCAGCCGAGGATCGTCTGGCCCTCCTCGCGCACGACCTCCTCGAACACCGCCTCGATATGGCGGCGCTTCTCGGCGTCCTGCGGCATGAAGACGTGGCCGACGCCGTACTGGCCGGCGGCCGGCAGCTCGACGCCCTGGCCGGCCATCTCCTCGCGGTAGAGCCGGTCCGGGATCTGCACCAGCATGCCGGCGCCGTCGCCCATCAGCGGATCGGCGCCCACGGCGCCGCGATGGGTCAAGTTTTCGAGGATCTGCAGGCCCTTCTCGACGATCGAGTGGGACTTCTGGTTCTTCATATGCGCGATGAAGCCGACCCCGCAGGCATCGTGCTCGTTGCGCGGATCGTAGAGGCCGATCTTCTCCGGCATGGTGCGCGGCTTGATCGCGGCACCGATGGTCGCGGCGGCGGTGTCGTTCGAGATCGTGGTCCCGAAGGTCCCGGCGTTGGATGGCGTCAGCTTCGTCATCGCGTCGTCTCCCGTCGTCGCGCCGCCGTTTCCGGCCGCGCATCTTGTCGCGCCGTTTCAGGCGCAACCTTGGCTCCGGTCCCGCGCCGTCCGCCTGTTGCGGGAGAAGCTCCCTCAGGCGTCCGGGCCGAACCCGAGCGACAATGTCTCGTTTCCGCCGGCTTTTCGCATGACCGCTGGCGTCAGGATAGAACCCGGGCGCGTCTTTTCCGCGCGCCATCGTGCCAGATCGCGCTTTTTCACCAGCCGATTTATGGCAGCATCACTGTCCTATCGGCCGTAATATGACAGAAGCGGTGCCACGCCACAAGGCCACCCCCGGCAGCGCCCCTCGCGGACCCACGCGGATTCGCCATGCGCCGGGCCGCGCACTGCCCCCTGAACAACCCACCTCGACCGCGAAGATCGCACCCGGCAACCGCCCCCGCATGCCCGCAGCGCATGGGAGATCCGCGCCGCGTCCGGCTTGCCCTTGGCTGCGGCGCATTATAACTGCCCGCCATGATCTTTGCTTCCGATAACTGGTCCGGCGCCCATCCGGCGATCAATGCAGCCCTCACCGCCCACGGCGCCGGCATGGCCGCCGCCTATGGCGCGAGCGATCTCGACAAGCGCGTCGAGCGCCGCTTCGACGAATTGTTCGAGCGCGAGGTCGCGGTGTTCTTCGTGGGCACCGGCACCGCCGCCAACTCCCTCGCCTTCGCCGCGGTCAACCGGCCGGGCGGCGTCGTCCTGTGCCACCGCGAGGCCCACGTCATCGAGGACGAGTGCGGCGCGCCGGAATTCTTCACCCATGGCGCCCGCATGGCGCCGATCGACGGCCCCGACGGCAAGATCGACCCGGACAATCTGAAGCGCGAGATTTCCCGCTTCAAGCCGGATTTCGTCCATGCCGGCCAGCCCATGGCCGTGACCATCAGCCAGCCCGGCGAGGCCGGCACGCTCTACAGCGGCGACGAGATCGAGACGTTCGCGAAGATCGCCCATGACCGCAATCTCGCCCTCCACATGGACGGCGCGCGCTTTGCCAACGGTCTCGCCGCCACCGGCATGACGCCGGCCGAGATGACCTGGAAGCGCGGCGTCGACATCCTGTCCTTCGGCGCCACCAAGAACGGCTGCTGGTGTGCCGAGGCCGTGGTCTTCTTCGACCCCGCCAAGGCCAGCCAGTTCCCCTATATCCGCAAGCGCGGCGCCCAGCTCTTCTCCAAGACCCGTTTCGTGGCGGCCCAGTTCATGGCCTATCTGGAAAACGATCTCTGGCTCGAGCTCGGCAGCCATGCCAACCGCATGGCCGACCGCCTGCGCGCCGGCCTCGACGCCAGCAACCAGGCCCGCCAGGCCTGGCCCACCCACACCAATGAGAGCTTCGCCATCCTCAAGGCCGACCGGGCCGAGGCGCTGCGGGCCCGCGGCGCGGTCTTCTACGACTGGAACCCGCCGCACGGCTTCCACGACATCGTCGGCGACGACGAGCATCTGGTGCGCCTCGTCACCAGCTGGTCGACGACCCCCGACGAGGTCGACCGCTTCTGCGAACTCCTGGCCTGATCCACCCCCCCGATCGGTCGCCCGAGCGACGGCCGATCGGCGTCCGATGAAGTCCCAACTGACTCCCGTCAGCCGCAAATCGGCCCTTCGACAGACAGGGAACCGACTTGCCTTCGACGCCCCCCCTGACTGGCCCCTGACCAGCCTTCGACAGAGCCCCTGACCGGCCTGCAACGGTCGCCCGGGACTGGCCCTCGACCAGCCCCTCGACGGACCCCTGACTGGTCTTAACCGGCCTTTGCCGACCCTCTGGCCGGCCGGGGCGCGCTCGCCCCGGACCGATCGGGCCGATGGACATCTTTCTTCGGAACGGTTGACCGCGCACGGGATTTCCGTAGCGTAGGTTCACAGCCAGAGGAGAACGTCATGTCCACAGACGCGTTTCATCAGGGCGAACTCGCTTTCCGCAACAATTTCCCGATGTCGTCCTGCGAATATCCGGCCGGCTCATCCCTGCGCGCCGCGTGGATGGAGGGCTGGACCACGGCCCGCAACGCGGCGCCGACGGGCACCGGCCAGCATGCCGGCATGATGAAGGACGCCCGCACCGCCACCAATCTCGGCCGCCACGACGCCCCCCACGAATCCTGACGCGGTGGGGCTAAGACCAAGCGAGCGCGCGACGGCCCCGGCCGTCGCGCTTTTTGTGCGTGGGTAGGAAGGCATGGAGGGCGGGTTTCGACCGTAACAGCCGCTCACGCCAATGATCGGTTCCGGCCACTCCGCAAGCAAGCCAGTTTTTTCGAAAAGGGACACCCGGCTATACGGCCAGATAGCCATAAACTAAGGTGGGTATAGGCATTCAGCGTTCGCCGGTTCTCCCGCACTTACAGTACCAAGGGCTGCGTTCGGAATTGTGAAACACAGTCGCGAATGCTACTTCTGGCGAAAATACAACGTAGATAAAGGCTTGAGATGCACTGCTTTTCATCCCACAGCAGCACTGACAAAAATGGCTATGTGGCGGTCCTCGCGGACAAATTTGGTGACCGGGCGATATATGACGCCTACACATTTGAAGCAGGAATGCGGACGATTGATGAAATCCTTAAAGGTCTAAATATTACCGATCTCTTCGTCTTGCTTATCTCAGACGCCGCTCTTAATTCTAAATGGGTCAAAGACGAAATTACCAATTCGAAACGACTTCTAGATGCTGGCCAAATCAAGCAGTTTTTGCCTATAATCATAGATCCTGCAATTACGTACAGAGATAGCCGGATCCCCGAGTGGATTCGCGAGGCGTATAACCTACGCGTTATACCCAAGCCAAATGCTGCGTACCGAGTGATTAATTCTGCATTTAGCCGCCTTTCAATCAATAGCAACCCGAAGTCTCTTAGAGCGCGGCGTCTTTTTGTAGGCCGCAATGACCAGTTAAAAGAGCTTGAGGCGCGGCTAGACGACTACGAAAAGCCACTGCCGGCAGCTATAGTCGCGTCAGGGATGAGAGAAATCGGACGCAAGAAGTACCTTCTTCACGCTCTTCGTAAAGCTAACCGGATCGACGACCACCATTTGCCGATTTCTACCACCCTTCATTACGAGGACGGAATTGACGGATTTCTTAGTAAACTATTGGATTTCGGTTTTTCTGCAAAGTTCGATTCGCTAATCGACCTTTCTTCCATTTCTCAGACTGATAAGATTGACATCATCGTTGAGTTGTTCACCGAGCTCGGGAAGCAAAATGAAATACTTTCCATTGACGACTGGCGATGTATCGTTCAGTTTGGCGGTCAATATGCTGATTGGTTTGTAAGCGTCTGCGCTCGCCTGCCCGCAAACAGGCTTTATATGTGTATCGCCTCCGGATCGAGCCCCAAGGCTAGCCTCTATAGAAACAATAACACTATATTCCATATTCGCTTGCCTGAACTAGATACGACGGAGCGACTTGGTTTGCTCGTTCGCTATCTTCGTGATGTGGAAGGCATACAAGACCTTGATCTATTGAAACTCTCGGCCTTCAGGAACATTTTGAATGGATACCCCGAGCAGGCAATCTACGCGGGGGAGTCTGTTATGGAGAATGGCATTGACGGCGCCCTCTACCGTTCGGCAGAGATTGTCGATTTCGCACGACTAAAGGCAAGCGTATATGTCGAGAAATACAGGGATGATAAAACAACATTTGATCTTCTGACATTTTTGAGTTGGTTTGAGTTCGCCTCCATAGATCTTCTTGCGAAGCTATCTGTCGAGATGTCGGAAGATCTGATGCCCATAGTAAACGAATTTATCGAAGCCGGCATCTGCCAATCGCTGGGCTCTCTCGGAGAATACATCAGACTAAATGACGTAATTCGCGATTATGTGGCGCGGGGCAGTATCAGTATCC
Source organism: Aurantimonas litoralis (assembly GCF_026153195.1). Lineage (NCBI taxonomy): Bacteria > Pseudomonadati > Pseudomonadota > Alphaproteobacteria > Hyphomicrobiales > Aurantimonadaceae > Aurantimonas > Aurantimonas litoralis. Next base: position 31,212 of record NZ_JAPFBM010000004.1, on the reverse strand, counting down.
CACCAAAATTCTCCGAAGCCATCGCCCAAGTGTCCAAAGACATATTAGTCTCCTCAGACAATGCAGATGATTTTGATTACTCAGAACGTGCGGTTTCAATACGTGTTGCTTTACTAGAGGGCCGCGAAGTGCCTGAGAAAATGCTTATCCCGGCGCATTTTCTCAAGGCGATTTCCCAAAATTACAAGAACAAGCGATACAAGAATGTAATCGCTCTTTGTACCAGAGTGTTATCGCGGGATAACTATGAGGTCTATATACGAAGACAGGTATTACACTTCTACTGCATGGCTTTAGCTAGACGGCGGGATCCGATCTTCTTATCCGAGGTCCAGAAGATTGACGGCCGGGAGCACGACTACGTTCTCGGTTTTTACTACAGAATTTCAGGAAGGTATAAGGATACCATCCCGCGATTTGAATCTGCAATGAAGGAGCAGAGATGGGAAGAAAATTCCAAAAGAGAACTAGTACTGATTTACAACATCATAGAAGACTATGATAGTGCTTTTGCCTTGGCCAGGAAAAGCTACTATGACTTCCCATCGAATCCGATAAGCGTGCTAGCCTACTTCGAAGTTCTATTGAACAAGTACAAGAGCGACCAAAATTCTGATGAGGATTTCGTATCTGAAATGGAAGCTACGTTGCTCTCGATATCTAGGGTCTCAAGTGAGAAGGCTCAGGAAGTTGAATCCGGAATGAAAGCCCGGTACGAGTATTATGTTAAAAACGATGAAATCACGGCTCTACAGATTGTTGATGACGCGATTGATCGGTTTGGTGGCTCTCCATATCCGTTGCTGGTGAAAATGGAAATAGGGATCGCCCTCAGGTCGTCCGAACACATCTCAAACGCTTTGAGGATTTTCGCGAGTAAAAATTTCGACCACAATCAGGGCGCCACACAGCGGAAGAAAGCTGAGCTATTTCTTATGGCACTCGGGGGGCAATCCTCGAAGGCGATCGGCTTAGTCGATCGAGACCTGCGTTATTTAAATGAAGTTGCGAGGGAGCGCTTCAAGCAGAGGCTCTCCCTGAAGAACTTGCAGTAAGCGATATTGGTGTCGGCCGCAGATAGGAGGATAGCTACTGAGCTTTCCGGTAATTTGGTGTTTTTACATTTTGGACTTCAAGGAAGACGAAACGCCCAAAATGAAGATTTTATATTGCGGGATCAATAACCGCTTACGGTCCCAGCTTTACTAAAGTGAGACCGTCCGCTTTCCCAAGTTTCCTCACTAAAGCTGTCCGCCCGCAGCCCGTCATATCGGCTACGCAGTCACTTCCCCACAAACAAAAGCGGCGCCGTTTCCGGCGCCGCTCTCTTCCCGTTCCGAGTCTGCTGATCAGGCGGCGTTCGCCTCGATCTGCTTCTCGTTGACATTGTCGGCCGTGGTGATGGCGATCCGGCGCGGCTTCATCGCCTCCGGGATCACCCGCACGAGGTCGATATGCAGGAGGCCGTTCTTCAGGGCGGCGCCCTTCACCTCGACATATTCGGCCAGTTGGAAGCGGCGCTCGAAGGCGCGGCCGGCAATGCCGCGATAGAGCGTCTCGTACTGGTCGCTCTCCTGGCTCTCGGCCTTCTCGCCCTTGACCGTCAGCACGTTCTCGCGCGCCTCGATCGACAGTTCCTCGTCACCGAAGCCGGCGACGGCGAGCGTCACGCGATAGGCGTTCTCGCCGGTGCGCTCGATGTTGTAGGGCGGATAGGTCTGGCCGTTGTCGGCGAGCGTCTGGCTGTCGAGCAGCGAGAACAGACGGTCGAAACCGACGGTGGAACGATAGAGGGGGGCAAAATCGACATGACGCATGATGTTCTCCATTCAGAAGCAACGAGGTTTGCGTAAGGCGCCCGGCACGCATCCCGAATTGGCGATGCAGCCCGGCGTGCGGCCCCGTCTCGGCGACCGCATGACAAAAATAATGGCGCGATTTTTGCCGTTCAAGAGCGCCCGCAAGCCGGCCGTGCAGATTTTTCTCAGGTCCGCCCTTCCCGCGCGCGCGTCGCAGGCGTGCCGTCCCAACAGACTGATCATGCATGGTTTTCCGGCGGGCCTGCCTGAACCGCAGATGAATGCCGCCTTCCGCGACCGTTCATCTGCCCTGGTGCAATGTGGCGTCAGATTTCAGCCGCCCACCACACATCGGGCGGCCCGCCAAACGGTCGCAGCGTCCCGTCCCTTCCGCTGTGGCCGCTCCGGCCGGAAGCCTGTCAAAGGGCTTCCGGTCGATCCCCTTCCCACCCCTGTCCCGCTGCCTCGCCGCCAGCTTCGTGCCCAGGCTTGCCGCGTCTGACGCCGCCGCCGCCCCGGCCGGCCGCCGGCGCGGAAGGCTTTGACCCGCCCGGCCCCGGCCACTAAAAGCGCGCAACGGCCATGGCCGCCGGATTGCCAGCAGAACGGCGGGTCCCGGGCGAAGCGGATACGACATGAACGAAGCCTTCAATCCGGACGAACTCGTCGTCACCGAGACCAATCCGGCGCCTGCCGGCATCACCGCCTCGACTTTCCGCGCCCCCGACGGCAAGCGCCTGCGCTATGCGGTCTCGCCCTCGGCGCTGGAGCGCACCCGCGGCACCGTCATCCTGCTGCAGGGCCGCAACGAGAATATCGAGAAATATTTCGAGACCATCGGCGAGCTCAACCGCCGCGGCTACATGGTCGCCACCTTCGATTGGCGCGGCCAGGGCGGCTCGGAACGCATGCTGCGCGATCGCCGCCGCGGCTATGTCCGCCGCTTCGGCGCCTATGTGAACGACCTGGAAGCCTTCATCCAGGACGTCGCCCTGCCCGACTGCCGCGGCCCCTTCGTCATCCTCGCCCATTCCATGGGCGGCCTCGTCGCGCTCACCGCGGCGCCGCGCCTGGTCAACAGCATCGAGCGCATGGTGCTCAGCGCGCCGCTCGTCGCCTTCCCGGCGAACCGCGCCATCGGCACAAGGGGCCTGCATCGTCTCGCCCGGCTCGGGCGCTGGCTCGGCCTCGGCCGTCTGCCGGTCGCCCCGTCGCTGCTGCCCGGCCGGCGCGTCCGCGCCGCCAGCCCCGCCCTCAGCAGCGATCCCAGGCGCCTGGCCCGCAACGCCGCGCTCGCCGAGGCGGCGCCCTGGCTGTTCTTGGGCAAGCCGACCGTCTCGTGGCTGGCGGCGGTCACCGGCGCCATGCGGCGGCTGGAGGATTCCGACAATATCGCCCGGCTGGGCGTGCCCACCCTCATCGTCACCGCCGGCCAGGACGCCGTCGTCGACAGCCGCGCCGCCGAGCGGCTGGCCTGGCGTATGCGCTCGGGCTCCAGCCTGAACATCCCCTTCGCCCGGCACGAATTGCTGCAGGAGGCCGACCGCTTCCGCGCCCCCTTCATGGAGGCGTTCGAATCCTTCACCGCCGGCGCCCTACCCCTCGACTAACGCAGAGGACGCCGCCCCCGCAGCTCGGCGCCCGGCCGCACGACCACCGCCAAATGTCAGCCACCGTCAGCGGTTGAGCATCGCCAGTGCCGCCGCGTGCAGCTCCGGCGTTCCCGCCGCGACGATGTCGCCGCCCGATTCCGGTCGCCCGCCGTCGAGCCGCGTGATGATGCCGCCGGCCTGCTCGATGATCGGCACCAGCGCGACGATGTCGTAGGGCTTCAGCCCGGTCTCCACCACCAGATCCACCTGCCCCGCCGCCAGCATGCAGAAGGCGTAGCAATCGGTGCCGAAGCGCGTCAGCCGCGCCTTGGCCTCCAGCGCCTCGAAGGGCGGCGTACCCTTCGGCTCGAACAGCCGCGGCGAGGTGGTGAACAGGGTCGCCTCCTCCAGCCGGCGCACGTCCCGCACGGCAAGCCGCGTGCGCGTCCCGCGATGCAGGCCCCACGACGCCTCGCCATCGGCAACGAAGCGCTCGCCGGTGAAGGGCTGCGACATGATGCCGACCCGCGCCCGGCCCGATTCGCAATAGCCGATCAGCGTGCCCCACACCGGCACGCCGGAGATGAAGGCGCGGGTGCCGTCGATCGGATCGATCACCCACAGCCGGTCGCTGGTGCCGCTGGCGCCGAATTCCTCGCCGAGCACCGCATGGTCCGGATAGCGCGCCGCGATCGCCGACAGGATCGCCCGTTCGGCCGCCCGGTCGGCTTCGGTCACCGGGTCGAAATCCGCGGCGCGCTTGTTGTCCACGGCCGTACCGGCGCGAAACCGCGGCAGCGTCTCGGCATCCGCCGCATCGGCGAGTTCGAACAGGAAGGAGACGTCGGGGAGAATCATGCGCGCGAAGAATCCACTGAGATCACGAGGATTCCGATCCTAGCGGATCGCCAAGGGCCGGGCGACCGGTGAATGCGCGCCACGCGGCGATTCCCCCGCGCCCTCCGGCCATCGGCGGGCGCCGCACATGCCTCAATATGTGGCGGCAAACTTTTCTGCACGATTTCCATGCAGATTCCGCTTGCGCTCTGTCGCAGTGCAGTATATCTTGATGTTGCGGTGCTGATGTACCGCGGCCCTTACGGGCGTTTCCTCCCTAGACTCAGACCGCGCTGCCCTCCCGCAGTGCGGTTTTTTTTCGCGTCGCCCCGCAGGATCCGGCAGGCCTATTCCGCCGCCGCCGGCAGCCCGTAATCGGCGTCCACATCCTCCGCGAAGCCCGCGACGAAGGCCGCCAGCCGCTCCGCCAGCACCTCGAAGCCGGCATGGGGGCGATAGATGCGCTCGTCGGCGTAGAGCCCGCGATTGATTTCGATCTGGATCGCGTGCTGGCCGATCGCCGGCCGGCCGTAGCGCTCGGTAATGTAGCCGCCGGCATAGGGCTTGTTCCGCGCCACGTCGTAGCCCAGCCGCGTCAGCCGGCCGGTGGCGATGGCCACGAGCCGGGCGCCGGCGCTGGTGCCGTAGCGGTCGCCCAGCACCATGTCCGGCCGCCGGCCGCCCGGCAGCGCCCGCACGCTCGACGGCATCGAGTGGCAGTCCACCAGGATCGCCATGCCGAATCGCTCTTTCGTGCGCCGCAGCCGCTCCTCGACAGCCGCGTGGAATGGCTTGTAGATCGTCCCGATCCGGCCGATCGCCTCGGCGAGCGACAACCGCTTGCGGTAGATCTCCTCGTTTTCAGCCACGATCCGCGGGATCGTGCCGAGCCCGCCCGTCACCCGCACCGAACCGACATTGACGTAGTCCGGCAGTGGCTCGGAAAACATCTGCGGATCGAGCTCGTAGGGTTCGCGATTGACGTCGAGAAACGCCCGCGGGAACCGCGCCCGGATCAGCGGCGCGCCGAGTCTCGGCACGCATTCGAACAGCTGATCGACGAACAGATCCTCCGACCGGCGGATCGAATCGCCCGGCAGCCGCGTCGCCGCCAGGAAATCGGCGGGATAGTCGCGACCGCTGTGGGGAGAGCAGAAGACGAAGGGGATGGTCGGCTCGGCCGGTTCGACGACTTCGAAGGCGGGAACCGCCCCGCCGGCCGTCGTGATCATGGGTATGTTCGCCAAACTGTCCCCTTCCGGTTGGATGGCGCACCGAAAAATCCGCCGTCCACCGCCGGATCCTGATTCCTTTTAGAAAAAGTTCCGGCATTCTGCTATGGAATTGCGACCTCAATGAACAGCCGCCGGCATCGTTGCGCCCGGCGTATCCGGATAACGTGAATGTCAAAGATTCTACTCGCCGAAGACGACAACGATATGCGCCGTTTCCTCGCCAAGGCGCTGGAGCGGGCCGGCTACGAAGTCGTGAGCTACGACAATGGCGGCAGCGCCTATGAGCGCCTGCGCGAGGAGCCGTTCTCGCTGCTCCTGACCGACATCGTCATGCCGGAGATGGACGGCATCGAGCTGGCGCGCCGCGCCACCGAGCTCGATCCCGACCTCAAGGTGATGTTCATCACCGGCTTTGCCGCCGTCGCGCTCAACCCCGATTCCAAGGCTCCCAAGGACGCCAAGATCCTGTCGAAGCCCTTCCATCTGCGCGAGCTGGTCGACGAGGTCGCCCGCATGCTCGAGGACGCCGCCTGACCGGCTGAACCTCGCTCGGCTTGCACGGACGCGCAATCGCGTCTTTCGACGCCCCCGGCCCTGCACAGATGCAGGCCGGGCGCCGGCGCGCCGATCCCCTGCCCCGCAGGATCGCCGCCCGCCGCGGCTCCTCCGTCCGGCGCGGCGCGCGCGCCGGGCGCAAGCCGCCTACCCGGATCGCAGCATTCCCGGTGCCTATCCGCCCGCGGCGCAGCGGCTCCGGCGACCGCCGGACCGGCCATCGAATTCTCCGCGAAAATGCCCGCAAGACCCTATTGACGACCGCTTTGGTCTGTGGTCAAAGCCGCCTCGTCGGATGGGCGTGTAGCTCAGCGGGAGAGCACTTCGTTGACATCGAAGGGGTCACAGGTTCAATCCCTGTCACGCCCACCATCCGAACCTTCCCGAAAAAAACGTCTGCCTCGTCGCTAGAATCGAACGTCATGTTCGATGCGCGACACAGCCGCGGCGTCTCTGCGCCCACAGGCCGTTTCTCAACCTGACGCCGTTCACCGCACCGCCATGCCAAGCGCCCTGCGCAAGTCAGCGGCTGCGATGGCCCGAGCCCGATTCGAATGTCGGTGCGGACTCGCGCTCGGCCGATGCAACCTCTCGCCTCCCCTCCCGTGGAGAGGACAGGGTACCGCAGCTTCGTTTCTGATGGAGGAAGGGATCGTCTGGACGGCTCAGGGGCATCTGGACCCAGCCTCGGATCGCTCGATGCCTGCAGCCGGCAAAAGTTACCAGGTCTGCGTATCGACGAGTTCGTCTTCGATTTCGCGGTCGGTCTTGTTATAGGGCCGCGTTTCCCAGCGATTGCCGGCCCACCGCGCTTCGATATAGTCGAAGGGGTAGAGATATCGCTTCTGCCAGTTCTCGTCGCCGGGCCTGCGACGAAGCATGATCCTGAGATACGCTTGCCATGGACCGAGAAAACCTAGACGATACAACAACGCTTGACGCATATACCTCTCCCCAGCGGGAATGATTATATGCAGCGCGCTGACTTAGCAACCAGAACGATATTTGCCCGCCTAACACAACTCCTTTGCGACCCGGGCGTGCATAAGTGCAGGGCTCCCAGCCTCGGCACGCAAGCGCGCCGGTCTTCCTTGACGGACGCTTAACGCCGCCCCGCTCGCCCATGCATTCACCGCATGGCTCACCTGCAAGCATCCCGATACCGCAGCGCAGCAAGACCGCCTATATCTCGCTCATCGGAACGACGCGCCGAACACGCTGGCGCCGCCCCGGACAACATTGGAGAGAGATCATGGCCACCACCCGCCCCAGCACGATGCGCCGCATGTACAACGCCTTCGTCGACGCCCGCTTCCGCTCCGTCGAGCGCGAGATCGCCCGCGTCCGCATCTATCATCTGGAAGACAGCGCCCGTTCGAAGCTCGAAGGCTGAACAGGCATCCGGGGGGCAGCCTGCCCCTTGTGAGACGATCAGGCCGGTTGCCGACCGCGTGTCGGCCCCGGCCCGCCATCCGGCCCGCGCGCCATGTGTCCGACTGCCCAACCGGTCCCTGACCGGCAGCGGCGGCCCGGCACGTTGGGAGCGCACCGAGCCGCCTCGTATCTTCCCTTCCGAGATTGCCCACCCCCGGGGAAGACGACACACGCTATCCTAAGCTTACCAGACGTCAATCCGTCGCTGCCTGCAAATTGTGCAGAACGCGTCGTCGCGACCCGATCGCCCTCGGTCCCATGACCGGGGCTGCACCGGCGCGCCGCGCTACGGCAGATTGTCCCGCATGAAGATGTCGATGCGGATCTGTTCCTGCGCTTCCAGCACCGGCCGGTCGTCGATCAGCGCCTTCAGGATGCGCACGGCGCTGCGCGCCTCGTGCCCGGCATCCTGGTTGATCACCGCGTCGAAGATCCCGTCGTGCAGCGCCGCGCGCGCATGCGGGCTGACCTCGTGCGCCACCACGCGCACCCGGCCGGCAAGCCCGGCCCGTTCCAGCGCCGTCACCACCCCGCGATTGCCCGCGCCGAGGCTGTAGAGCCCGGCGATCTCGCCGTCTTGCGCCAGCAGATCGCCCAGAAGCGACGCCACCCGCTCGGCATCGTCCAGCCCTTCCAGCGAGGGCAGCACGGTCAGATGCGGATAATATTCCCGCATCACCGTCTCGAATCCCTGCCGCCGCTCGACATGGTCGCGCAGCAGCATCGACCCGGCGACCACGGCGATCCGCCCCGGCGCGCCGCCGCAGAAGCGGCCGAGCAGACCGGCGGCCGTGCGGCCCGCCACGACATTGTCGATCCCCACGAAGCGGTCGCGGCTGGAACCGGGCAGGTCGCTGACCAGCGTCACCACCCGCACGCCCTCGCCGGTCAGCCGGCCGATCGCGTCGCGCACCTCCGCCGCGTCCGTCGCCACCACCGCCACGCCGTCCGTTGCCGTGCGATCAATGGCGTCGAGCGCTCGAGCCAAGGCCGGCCCATCGAAGGCCGGCACCATGGTGACGGTCACCTCGGCGCGCTCCAGCGACGAGTGCCGCGAGGTCGCCTGCACCGCCGCCGCCAGCCCGCGCATGAAGCTGTTGTCGCCGTCAGGCAAAAGGAAGCTCAGCCGGTAGCGGCGCTTCTTCGACAGATTCGCCGCGGTGATGTCGCGGGTGAAGTCGAGGCGCTGCATCGCCTCCTCGACCTTGGCGACGGTCTTCGCCCGCACGCCGGCCCGCCGGTTCAGAACCCGGTCCACCGTGGCGAGACTCACCCCCGCCGCACGGGCGACGTCCCGGATCGTCGGTCGCGACATCACGCCTCGTCCATGTCGTCAGTTCCCATCGGGTCCCGCCCGCCGGTCGCCCGGAAAAGCCCGTACAGGCGGGCGCAGGGCAACCAGCGCGTCAAAGCGCCGTCCACGCCCCGTCATTCTGCGACGACGCCACGCAGGCCTCGATGAAGGCGAGGCCGTCGATCCCGTCCGCCAGGGTCGGCAGCGCCAGCCCGTCCGGCGGCGCCTGGCCGGCGTCCGATGCGTGGATCAGCTCCGCCGCCTCGGCATAGATCGTGGCAAACCCTTCCAGATAGCCTTCCGGATGGCCGGCCGGGATGCGCGAGACCGCCGCGGCCGCCGCGTTCGCCCCGGCCCCGCCGCGGGTCAGGAGCCGCTTCGGCTCGCCCAGCGGCGTGAACCACAGCCGGTTCGGCTCCTCCTGGCGCCATTCCAGCCCGCCCTTGTCGCCATAGACCCGCAGCGACAGCCCGTTCTCGTTGCCGACCGCCACCTGGCTCGCCCACAACATGCCCTTCGCCCCACCGGCAAAGCGCAAGAGCATGTTCGCATTGTCGTCGAGCTCGCGCCCTTCCACGAAGGACGACAGATCCGCCGACAGACGCTCCACCTTCAGCCCGGTGACGAAGCAGGCAAGGTTGTGGGCATGCGTGCCGATGTCGCCGATCGAGCCGCCGGCGCCGGCCTTCGCCGGATCGACGCGCCAGCCCGCCTGCTTGGAGCCGGTATCCTCGGCCCGGTCGGCCAGCCAGTCCTGGATATATTCGGCATGGACCATCCGAATCTTTCCCAGATCCCCGGCCGCCACCATCGCCCGCGCCTGCCGGATCATCGGATAGCCGGTGTAATTGTGGGTCAGCACGAAGATCTTGCCCGAGGCCGCGGCGATCTCCGCCAGCTCCTGCGCCTCGGCGAGCGTCGTCGTCATCGGCTTATCGCAGATGACGTGGATGCCGACCTCCAGAAACGTCTTGGCGACCGGAAAATGCATGTGGTTCGGCGTGACGATCGCCACCGCCTCGATGCCGTCCTCGCGTTCCGCTTCCGTCGCCGCCATCTCCACATAGGAGCCGTAGCTGCGTTCGGGATCGAGGCCGATCTCGGCCGCCGACGCCAGCGCCTTTTCCGGCGTCGAGGACAGCGCCCCGGCGACCAGCTCGAACCGGTCGTCGATGCGCGCCGCGATCCGGTGGACGCCGCCGATGAAGGCGCCCTGCCCGCCGCCGACCATACCCAGCCGTATGCGACGTGGCCGCTCTGTGTCCTGTTCCTCGCTCGTCATGATGCGTCCTCCCCTCAGCCCTCGATGCCCAGCATGCGCCGGTTCGCCGCCGCGTCCGTGCCGCCCGCCGCGAAATCGTCGAAGGCCTTGTCGGTCACCTCGATGATGTGGCTGGCGATGAACGGCGCGCCCTCGGCCGCCCCCTGCTCGGGGCTCTTCAGGCAGCACTCCCATTCCAGCACCGCCCAGGAATCATAGTCGTATTCGGCGAGCTTGGAGAAGATCCCGGCGAAATCCACCTGCCCGTCGCCCAGCGAGCGGAACCGCCCGGCCCGCTTGGTCCAGGGCTGGTAACCCGAATAGACGCCCTGCCGGCCGGTCGGGTTGAACTCGGCGTCCTTCACGTGGAAGGCGCAGATCCGCTCGTGATAGATGTCGATGAACTCAAGGTAGTCGAGCTGCTGCAAGAGGAAGTGCGACGGGTCGTAATTGATCTGGCAGCGCGGATGGTCGCCGCAGGCCTCGAGGAACATCTCGAAGGTCGCGCCGTCGAAGACGTCCTCGCCCGGATGGATCTCGTAGCCGACGTCGCAGCCCGCCGCGTCGAAGGCGTCGAGGATCGGCACCCAGCGTTTCGCCAGTTCCTCGAAGGCCGTGTCGACCAGCCCCGCCGGCCGCTGCGGCCAGGGATAGAGGAACGGCCAGGCGAGCGCGCCCGGAAAGGTGACGTGGCTCTTGAAGCCGAAATGCGCCGAAGCCTTCGCCGCCAGCTTCATCTGCTCCACCGCCCAGGCCTGTCGTGCCTTCGGATTGCCCCGTACCTGCGGCACCGCGAAGCCGTCGAAGGCCTCGTCGAAGGCCGGGTGCACGGCGACGAGCTGGCCCTGCAGATGGGTCGACAGATCGGTGATCTCGACGCCGGCCTCGCGGCAGATGCCGGTGATCTCGTCGCAATAATCCTTCGAGCCGGCCGCCTTCTCCAGATCGATCAGCCGTGTGTCCCAGGTCGGCAGCTGCACGCCCTTGTAGCCATGCCCCGCCGCCCAGCCGGCGATGGACTTCAGATCGTCGAACGGCGCCGAATCGCCGAGAAACTGCGCCAGGAAAATCCCCGGCCCCTGCATCGTCTTCATCGAAAGCCTCCCCCTTCCCGGCGCCTCCCCGCGCCGCCGGCCCCGTCTCGGAGCCCGTCAGGGGCGCATAGAAGCCGCTTGAGGTACGCCTGTCAAAACGCCGAGCCACCCGCGCGCTTCGCCGCGTACGAAGCACGGCATCAACCATCCCGCGCGGCTTTCGCCCCCTCGCTTGCTCTGCCATGGTAGCTAAGGGCAGTGTTCCGGCAGATCACCGGCACATGCAGCCGTCATGCATCTGTGCGATGCCGGACGTTCAAATACGACGAGGAAAGCCATGGAACAGCGCGATCAGGTCCTGCCGATCATCATGGCCGGCGGCGCCGGAACCCGGCTCTGGCCGATCTCCCGCGACACCATGCCCAAGCAGTTCATCGCGCTTCTTGAGGATGGCGTCTCGCCCTTCCAGGCGACGGTCCGCCGGGTCGCCGGCGACGGCTTTACCCGGCCGATCGTCGTCACCAACAACGATTTCCGCTTCATCTGCGCCGAGCAGCTCGCCGCGGTCGGCATCGCCGCCGACATCGTGCTGGAGCCCGAGCGCCGCGACAGCGCCCCGGCCGTGGCGATCGGCGCGCTGATGGCCGAGCGCCGCGCCCCCGGCACCACCTGCCTCGTGCTCGCCTCCGACCATGTCATCCGCGACGAGCCCGGCTTCCTCGCCGCCGTCGCCACCGCCGCCCAGCTCGCCGCCGGCGGGCGCATCATGACGCTGGGCATCACCCCGGACCATCCCTCCACCGCCTATGGCTACATCCGTCCGGGCACCGAGACCCTCGGCCACGGCGCCCATGTCCTCGACAAATTCGTCGAAAAGCCCGACCGCGCCACGGCCGAGACCTATCTCGCCGACGGCTTCGTCTGGAACAGCGGCAATTTCGCCTTCCGCTCCAACATCATGCTCGACGAGCTGCGCGCCCATGCGCCCGATGTCCTGGTCGCGGCCGAAGGCGCCCTCGACGCCGCGGTCACCGATCTCGACTTCATCCGCCTCGACGCCGACGCCTTCAACCGCTCGCCGTCCCTGTCCATCGACTACGCCGTCATGGAAACCACCCGCCTCGGCGGCGTGCTGGCGGCCGATTTCGGCTGGTCCGACATCGGCTCGTGGGATTCGCTCCATGCGATCAAGGACAAGGATGCCGACGGCAACGTCTTCGAGGGCAATGTCGCGGCCATCGACACGACCAACAGCTTCGTGCGCAGCGACGACGTGCTGACCACCGTTCTCGGCCTCGACAATGTCGTGGTCGTCACCACCGACGACGCCGTGCTGGTCGCCGCCAAGGATGCCGCGCCCGACGTCAAGCGCATGGTCGCCAAGCTGCGCAAGGCCGGCCGCAGCGAGGCCAGCGAGCATCTGCGCATCCATCGCCCCTGGGGCTGGTACCAGCGCATCGACATCGGCGACCGTTTCCAGGTGAAGCACATCTGCGTCAAACCGGGCGGCCGCCTCAGCCTGCAGCGCCACCACCACCGCGCCGAGCACTGGGTCGTCGTCCACGGCACCGCCGAAGTGACCATCGACGACGAGGTCCGCCTCTATCACGAGAACGAGGCCGCCTATCTGCCGATCGGCTGCGTCCACCGCCTGCACAATCCCGGCAAGATCGACCTGAAGCTCATCGAGGTGCAGGTCGGCAGCTATACCGGCGAGGACGACATCGTGCGCATCGAGGACATCTACGCCCGCGGCTGAGCAACGGGCGGACCCTCCCGGCCCCTCCGCACCTGAACGGGTCACCGGCAGCCCCGGTCACCCGGCCGGCGCGCTCGTCAGGCACATGGGTTCAGCGACGTCGCGATGCCGCAGACCGTCGCGCCGCGATGCGGCTCGGGAGCCTCAGCCCCGCACCTCGGCCTCCGCCGCCGCCAGTCCCCAGGCCAGCAGCTCCGCCGCCTTCGCCTCAGACCCGGCCTCCACATAGCAGCGCAGCTCCGGCGCGTTGCCCGAGGCGCGAAAATGCACCACCGGCCCGGCGTCGAGGATCACCCGCACGCCGTCCAGCGCATCGACCGACGCCACCGTGCCCGCCGGCGCGAAGAAGCCGGCGCGAAACTCCGAATCCTCGGCCAGCCGCGCCAGGAATTTGCCGCTCGCCGCCTGCGGCACATCCTGCAGCCGGTGCGCCGCCGCATGACCGGCGTCGAGCTCCGCCACCAGCGCCGCCAGGTCCATGCCGCGCCGCCGGGCCATGGCCAGCGTGGCGAGGATCGGCAGCACGCTGTCGCGGGTCGGCAGTGCCGGCAGGCTGCGCCCGTCGCAGGTCACCGCCGAGCCGAGCAGCAGGCCGCCATTCGCCTCGAAGCCGACAATGCCTTCGGCGCCGGCCTGGGCCGCCTCGGCCATGCCGGCGATGACGAAGGGCGAGCCGACCTTCGTGCGCACCACCTTTTTCGCAATGCCGGACGTCTCCACCGCCGAGCTCGATGTCACCGGGGTGACGATCGTCGTCAGCCCCAGCGCCCGGCTGGTCAGGAGCCCCAGAACGTCGCCGCGCAGGATCGTGCCCTTGGCGTCCGCCACCAGCGGCCGGTCGCCATCGCCGTCGGTGGAGACGATCGCATCGAAGCGGCCCTTTGCCGCCCAGTCGCGGATCTGCTTCACGTCTTGCGGCCGGTGCGCTTCCGTATCCACCGGCACGAAGGCGTCGGAGCGCCCGAGCGCCACTGCCGTGCCGCCGAGGGCCGCCACGAGATCCGCCAGCAGGTCCCGCGCCACCGAGCTGTGCTGGAACACGCCGATGGTCAGCCCCGCCAGCGCATCGGGCGCGAAGAAATCGGTATAGCGCCGGGCGAAGACCGCCAGCGCGTCGCGTTCCGCCGCCTGTCCGCCGGCCTCCGGCCCGGGCCGCGGATCGCCCCCGGCGATGGCCGCGAACTCGGCCGCGATGCCGGTCTCGTCGGCCTTGGTGATCTCGCCGCCGCGGCCGTAGAATTTCAGCCCGTTGCGGTCATCGGGAATGTGGCTGCCGGTGATCATCACCGCCGGGCAGCCCTGGTGCATCGCCGCCAGCGCCAGCGCCGGGGTCGGCACCGCGCCGCAATCCACCGCCCGGAAGCCGGCGGCATGCGCCGCCGCGATGCAGGACTCGAGGATCTCCGGACTGCTCGCCCGCAGATCGCGGCCGAAAAACACCATCTGCTCCGCGCCCGCCGGATCGCCCGCCCGCACATGGCGCAGAAAGGCCAGCGTGTAGCCGAAGCTCGGCCAGCCGACGAGATCGCTCACCAGTCCGCGCAGCCCGCTCGTTCCGAATTTCAGCGAATCCATCCGCGTCTCCCGCTTGTCCGTCCCGCGCCGCCAGCCGTAACGACCGGATCGCACAGCCATCGCGCACCACCCTGTCCCGGCGCCGGCCCCACGGCCTTCGATCGCGCCCCCAGCCCGTGCCCTCGCCACCGGCGTTTGCCCGGACCGCCGCTCTGATCTAAGGGCGAGACCCGCGGCCCCGGCCCGCACATCCTGCCGCCCAGCGGCGATAGCACGAGAAGGCCGTTTCGTGGAGAGACCCGCCGACACCACAAAGACCCCGGCCCGTCCCAAGGTGGTGTTCATCATCACCGAGGACTGGTTCTTCGTCTCGCATTTCCTGCCCATGGCGCGGGCCGCGCGCGATGCTGGCTTCGAGACGGTGGTCGTCACCAGGGTCCGCAACCATGCCGGCCCTATCGAAGCGGTCGGCGCCCGCATCGTGCCGCTCGAGGCCGAACGCCGCGAGGTCGGCATCAAGGCCGTCGCCTCGGCGCTCTGGCGCATGACCGCGATTCTGAAGCGTGAGAAGCCGGCGATCGTCCATTGCATCGCCCTGCGCTCGATTCTCGTCGGCGGCGCCGCGGCCCGCCTCGCCGGCATCTCCCGCCGGATCTACGCCGTCACAGGCCTCGGCTATCTCGGCGCCCGCAGCGATGCGACCGGCCGCGCCATCCGCGCCGCCATCGCCGCCACCATCCGCGTCGCCCTCATCGGAAAGCGCACACGATTCCTGCTGGAGAACACCGGCGATGCCGGCTTCCTCCGCCTGCCCGCCGATTCGCCGCGCATCCTCGTCGTCGGCGGTGCCGGCATCGATCCCGCCGCCTATCCGCAGGCACCGCTGCCGCCGGCCCCGCCCCTGAAGGTCGCCGTCGTCGCGCGCATGCTGTGGTCCAAGGGCATCGACACCATCGTCGAGGCGGTGCGCCTCGCCAGGAGCCGCGGCGTCGACGTCACCCTGTCGCTCTACGGCACGCCCGACCCGTCCAATCCGCGCGCCTTTTCCGCCGAGACGCTCGCGGAATGGTCGGCCGAGCCCTTCATCGACTGGCATGGCCGCACCGAGGATGTCGCCGCGGTCTGGGCCGCCCATCACGTCGCCTGCCTGCCATCGCGCGGCGGCGAGGGCCTGCCGCGCACGCTCCTCGAAGCGGCGGCCTGCGGCCGCCCGCTCCTGACCACGAATGTGCCCGGCTGCGGCGATTTCGTGCGCGACGGCGAGGACGGCATCGTCCTGCCGGCCGGCGATTCGCAGGGCTTTGCCGCCGCGCTCGCCCGCTTCGCAAGCGAGCCGGAGCTTGCCGCCCGCATGGGCGCCTCGGCCCGCGCCCGCGTCGCCAGCGGCTACACGACGAACGACGTCGAACAGGCCGTGGCAAAGCTTTACCGCGACCTGGCCCAGACAATGTGATTTTTGAAGAAATGGTGCTGCCGCGGGGATTTGAACCCCGGGCCTCTCCCTTACCAAGGGAGTGCTCTACCCCTGAGCTACGGCAGCGATGGGCGCTGTTTCCTTGATTTCGCCGCGCGCGTCAACCGTCATTTCGGCTCTTCCCGACGGATTTTGCACTGCAACGTCTCCCGCTCCCATCGACACCGCGCGCCAAAACCGGCGCGACCGTCGTCCCGCTGTCACGAAACCCTGTTCTCCTCGGACCGAACGCCCTCTCCGCGCCCTGTCGCTCAAGGGCCGGACGCCGGTTCGCAACGCCCCGCCAGACTTTTTCGCATTTGCGATGACAGAGCGCTGGACAGGGGCCGGGAGCTTTTCTATAAGGCCCGAGCTTTCGCCGGACGCCTCACGAGGCCGTCGCGGGTGGCAGGCGCCCAGGTAGCTCAGTTGGTAGAGCATGCGACTGAAAATCGCAGTGTCGGCGGTTCGACTCCGTCCCTGGGCACCACTTTCCCCGAAGCCATGATCTGAACGTCGCCCGCTGGTTCTCGTCGCGTCCGCGTGCGTTGCGCGCAGCGCGCGTCCGCCCTGGGCAGAGACGCCGGGCGCACCGCCTGGTTCGGCGTCAGCTCGCTTGCGTCAGCTCGGGCGCGCACCGCGCGAAGGGCTGGACCACGGTCTCCGGGGCGGCAGACTGCAGTTCGGCCACCTTGGTCTTCCAGTCCGCCAAGAGCTGCGCGATCGAGGCCGAGGGTACCGGGCGGCTGTAGAGGAAGCCCTGCACCTCGTTGCAGCCCTGGGCGCGCAGCAATTCCGCCTGCTCGAGGGTTTCGACACCCTCCGCGTTCGAGACCATGCCCATCGCCGCGCCCAGATTGATCACCGCCGCCACGATGCTGTCGGCATCGAAACAGGTGCCGAGGTCGGAGGTGAACGAGCGGTCGATCTTGATCTTGTCGAAGGGGAACCGGCGCAGATAGCTCAGGCTGGAATAGCCGGTGCCGAAATCGTCCATGGCGATCCGCACCCCCATCGCCTGCAGCGCCCGCAGTGTCTCGATGGTCTCGTCCGTATGAGTGAGGAGCACGCTTTCGGTGATCTCGATCTCCAGCCGGTGCGGTTCGACGCCCGCCTCCGCCAGCGCGCTGCGCACGGTCTCGACCAGATTGCCGTGGCGAAACTGCACCGGCGAGACATTCACCGCGAAGGTCAGCTCCGGCCAGTCGCCGGCCTGCCGGCAGGCTTCGCGGATGACCCATTCGCCGATCGGGATGATCAGGCCGGTCTCCTCGGCGAGCTGGATGAAGTCGTTCGGCTGGACGATCCCGTCCTCGCCCCGATACCAGCGGATCAGCGCCTCGACGCCCTTCACGCTGTTGGTCTTCATGTCGATCTGCGGCTGGTAGTGCAGATGCAATTCGTTGCGGGCGATGGCGTGGCGCAGCGCCAGCTCCAGCGTCTTGCGGGCCACCAGCCGGTCGTTCATCGCCTCTTCGAAATAGCGGAACGTGCCGCGCCCGTCGTTCTTGGCGCGGTACATCGCCATGTCCGCCTGGCGCAGCAGGTCCTGCCCGTCGCGGTCTTCGGGGTCGCGGCGCAGCGCCACGCCGACGCTGACGCCGATCATCACCTCGTTGCCCAACAGGTCGAAGGGCTTCGACAGCTCCTCGATCAGGCGTTCGGCGAGGCGCGCCGAGCCGGCCGGCTGCGCGAAATGCTTCTGGATGATGGCGAATTCGTCGCCGCCCAGCCGCGCCAGGACGTCGTTGCGCCGCAGGGTCGCCGTCATCCGTTCGGTGACCTGCCGCAGCAATTCGTCGCCGGCCGCGTGGCCGAGGAGATCGTTGACCTCCTTGAAATGGTCGAGGTCGAGGCACAGCACCGCCATGCTGCCGTCCTGCCGGTCGACGTCGGCCACCGATCGCACCAGCCATTCGTTGAACAGCGAGCGGTTCGGCAGCTGGGTCAGCGGATCGTGGCTGGCCAGGAACGAGGCGCGGTCCGCCGCCCGCCTGAGGAGCCGCAGCGGCAGCGTGCGCAGGGCGAAGAACACCCCCAGCGCACCGGCCGCGCAGACGAGGAACAGCAGGGCCGAGGTCTTGGCCAGCGCGAAAAGGCTCTGGGTGATCAGGATGCGGCCGGCCACCGCTCCGGAATCATAGACCGGGTGGGCGGTCGTGACCGTCGGCCATGGCAGCGCCGCGGCGCCCATGCGGGTCACCTCCCCGCCCTCGGCATTCAGGAGGGTCTTGGTCATGGTCGCGTCGGTAAAGGCGATCATCTCGTCGATCCGCAGCGTCTCGAACTGCCACATCTGCGGATTGCGCCCGACGATCTGCGACACCAGCCGCGAGTTCAGCCGGGCTTCGGCGGCGAGGCTCCCCTCGGCATAATGCAGGCCGTAGTAGAAATGCAGCGCCGGCGGCACCACGGCGACGAGCACCGACACGACCAGCGCGAGCATCGTCGTGAAGCGCAGCATCGACGGCGCGATCACGTTCCGTTCGGTGGGCTGCGACATCATCGGCGGCTACTCGGCGGGCGTGTGGTCGTTCGCCGCCAGGATGGCCCGGCCCTCCGGCGAGAAGACGAAGTCGAGGAACGCCTCGGCGGCCGGCGCGGTCTGCGCGGTGCTGACGATATAGAGGCTCTTGATCAGCCGCTGGCTGCGCGCGTCGGTGGCGCCCGGCGTCGGTCGGATGCCGTCGAGCTCCAGCACCTTCAGCTTGCGGCCTTCCGTGGCGATCTGGCCGAGCGCGATGACGCCGACCGAACCGGGCAGGCGCTCCAGCGTCTCGGCATTTTCCTGGTCGTTGGTGGCGCTGACGAGGCCCGGCCGTTTCAGCGCATCGTCGACCGCCGCGGCCATGTCGTCGGACAGGCCGCGCAGGATCTGCGTGTCGGATTCCGATTCCGGCCGCAGCACCACCCGGATCGCCTCGCCCGACGGCCATTCGCGCAGCGTGCCGGCATAGATCTTCGCGAGGTCCGGCGTCGTCACCGCCTCAGCATCGGTTCCGGTCGAGGTCACGACCGCCAGCGGGGTCGTCGCATAGAGCCGCGCGATGGCGCCCTGTTCCGTCTCGGCGTCCTTGAGCGCCCGCGAACTGACCGACAGGTCGATGGCCCCGGCCAGGAGCGCCTTGACGCCGCCGCTGCTGCCCAGGCTCGGCAAGACCTCGATCTCGCTGTCGGGATGCGCCGCTTCGAAGGCCTCGGCGAGCAGGCTCATCCCGCCCAGCGCGACGCCGGTGCCGCCGATGCGCAAGCTGTCCGCCGAGGCCGCGGGGCCGAAGGCCACAAGGCCCAGCACGACCGACAGGCTGCGGATTCCGGCTTTCGTCACGTACTGCATCGGGCGCTCCCCTGCGGCCATACTAAGGACGACTGAGTAATCGGGGAATCTCACCACGCAGAATTGCATGCACCTGCAACCAACGACATAGTAATACTATGATATGATTGCGCCCTGAACATCGTCGCAAGGACCAGTTGCGCGGAAATCTGTTAAAAAACCTGCGCATGGACCGGGCGAATCTTTGTCGATCCGGCCGGTTTGATCCATGACGCTGCGCCGGGAGCACAGCCCGGCAATGGCCGCCAACATGCGGCCGCTGCGGCGGCCACCATCCGCGACGACCCGCCCCATGGGCTCCGGACATTGCCGCCGCGGGCGGAGTGCGACGGCGCGTGCGCCGCCGTCGCTGTCGTACGGTCAGACCCGCTCGAGGCCGATGGCGATGCCCTGGCCGACGCCGATGCACATGGTCGCCAGGGCGCGGCGGGCGCCGGTCAGCGACAGCTCCAGCGCCGCCGTGCCGGTGATCCGCGCCCCCGAGGCGCCGAGCGGATGGCCGATGGCGATGGCGCCGCCATTCGGGTTCACATGCTCGGACTCCTCGGAAATCCCCAGTTCCCGCAGCACCGCGATGCCCTGGCTGGCGAAGGCCTCGTTCAATTCGATCACGTCGAAATCGGTCGGGTTGAGCCCCAGCCGGGCGCAGAGCTTCTGCGAGGCCGGCGCCGGCCCCATGCCCATGACCCGCGGCGAGACGCCGGCCGTCGCCCCGCCGAGAATGCGCGCGATGGGCTTCAGCCCGTAGCGGCGCGCCGCCGGACCCGAGGCGATGATCAGCGCCGCGGCGCCGTCATTGACGCCCGAGGCGTTGCCGGCGGTCACCGTGCCGCCCTCCTTGCGGAACGGCGTCGGCAGCCTGGCCAGCTTCTCCACCGTGGTGTCGCCGCGCGGATGCTCGTCGGTGTCGACCACCACCGGGTCGCCCTTGCGCTGCGGGATCGTCACCGGCGTGATCTCGCGGGCGAGCCGCCCCGAGGCCTGCGCCGCCGCGGCCTTGTGCTGCGAGCGCACGGCGAAGGCGTCCTGGGCTTCGCGGGTGACGCCGTAATCCGCGGCCACGTTCTCGCCGGTCTCCGGCATCGAATCGACGCCGTATTGCGCCTTCATCAGCGGATTGACGAAGCGCCAGCCGATGGTCGTGTCGTAGATCGCCGCATTGCGCGAGAAGGCCGTCTCGGCCTTGGGCATGACGAAGGGCGCGCGCGACATGGATTCGACGCCGCCGGCAATGGCGATCTCCATCTCGCCGGAGCGGATCGCCCGCGCCGCGGTGATCACCGCGTCCATGCCCGAGCCGCAGAGCCGGTTCAGCGTCACGCCCGGCAGGCTGGTGGGCAGCCCGGCCAGCAGCAGCGACATGCGCGCCACGTTGCGGTTGTCCTCGCCGGCCTGGTTGGCGCAGCCATAGAACACGTCGTCCACCGCCTCCCAGTCGACGCCGCCATTGCGCTCCATCAGCGCCGCCATCGGCACCGCCCCCAGATCGTCGGCGCGAACCCCCGACAGGGCGCCGCCGAAGCGGCCGAAGGGGGTACGGATATAGTCGCAGATGAAGGCGTCGATCATGTCATGGGCTCCCAGTGTCGTTCGGCCGCTTTATGCCGGCTAAGCGCCGCCGAGGAAATGCCCCCGCCGGCACCCCGCCGGACGCCGCCCTCCGGCGGCCGGTCCGAACGCGCGCCCCAGGCCAGCGATCACAGGAAGATCAGCACCACCGAGCCGGCATAGAGCAGCAGCACCAGCACGCTCTCGAAGCCGATCCCCGCCGGGCCGGTGCGCTCGCGCCGCAGCATCCCGAGCAGCAGGACGCCGGTCATCAGCATGGCGATGATCGCCGTGGTCCGGTCCTGCGGCTCCATCGCCGCATAGATCGAGCCGTCATAGAAGAAGTCGGCGGCGCTCAGGAACATCACCTCGAAGGCATTGCCGCCGATCACGTCGCCCACCGCAAGGCTCACCGCGCCGATCCGCACCGCGGCGATCGCCGTGACCAGTTCCGGCAGCGAATTGGCGACGGCCGAGAAGATCGTGCCGACCGCCGATTGCGACAGGCCGGTGATGTCGACGAGCGCAAGGCTCGCCTCGCCGATGACGTAGCCGGCCACCGCGGTGATCCCGGCATAGAGCGCGAAGCGGCCCCACAGCGAGCGCCCGGATTCGCGATCCTCGCCCTCCTCCGGGTCGGACAGCGATTCCCGGGTTTCCGATGTCTGGACCGGTTTCCACATCGGGTCGTCCTTGATGTCGGAGAGCAGCTTCAGGCCGAAGGCATAGCTGATCAGGATCACCACCGAGGCCGGATGCACGCCCCAGATCGTCACCGGCGGCTCCGCCGAGGCGATCAGCGGAATGGTCAGCAGCACCACCAGAAGGACGCCCTGCGCCAGCCCGGTCACGCTGGCGGCGGCATGTTCGAGATTGGCCCGGCGATAGAACAGGTCGGCGATGGCGATGAAGGCCGTCTGGGCGGTCAGCCCGCCCAGCGCGTTGCCGACGGCGAGGCCCGGTGCGTCCTGCATGGCGGTGGAGATCGAGGTGATCGCCCCCGGTAGCGACGTCGCCGCGCCGACGAACAGCGCGCCGGCCACCACCTCGCCCATCCCCGTCCGGTCGGCCAGCGTGTCGGCCACATAGGACAGCCGGAACCCGGCAAAGCCGATGGCCACGGCCGCGGCGAGAAAGGCGCCGCCCACGAGCCAGATCGATGCATCCTGCAAGCCCAGCATGGGGCCTCCTTTCATCGTGCCTCACCGGGCAGGCCCCGTGCGCCGGGGCCCCTCCGCGATGGCGGCCCCGCTGAGCGGCCTACATCTGCGCCGCGCGGTCGTGCGCGGCCTCGATCGTCCGGCGCAGTTCCTCCCGATCGCCGTCCTCTTCGGCGGGGGCGCCCTGCCGGGCCGCCATGTCGGGCGCCAGGCACAATTCGGCCATCACCGGGTAATGGTCGGAATCGACATTGGGCAGCGACGAAAAGCCGAGCAGGCCGATCGCGTCCTGGAACAGGATATGGTCGAGCGGCCAGGCGAGGATCGGGCTTTCCGCATCATAGGTCGCGACATAGCCGCGCCCGACCCGCGGATCGAGCAGCCCGCCCACCCGCAGCATGCGGCGGAAGGTGCGCTCCCAGGGCACGGCGTTGAAATCGCCGGCCAGGATCGTCGGCATGGTCGAGTCGGCCGCCGCAAGGGCGGCCTGCGCCATCGTGCCGTCACGCAGGGCGGTGGAATGCTCGAAGGATTGCGGCGGCCGCGGATGAATGCCGATGAAGCGGACCGTGCCGGCCGGCAGCGTGATATCGGCGGTCACGCTCGGCGTGCCGGTCTCGAACCAGAATTCCACCGCCGGATCGACCAGCGGATATTTGGAAAACAGATGCAGGCCGTAATATTCGACGGCCTGCGGCACGCTCTCGATACTGGTCCGGTAGCGGTCCTGCAGGGCTGCCAGCTGGGTGTCCCACCACTGGTCCGTTTCCAGGACCAGCAGGATGTCCGGGTCGGCGTCGGTGACCACGTCGCGGAAGGCCGCGAAGTCGCGGTTGCCCTTCTTGACGTTCGCTACCATCACCGAAAGCCCCGAGCCCGACGGACAGGTGGGGGAAGCGGGGGCCATGGGCGCCACGACCGGCATATAGACATGCAGCTTGGCGAGATGCAGCGCCGCCAGCACCCCGCAGATAGCCATGATCGCCGCCCCCGTTCGCCACCGCCAGGCCCTGGTGGCGCCGAGGAGGGCGATCAGCACGAGCAGCGCACCCCCGACATACAGGCGAACGAAATCGAGGTAGCGCACCCACCACGCATTGGTTTCCAGAAGCGGCAGCAGGGTCATCACGCCGAGCGCCAAAGTCAGGGCAACGGCAATGGTCAGACCGGTCTGTCTCATGGCGCGCCTTTCCCTTCGCCTCGGTTTCGCGGCCATTCCAGCTAGGACACGACCGAGGATCGGCGACCCTGTCCCTCAGAATCGGCCCGGCCCGCTCGCCTCTGTCCGGCGCCGGTTCGTCGCTCGGGTCGGACGGTCGGTCGCGGCGCTGTCCGCAGCACGGGACGGCCGCTCCGGCCGCGCCCTCCCCGGACAGGTCGCCACGGGTCAGCGACGCCATTTTCACGTCGCGGCTACAAAAACCGAAAAACGAATAACGGAACAGACTGGTCCTGCCCCCGTTTTGCCATCATCCAGCAAGCGGGATCTCAATCGGAGATTTCGTTATGTTACCAATCGAATAGAAAGGTAATATTACATGCGTAATATTTTCGTCGTCACTCTTCTTGCAGGCTCGGCACTGACCGGCACCGCTTTCGCTCAGGACAACAACAGCGAGAACGCAAATTCCACCGCTGACGTTGTTGTCCAGCCGGATGCCCCCGCGGTGAAGGTCGACGTTCCGGAGCCCGACGTCCAGGTCAACCAGGCCGATCCCAACGTCTCGGTTTCGCAGCCGCAGCCGACCATCACGGTGAACCAGCCGGCGCCGACGATCAGCGTCGACATTCCGCAGCCGACCATCACCGTCCGCATGCCCGACCCGAATGTCGATGTCGAGATGGCGCAGCCGGAAGTCTCGGTCAGCCAGGGCGAGCCGCGGGTCTCCGTCGATGATTCCGGCAATGCCGCGGTCGAGACCTCGGACGATGGCGACGAGCAGGCCAATGTCACGGTCGACCAGGCCAACGCCAATGTTCAGGTCCGCCAGTCCGAGCAGCGCCCGCAGATCCGCTATCAGAGCGACGACGCCAAGGTCTCCGTCAACCAGGAGAAGGGTGAGCCGAAGATCATCTATCAGAACGCCGATGGTTCGCCGATGGACGGCTCGGACGACACCGCTGCGGATCGCCAGCAGCAGGGCAACGCCGCCAGCCAGGACCGCCAGGAGCGCGTGACCTCCGAGGAGACGGCAGGCGAGCGCTCGGCGACCGACAACGAGACCATGGCGATCAATCCGGGCTCTTCGAGCGAGCGTGAGATGACCGTCGAGGAAGTCACCGACTACGACATTATCGGCGCCAATGGCGAAGTCCTCGGCGACATCCAGGAGATCGTGAAGGTCGACAACCGTCTCTTCGCCGTCATCGGCTCGGGCGGCTTCCTCGGCCTCGGCGAGAAGGAAGTGGCGATCCCGCTGTCCTCGCTCATGGCGACCGACCGCGGCATGATCGCGCCGAACGTCACCGAGAGCCAGATCGATGCGCTGAGCGAGTTCGACGACGATCAGTATCCCGAGCTCGAAGACGAGACGCGGATCACCGTCGGCCAGCAGTAAGCCTCGACGCTCCCGCATGAACGAAGGGCCGCCGGTTGATCCGGCGGCCCTTTTTGCGTCGGGCACGGATCGCCTGATCGGGCATTGTCCTTCGAACCGCGCCGCCACATCTGCGAAACCGGGCGCCGCCTGACACCCAGCCGCTACCGCGCAATGACGTCCGTCGGCCTCCTGCCCCTTGCTGCGATCACTCCGCCTGACGCAGGACCTCCAGCGGCGAGGCGACCGGCGCGCCGGGATCGCTCGCCCCTCGAACTGGCCCGGCCCGGTACAGCCGCTTCACCCGCCTCCTTACGCCATCCGGATCGTCGGCGAGGAGCCGCCGCGCCGTATCGAGCGCAGCGACGCGCAATTCCGCCTGCCGGCGATCGATCAGCGCCGCCAGCACGGCCAGTTCGCGCGGCGTGCCGAAGGCCTCAGGCGTCGCCGCGATCTCCTGGCGCATCACGGAATAATCATGGTCGAGGCCGAGCCCGTCGGCGATCGCCTTGGCGGCTTTGGTCAGCGGGGCGATCGCGTCCGGCCACAGCGGTGCGATCAGCCGCAGATGCATCCAGTGATATTTGACCCGCTTGCGCAGCTCGTGAAGGGCCTCGTCGTCGCCCTCCTTGCGCGCCGTCGCCAGCGCCGACCGCGCACGGTCATGGGTGCGGGCAAAACCCTCGGCGATGATCGTCGCCGCGTCGCCCGCCCTGTCCTTGGGGGCGATGACGAAGCCGTCGAGCTTGTGGCGGGCCGCCCCGAGGCTGCGCGCCGCCGCCTCGATCGCCGAGCCGAGATCGCGCGTCGTCGCCGCCTCGCGCCGCGCCATCAGTTCGCTGCGCACATGCTCGAAGACCGCCGGCGCCACCTCCGCCCCGTAATGATCCGCAAGCCGGTCGAGCGCCTCCACCAGCGCGCCGCTGTCGCGCGCCCCCGACAGGCTCCGCGCCAGGTCGCGGTAGCGGGCATTCTCCTTCGCATGGAAGGCCGGCCGCGCATCGCGGACCAGCCGCGTCAGCCCGCGCAGCTTCTTCAACCGCTTGCGGGCCTCGTGCACGGCGGCATTCGGGTCGCCGTCTGCCGCCACCAGCACCCGCTCCGCCCGGCGTAGCTGCTCGCCGGCGATGCGCCGGAACTCGGCATCGAGCGGCGCGGCGGGGTCGAGCTTGTAGGCCATGGCATCTGCACCTTCGAATGGGATCTGCGGCGCGCCGACCACGCCGGACGCGCCTTGGCCAAGATGGCGCCGGGCCGCCGTCTGCCAAGCCGGCCCGGCGTCAATCCGGCGCCGGCGGCATTCCCTCCAGCGCCAGCTGCGAGTTGAAATAGCGCGCATCGCCCGTCACCTCGCGGCCGAGAAAATCCGGCAGCGGCGGCGCGTCGTCCGCCGTCTTCAGCTCGATCTCGGCCATCACCAGCCCGTCCAGCGCACCGGCGAAGACGTCCACCTCCACCTGCCAGCCGCCCGCCAGCGGCACGATATGGCGGGTCTTTTCCACCAGCTTGCCGATCCGGCTCTCGCGCAGCTCCACCGCGTCCTGCAGCGGGATGTCGTATTCGAACTCGCCGCGCGACAGCCCGTCCCGCCCGATCTTGATCGTCAGCCGCGCCCGCGCCCCGTCGCTGATCCGCACCCGCACCGACGCGCCCTCCCGGCTGAACAGGTAGAATTGCTCGAGCTGCGCCGACCCCGTGGCGAGCGCCCGCCAGCCGGCATGCGCCACCAGGAACTTGCGCTCGATCTCCTGCGCCATCAGCCGCCGCCCGCACGGCGCGGAACGCCGCAATTGCCGGCGCGACGGCCCAGAATCGACGCTCCGCCACACAACATCGCAGCAATCACTGACATTCCCCTGCGGAATAAAATGCCACCGCCGCGAGCATATCCGTCAGAATATGACATTTTTGACTGGACCATATCTCTCATACATCTATGTTTTCCTTCTGGCAGGGCTGCCCGGCCGACCGGATTGCCGCACCGGTCATGCTCGAAGCCGGCAGCGCGGCGCCATGCGGCGTCGACTTGGAGGACAGCATGCAATGGATGTTTTGGAAATACGGAGCCGGACGGCGTGATGCCGGGCCACCCGATGAGGACACCGTCGAGCCGTCGCGCCGCCGGTTCCTGATCGGTCTCGGCGTGGCCGGCGGTCTGGCGCTCGTCGCCCCGACGGTCATTCTGACGGCCCCGGCCGATGCGGCGGAGCCCGATCCGGATCCGGACCTGCCCGACGGGGAGGACGATGGCAGCTACGAGGTCGCCCAGCGCCGCGACGATCGGCGTCGCAGGCGTCGGCGGCGGCGTCGGCGGCGGCGGAACCGGCGCGAACGCCGGCGGGACCTGCGCAGGCGGCGGCGGCGCGAGCGGCGCAGGCGGCGTCGGCGGCGGCGGGATCGCCGCAGGGGCTGCGTCGATGTCGGCCCGGTCACCATCTGCGACTAGGCGGAACGCCCCATCCTGAGCTTGGCGGCGGCGGCACTCTCGGTGTCCGCCGCCGCGCCTTCGTGGCCACATCCGCCCGCCCGCTGGCCGTCCATGCGAAACGGCGCTTCCAAGAACCGTTACAAATCTCTATATCGCGCGACATGAGCACCATGCCCGCGAATACGCCCCTCGACCACATCCGCAATTTCTCGATCGTCGCCCATATCGACCACGGGAAATCGACCCTTGCCGACCGGCTGATCCAGTCCACCGGCGGGCTGGAACTGCGCGACATGAAGGCCCAGGTCCTCGACTCGATGGATATCGAGCGCGAGCGCGGCATCACGATCAAGGCCCAGACCGTCCGCCTGCACTACACGGCGAAGAACGGCGAGACCTACGTCCTCAACCTCATCGACACGCCCGGCCATGTCGACTTCGCCTACGAGGTGTCGCGCTCGCTGGCCGCCTGCGAGGGCGCGCTGCTGGTGGTCGACGCGGCGCAGGGCGTCGAGGCGCAGACGCTGGCCAATGTCTATCTCGCCCTCGACGCCAATCTCGAGATCGTCCCGGTCCTCAACAAGATCGACCTGCCGGCCGCCGAGCCCGACAAGGTCAAGGAGCAGATCGAGGAGGTCATCGGCCTCGACGCCTCCGACGCGGTGATGATCTCGGCGAAATCCGGCCTCGGCATCGAGGACGTGCTGGAGGCCATCGTCCACCGCCTGCCCGCCCCCACCGAGGGCGACCGCAAGGCGCCGCTCAAGGCGATGCTGGTCGACAGCTGGTACGACGCCTATCTCGGCGTCATCGTCCTCGTGCGCATCATCGACGGCGAGCTGAAGAAGGGCCAGACCATCCGCATGATGGGCACCGATGCCCGCTACCCGGTCGACCGGGTCGGCGTCTTCACCCCCGCCATGGTCCAGGTCGAGGCGCTCGGCCCCGGCGAGCTCGGCTTCATCACCGCCTCGATCAAGGAAGTCGCCGACACCCGCGTCGGCGACACCATCACCGACGACAAGCGCCAGACGACGTCCATGCTGCCGGGCTTCAAGCCGGCGCAGCCCGTCGTCTTCTGCGGCCTGTTCCCGGTCGACGCCTCTGATTTCGACGAGCTGCGCGCCGCCATGGGCAAGCTGCGGCTCAACGACGCCAGCTTCTCCTACGAGATGGAATCCTCGGCCGCATTGGGCTTCGGCTTCCGCTGCGGCTTCCTCGGCCTGCTGCATCTGGAGATCGTCCAGGAGCGCCTCAGCCGAGAGTTCGACCTCGATCTCATCGCCACCGCGCCCTCGGTGGTCTACGACATCAAGCTCACCGACGGCTCGACCATCCAGCTGCACAATCCGGCCGACATGCCGGATGTGATGAAGGTCGCCGAGATCCACGAGCCCTGGATCAAGGCCACGATCCTCACGCCCGACGACTATCTCGGCAACATCCTGCAGCTGTGCCAGGAGCGGCGCGGCAACCAGACCGACCTCTCCTATGTCGGCAAGCGCGCCATGGTCTCCTACGAGCTGCCGCTCAACGAGGTGGTCTTCGACTTCTACGACCGGCTGAAATCCATCTCCAAGGGCTACGCCTCCTTCGACTACCACATGGCCGACTACCGCGAGGGCGACCTCGTCAAGATGTCGATCATGGTCAATGGCGAGCCGGTCGACGCGCTCTCCATGCTGGTCCACCGCAGTCAGGCCGAGCGCCGCGGCCGCGGCATGTGCGAGAAGCTGAAGGAGCTGATCCCCAACCACCTCTTCAAGATCCCGATCCAGGCGGCGATCGGCGGCAAGGTGATCGCCCGCGAGACCATCTCGGCCCTGCGCAAGGACGTCACCGCCAAATGCTACGGCGGCGACGCCTCCCGCAAGCGCAAGCTCCTCGACAAGCAGAAAGAGGGCAAGAAGCGCATGCGTCAGTTCGGCAAGGTCGACATCCCCCAGGAAGCCTTCATCGCCGCTTTGAAGATGGACAGCTGAGGCGCCGGGCACCCCTCGTGGTTCGACAGGCTCACCATGAGGGGTTCCGAAACCGTCGCGCCTAGCTGACAGGTGCTGCCACACACGGAACGATCCCGCGGACCGCGATTGCTTGGCGTAATTGCATGCAGGTCAACGCTGGCGACCTTTCAGCAATGCGGTCGGCCGCAGTGCGGTCCGCAGCAGCACACTTGGCAGCGCAAGTAGACCTCAGCAGGCTCACGCCGCCCATTGAAACGAAGCGGCGACGTTCGGTTACGTCGGGCTCCCGGGCTCCCGGGCTCCCGGGCATGCTGGCACGCTGGCACGCTGGCAGCGCCCTCGGCCTTCCCCGCCCCTCGTCTATCGTCCAGACGCGAACCGCGCAGGCCGCCAGAGCCGGCACACCGTCCCCTTCACCCTCATGGTGAGCCTGTCGAACCACGAGGGTGACGCACCACCGTCCAGATCCCGATTGCCTCGCCCCGCCAGATCCCTCATCCTGAGCTTGTCGAAGGATGAGCTTGTCGAAGGATCAACGCCGAAGCGCTCCCCCGAGCGCCCCCGCCACCAGACCGGGACCAGCCCATGCCGCTCGAAGCCACGGTCTACATCCTGCGCTGCGCCGACGGCTCCTACTACACCGGCCTCACGAAGCAGCCGGTCGAAGCCCGGCTGTGGGAGCACAAGGAGGGCCTCTACGATGGCTACACGCGCAAACGCCGCCCCGTCGTCCTAGTCTTCACCGAAACCTACGATCGCATGCTCGACGCCATCGCCCGCGAGCGGCAGATCAAGGGCTGGACCCGCGCCAAGAAGGAAGCGCTGATCGCCCGGCGCTACCACCGCCTCCCCGCCCTCGCCGCCACTCGCACCTGCCCGGACCTCCGCCGACAGCCACCCGCCACGCTTGACTGACGCAACCATCCGCCGCCCCCTGCACCCTCATGGTGAGCCTGTCGAACCATGGCGACAACCCACCAGCCTGCCGGCCAGCGATGAGGATACCCAACCGTGTTCGACATGATCGGCGACGTCGTCGGCTACACCACCGCCCGATACCTCCTGCCCGCCCTGAGTTTCGGCAAGCTCAGGGTTCAGACGCTCCGCAGCAGCGAGGGCGGCTTCAACTGGTTCGGCTTCCGACGCGAAACCGATGGCAGCATCCTGGTCGAGTCCAACATGGCAGGCTGGCTCGGACTGTTCGTCTGGATCGCCGCACTCGTCGTGCTGATCATCTTTGTTGGGGAATGAGTTCCCGGATCTGGTAGCAGAACCACAGAATGAACCGGGCCTTCAGTGCATGGAAAGAGCTGAATCTGGTGGACCGCGGAATCTTCGGTGTCGCGCAAATGGTATGGCGAAGCTGCCTCTTGCAGGCTAACTCTAACTTAAACAGAATTGGCAATTCTGTTTCGGACGAAGCCGCTTGCAAACTGGGGAAGCTATAGGGGGTGCATCCTAATACACGGCCCAAACGAAAAAGCCCGCTACACGAGCGGGCTTTTCCTTCAGTAGGCGGGGGGTCCGTAACTGCCGAAGCAGAACTGCCGACCTGATCCCCAGCCTTTCGAGGGTGAAGATAGGCAAAGATGGGTGGCTTGTCAAGGGGATAAGGATCATATGGATATTGTCGATTTCATTTCGCGAGAACGTTTAAAAACCTACGAGGATCTGACCGACCGAAAAGAACGTGCCATCGCACTCCATAATCAGACATTGCAGCTTGGCTCCTCCCTCATGTCGATGATCGCGCTGTTCGAGTTGGCTCTACGCAACAGCATTGATACGCAGATTGCAGCAACGTTTGGCGACAAGGAATGGCTTGTATCAGGACTTGCGAAGGTGCCTCTCCTCCCAAGAGAAACTGACGCCATCGGAGGCGCAATTCGGCATGCACAGAAGGCCGACTATGCTAAACTAAGTTATGATGATAAACGCGCTCTCGATGTAGTAGCCTTTCCGAAGGGAGTGCCTGCTGATATTACTCATGCGACTCGAGCGAAGTCTCGTCAGAAGACATTCCGTGTGACCCACGGACAAGTAATGTCGCAAACAACATTTAATCTGTGGAAAAGGCTATTCTCCTCCGATTACGCTAATTTACTATGGAAACCCTGTATTAAAAAGGTTTTCCCAAACAAAAACCTAGATAGATCTGATGTTTCATTAGCTCTTGAGAAGGTTTACACTGTCAGAAATCGCGTAGCTCATCACGAGCCGGTATACGGCAACCGGTTACACTCCGTAATAGAAGCGCTGGATTTCCTCAGGGACAATATAGGCGCAAAGGCAAACGATAAGAATACACAGTTCCAAAAATTTTCTCGACTACAACATCTTCGATTACGCATGGACTACGAAAATTTTATGGAGGCGTGGGAAACCTTGGCTGTCTAGAGCAGATCCGGCCTATTCCGGTTCATAGCCGGCAGCGGCGAAATAGTTGGCGCATTCGTCTGGCTTGAAGAGC
>NZ_JAPFBM010000035.1:0-936 GCF_026153195.1 Aurantimonas litoralis | reverse complement strand
CATTTCGGCCATCCCGGTTTCGCCCATCGGCATGTAGTCCGGTTGGATCTGGCGGATCTTCGCCGCAACCCTGGCCTTGTTGGCGTTCATCGGCGTCGGGATATCGTGTCCCATCGCGTTCATCGTGTGGTGCGACTTGTGGCAGTGCAGGGCCCAGTCGCCCGGATAGACCGCGTCGAACTCGTAGGCGCGCATCGCCCCCACGGGAATGTCGATCGAGACCTCCGGCCAGCGAGCCTCGGGCTTCACCCATCCTCCGTCGGTGCAGGTCACCTCGAAGTCGTAACCGTGCATGTGGATCGGGTGATTGGTCATCGTCAGGTTTCCGACCCGCACCCGTACCCGGTCGCCGGTCGCCGCGACGAGAGGGGCGACATCCGGGAAAACCCGGGCGTTGATCGCCCACAGATTGAAGTCGGTCATCTCCATGACCTTCGGCAGATACGCACCGGGATCGATGTCGTAGGCCGACAGCATGAAGACGAAGTCGCGATCGACCGGCATGAAGGCCGGGTCCTTCGGATGGATGATGAACATGCCCATCATTCCCATGGCCATCTGGACCATCTCGTCGCCATGCGGATGGTACATGAAGGTCCCGCTCTTCACGGCGTCGAACTCGTAGACGAACGTCTTGCCCGGCGGAATTCCCGGCTGGGTCAGGCCGGTCACGCCATCCATGCCACAGGGCAGGATGACGCCGTGCCAGTGAACGGTCGTGTGCTCCTTCAACCGGTTCGATACGAAGATCCGCACCCGGTCGCCTTCGACGCATTCGATGGTCGGTCCCGGCGCCTGGCCGTTGTAGCCCCACAGATAGGCGGTCATGCCCTCGCCCATCTCCCGCTCCACCGGCTCGGCAACGAGGTGGAACTCCTTGACGCCGTTGTTCATGCGAAAGGGCAGCGACCAGCCGTTCAGCGTCACCACGGGATT
>NZ_JAPFBM010000034.1:0-1049 GCF_026153195.1 Aurantimonas litoralis | reverse complement strand
CTAGAGCGCATCCTCTGATCGATGAATCGGATGTGAAGTGACGGTGTGCCCGACGTCTGATTCAACTTCTACCTCGATGGAGGTGGATGATGGCCAGAGCGTTGAGCGAGGATCTGCGGTCACGGGTTTTGAAGGCGTCGTCGGACGGGATATCTGCACGGCAGGCCGCCGCCCGGTTCGGGATCGGCATATCGACCGCGATCCGGTGGATTGGGAGAGCCAGGATCGGCGAACGGACGGCCCGGCGACAGGGCTGGCAGCGTGGGTCGACCCTCGATCCGCACGAAGCCTTCATCGTCGGAATGATCGAGGAGCAGAAGGACATCACGCTCGACGAGATGGTGAGCCGTCTCGATGCGGAGGCGGATGTCCGGATCGGTCGCAGCGCCTTGAGCGTCTGGCTCCGCCGCCGTGGCTGGACGTTCAAAAAAAGACCGCACATGCATTGGAGCAGGAGCGCGCCGAGCTCCTGAAGCGGCGTCAGGCGTGGTTCGACGACCAGCTCGATCTTGATCCGGCCCGCCTGGTGTTCGTCGACGAAACAGGCCTATCGACGAAGATGACCCGCCTGCGTGGACGGGCTCCTCGCGGTGAACGTTGCCGGGCCGGGGTTCCTCACGGCCACTGGAAGACGACGACCTTCACCGGTGCTCTGCGCCTGACCGGCATGACCGCGCCGATGGTCCTCGACGGTGCCATGAACGGCATCGCCTTTCGAGCCTATGTCGATCAGGTGCTCGTGCCGACGCTCACCCCGGGCGACATCGTGATCATGGATAACCTGCCCGCGCACAAGGCCGAAGGCGTCCGCCTCGCGATCGAGCAGGCCGGCGCCGAGTTGCGCTACCTGCCGCCCTACAGTCCCGACTTCAACCCGATCGAAATGGCCTTCTCCAAGCTCAAGGCGGTGATGAGATCAAAGGCCGAAAGGACAGTCGACGGGCTATGGGATGCAGTCGGCGCCGTCATCCCGCTCTTCAAGCCAGACGAATGCGCCAACTATTTCGCCGCTGCCGGCTATGAACCGGAATAGGCCGGATCTGCTCTAG
>NZ_JAPFBM010000033.1:0-1075 GCF_026153195.1 Aurantimonas litoralis | reverse complement strand
GGCGGGAACTGGGTGATGACGGTTTGAGAAAGGCGGCGTATCGGGGCGGTTGTTGAAGCCTGCCCGAACCTCCAGAGGAGCGATACGCCTATGACGACGGATACCACCGTTTCCGCATTTCGACATCCCGACGCGATCGAGGATCCCCTGACTTCGGTGCTGCGCGATGGGGCCCGCCGGTTGCTCGCAGAAGCGATCGAGGCGGAAGCCGAGGTATTCCTGGCTGCGATGCAGGAGGAGCGGCTTTCTGACGGCCGGGCTCGTTTTGTCCGCCACGGCCATGGCCCCGGAGCGAACCATTCAGACGGGCATCGGCCCGGTGCCGGTTCAGCGAGCGAAGGTTCGCGACCGCGGCGGCAATGCTGGTGACGGGTCCGGCAAAGGCGGCGACCGCATCACGTTCACCTCGGCGATCTTGCCGAAGTGGGCACGGCGAACGAAGAGCCTCGATGCCCTGCTGCCGGTTCTCTACCTGCGCGGCATCTCGACCGGCGATTTCCAAGAGGCCCTTGCTGCGCTGCTGGGAAGGGACGCCCCGAACCTGTCGCCGTCGGTGATCGCACGCCTGAAGGACGAATGGACGGACGAATACGATCGCTGGCAGCGGCGCGATCTGTCGGCCCGGCGCTACGTCTACATCTGGGCCGACGGGGTCTATCTTCAGGCACGGATGGAGGATGATGCCGCTTGCATGCTCGTCATCGTCGGCGCCACGCCCGAAGGCAAGAAAGAACTCGTCGGCTTCCAGGTCGGTGTCCGCGAGAGTGCGCAGAGCTGGCGCGAACTGCTCGTCGACCTGAAAGCACGCGGTCTCGCCGCCGCGCCCGAGATCGCCGTCGGCGACGGAGCACTCGGCTTCTGGAAAGCGCTCGAGGAGATCTTCCCCGGAACGCGCCACCAGCGATGCTGGCAACACAAGCTCCTCAACATCCTCAATAGGGTCCCGAAGTCGGTTCAGCCGAACATGAAGACGGACTTGCGCGAGGTGCGGGACGCGTCGGAACGGGCGAGTGCCGAAGCGGCCATCGCGGTCTTCGCCGAGAAGTACGGCGCCAAATATCCCAAGGCCCTCGAA
>NZ_JAPFBM010000032.1:0-1161 GCF_026153195.1 Aurantimonas litoralis | reverse complement strand
CGCGGCTCAGAAGAAGGCCTGGAGGCCGGTCTGGGCCTTGCCGAGGATCAGCGCATGGACGTCATGCGTGCCCTCGTAGGTGTTGACGGTCTCCAGGTTCTGGGCGTGGCGCATGACGTGGTACTCGCCCATGATGCCGTTGCCGCCATGCATGTCGCGGGCGGTGCGGGCGATGTCCAGCGCCTTGCCGCAATTGTTGCGCTTGACCAGGCTGATCATCTCCGGCGCCATGGCCCCCTCGTCGAACAGGCGACCGACCCGAAGCGAACCCTGCAGCCCCAGCGCGATCTCGGTCTGCATGTCGGCGAGCTTCTTCTGGACCAGCTGGGTCTGGGCCAGCGGGCGGCCGAACTGGGTGCGCTCCATCGTGTAGTCGCGCGCCCGCTTCCAGCAATCCTCGGCCGCCCCCATGGCGCCCCAGGAGATGCCGTAGCGAGCCCGGTTGAGGCAGCCGAAGGGACCGCCGAGCCCCGACACGTTCGGCAGCAGCGCGTCTTCGCCGACCTCGACGCCGTCCATGACGATCTCGCCGGTGATCGAGGCGCGCAAGGACAGCTTGCCCTCGATCTTCGGCGCCGACAGGCCCTTCATGCCCTTGTCCAGAATGAAGCCGCGGATCTTGTTGTCGTGGGCGGCGGACTTCGCCCAGACGACGAAGACGTCGGCGATGGGCGAATTGGAGATCCACATCTTGGCGCCCGACAGGCGGTAGCCGCCGTCGATCTTCTCGGCCCGCGTGGTCATGCCGCCGGGATCGGAGCCGGCATCGGGCTCGGTCAGGCCGAAACAGCCGACATATTCGCCGGTGGCGAGCTTGGGCAGGTACTTGCGGCGCTGAGCCTCGTCGCCATAGGCGTAGATCGGATACATCACCAGGGAGGACTGGACGCTCATCATCGAGCGATAGCCCGAATCCACCGCCTCGACGGCGCGGGCGACCAGGCCGTAGGAAACATAGGACGCGCCGGCGCAGCCATAATCCTCGGGCAGGGTCAGGCCGAGCAGGCCGAGTTCGCCCATCTCGTTGAAGATCGACCGGTCGGTGGTCTCGTTGCGATAGGCCTCGACGATGCGCGGCCGCAGCTTCTCCTCGGCATAGGAGCGGGCAGTCTCGAAGATCAGCCGCTCGTCCTCGGAGAGCTGGTCCTCGAGCCGGAACGG
>NZ_JAPFBM010000031.1:0-1596 GCF_026153195.1 Aurantimonas litoralis | reverse complement strand
CAGCCAGAAGGCGGTGGCGCAAACGATCATCGCGATCGACGGAACCGCCAGTGCCAGGCCTAGGGCCATTGCGAGCAAGCCGAGGAACACCGGGTTGCGTGAGACCCCAAATAAAGCCTGCGTGACCAGTGCGTCCGGCGCGGCAAAGGGAACTCCCACGCGCCAACGTTTTCCCATGCTGGACTGCGCAAAAACCGTCAGGAACTGGCCTGCCAGCGCCAACGCCAATCCGACTGCGTGCAGCCATCCGAGCTTGCCGACCGGACGCAGGATCGGCCACCTTATCTCTGCGGCATATCCGATCAGCGCGCCAAGGGCGCCGATGACACTCAGGCGGAACAATCCCTGTGCTACCTGCTGGCGTGCGGTTCCGGCGAAGCCGTAGGCCTTGCCGCCGATCATGGATGACGTTCGGCTGGTTGCAATCATCAACCAGACGCAGGTTGTCAGGAGTATGATGCCAGGCCCGAGGCGAAGAGCCTGCTCAGCGAGTTCGGTCATTGCGGCCTCCAGGCGAGTAGTCGCATGGCGTTGGCCGTCACCAATACCGTCGCGCCCGTATTCGCGAGGATGGCTGGCCATAAACCGGTTACGCCGAGCAGCGTCGTGGCCAGGAACACCGCCTTGAGGCCAAGCGCGATCGCGATGTTCTGATGAATGTTGCGCATTGTGGATCGCGACAAGGCAATCATGTCCGGAATGTCCTGAACCCGGCCATGCAGGACCGCGGCGTCCGCTGTTTCCAGAGCCACGTTGGTCCCTCCACCCATGGCGATGCCTATGTCTGCGGCAGCCAGGGCGGGGGCGTCGTTGATGCCGTCGCCGACCTTGGCAACGAAATGGCCCTCCGCCTGGAGGTCTCGCACCGCCTGCTGCTTGTCCTGCGGCAGCAATTCCGACCGCGACCGGATCCCCAGGCTCGTCGCTACGGCGTCTCCTGTCCGTCGGTTGTCGCCCGTCAGCATCATGATCAGGACGCCTCGACCGCGCAGGGCCCTGAGCCCCGATGCGGCATCGGGGCGGGGCTTCGTCCCGCATGGCGATCAGACCTGCAACCGTGTTACCGGCCAGAAGGACGGAGACGGTCTTGCCCGCGTCGTTGAGGACGGTGATCTTGGTGCTAACGTCCTCGCAGATCTGCGTGCGCCGACCGGGCGAAGCAGACTGTGGAACTCGGTGCGGCCGGTCTCAATCTTGCCGGCTAGGACGGGCGTCGTGGCCATACAGATGTGCGCTGCAATGCGACTGGTCCTCTCGCTCGAACTCGAGCGTTGAATGGGTGATGCAGAACTCGCTTTCGAGCATCCGCTTGATCGCTTGCTTGATGTCTTCGAGGCGATCCCAGGCTTTCATCTCTATCACCACATGGGTGTCGAGAGCGGCAACATGCTCCTCCATCTGCCAAAAATGGGCATGATGGATGTCCGCGACACCGTCGACTCCGCGTAACGCAGCGACAACGGAGTCATTGTCGATGTCCGGCGGGCTGCCCAGCATCAGGGTCCGGATCGGGCCTCCAATCTCGGTGAAAGCGAGATAGAGGATGTAGAGCGCGATGCCGATCGTGATGGCCGGATCAACCCAGCGCATGTCGTA
>NZ_JAPFBM010000030.1:0-2923 GCF_026153195.1 Aurantimonas litoralis | reverse complement strand
CGGGGCAGCGCGACAAATACGGATACTCGTACGCGTGTCGAAATCGCCGAGCCGAGTGCCGAAACGTTCGACCTGCCCCTGTCGGTCTTTCCCTCAGCGCACACGATGGATCTCATCGACAGGGCGATTGCTGGGGAAAGCTTCGTCGAGGCCCGTCTCTATGACGGCGACAACGAGGCAGGGAAACTCCTGACGACGACGGCGATCATCACCCCCGTCGAAGCGGAGGCAACGCCGCCCGGACCGGCGAATCCTGAGGCTGCCTCCTCGCCTGTCGCTGCGATGCTCGATCTGCGCAGATGGCGGGTGGCGGAGTCCTATTACAATAGTGACAGCAAGCTGGACGGCCTGCCACTGTTCCAGACAAGCTACACCCTGTACGAGAACGGCATCTCGGACGACATCATAATCGACAACGGCGACTACGCGTTCTCGGGCTCGCTATCCAAGCTCGAGCTTGCGTCGGCGCCTGACTGCGGGGATGCCTCCTGAGATGCGGAAACTGGTGCACGATCCCGGCCGCCGACGCGTGGTTCCAAATCCAGCCGTTGAGAGAGGCGCGACCCTGAACTCCTACGATCTAATGCCTTCCCTGCCGTATGTGGCGCGGGCAATGTTTACCGCGATCACCCTGTTGTCCATCGGCGGGTGTGTCTCGATCACGGAAGATGCCTACACGGACCTGGCGCCGGCGACTCTCGCAGTGGCCGAGAGAACCCGCCCGGAAGGTTCGATTCTCATGCGCATATTCAAGGAGGAAAGCGAGCTGGAGGTTTGGAGGCAGGGGGCAGACGGCCGCTACGCGCTTCACAAGACCCATCCAATGTGCCGCTGGTCAGGGCGGCTAGGGCCGAAGACGGCTGACGGCGACAGGCAGGCGCCCGAGGGGTTTTATCAGGTTACGGCAAGCCTGATGAACCCGAACTCGAAATATCACCGCTCCTTTAATCTCGGCTATCCGAACCAACTGGAACGAGCGCTCGGTTACACCGGAGACTCCCTCATGGTCCACGGCGCCTGTTCCTCCGCGGGTTGCTTTGCCATGACAGACAATGGCGTGGCCGAGGTGTACGCCGAGGCGCAAAGAGCCTTCCGGATCGGACAAAGCGATTTTCAGGTCCAGTCTTTCCCATTCCGAATGACGGCTGAGCAGATGGCGAAGCATCAGGGCGACCCGAACATCGAGTTCTGGCGCAACCTTAAGCTCGGATACGACGTCTTCGAAGTCACCCGCAGGGAGCCGACGGTCGCGGCCTGCGGAGGGCGCTACGTGTTTGATGCCCGCCGCGTCGACGGCGCTGCGGCACTCGAACCGACCGCTGCCTGTCCTGCCATGAATACCAGGGTCGATCCCCGAGTGTCGGCAAAGCGACACGACGACGAGCGGGTTGTGCAGAAGCTTCTTGTAGAAGGCCGCGCCGAGATGGCGATGGCTTATGTCGATGGCGGGATGCACCCCAAATTCCGCAGCTTGCTGGCACGTCTCGGCGCGGAGGAGCTCGCCAGGGAAACATCGATTACCGCCGTCCAGATCAGTCGGCCCGATGCAGCTCTCGTTGATCCCTACCAGGCGGTCCGATAGGTCCGATCACCCGCCAATTCTTGGTGTCCGGATCGCCCGAGCTGAACCGATCGAGAATGTACGGCAGTTCGTTGAAACACTTGGCCCTCCAACCGCATTGTCGCCGCCGACGACGGTATCGTCGACCTTTGCCGCGGCAAGTTTGTCGATCAGCCCTTGCAAATCGTCCTCATCGAACTGCGGGACTCAGCGCATCAATTCTGACCTGCGCTCGTTGGTATTTGGCAAATCCCGATCCGGCAGCGATGCTCTAACCCGCCCGAGCAACCAAATATCAACGGCCATGTGCGACCATCTCCTTCAGCGTCAGACTTCGGAGATAAGAGATGACAAACCGACGTCAGTTCATGATTGGTGTCCTGCTATTCTCTACCCTGTCCGGTCCAACTGCCGCGCATCAAGCGTTCGAGCTTGATGCGAAGTTTCTGCCGCAGCGTGTCGCCTTCTCTGGTTTCACGCCCGGAACCATTGTCGTCGATCCGAAAGCGAGGTTCCTTTACCTAGTGGAAGAAGACGGTTTCGCGCGGCGCTACGGCATCGGCGTAGGCCGAGCTGGACTGAGCTTTTCCGGCCAGGCAGTAGTTGGCCGGAAGGCTGAATGGCCCCGTTGGACGCCGACACCAAACATGATCAAGCGCGAACCAGGGAAATATGCAAAATACGCGGGAGGGCTAAAGGGCGGGCCCGGCAACCCCTTGGGTGCCCGGGCGCTTTACCTTCATCGAAACGGTCAAGATACTCTCTACCGTATCCACGGGACGACGGAGCCATCTTCGATCGGCAAGGCTGTATCAAACGGCTGCATTCGGATGCTCAACGAGCATGTAATCGACCTGTATGATCGCGTGAGCGTAGGAGCCGAGGTGGTAGTG
This sequence comes from Aurantimonas litoralis, assembly GCF_026153195.1. Classification (NCBI taxonomy): domain Bacteria; kingdom Pseudomonadati; phylum Pseudomonadota; class Alphaproteobacteria; order Hyphomicrobiales; family Aurantimonadaceae; genus Aurantimonas; species Aurantimonas litoralis. Next base: position 469 of record NZ_JAPFBM010000030.1, on the reverse strand, counting down.
CGGTGATCGCCAGCGCCGGGTTTTCGGCGCGTGTCGAAAAGCTCCTTCCGATGATAGATCCTACAACAAGGATTCAATCATCGCCGACATCTGATTGGCCGGAAGCGAGCCAGCGTATTTGTCGCCGTTCTCGAAGAACGTTGGCGTCGCGTCCACGCAAACCATCTTTTGTCCGCGCTTCTGCGCGGCGGCGATCTTCTGCTGCAATTCCTTGTCGTTTAGACAGGCGGAGAACGTTTCCTGAGTGAAGCCGGCCAGCTTGGTAATGTTGAGGAAAGCCGCCGAAAAGTTTTCCGCTCTTGCCCATTGGTCTGCGGCTGGAAGAGGACATCGATCATGGCGGTGCGCTGGGAATCACTTTGTGTGTAGGGCGGTGAGAAAGTAGGCCACGAAGCGGCGGCGCTGATGCTGCGGCGGCCGGAGTAAAATCCGGCCAGTGGTTAGGCTGATTTCCTTTTGGGGAACGGCC